>NZ_DASXHW010000128.1:0-17302 GCF_036488105.1 Mycobacterium sp. | reverse complement strand
AAATGCGGATCGACCGTGCGCACCGCGGACACCAGCGACTGGCCGGCCACCTGGCCGCCGAAGGTGCGCTGAAAGTTGCCCTGTTCGGGGCTGAACACGCTGCCCCGGTAGATGTTGACCTCGAGTTGCTCGAGATCAAGGATCTTTTCGATCGACACGGAGTGTTTTTACCAGCCGCGCTGGGCCAGGCGATGCGGCTCCGGCACCTGCTCGACGTTGATGCCCACCATCGCCTCACCCAAGCCGCGGGACACCTTGGCCAGCACATCGGGGTCGTCGTAGAAGGTGGTGGCCTTGACGATCGCCGCGGCGCGCTGCGCCGGGTCCCCGGATTTGAAGATGCCCGAGCCGACGAACACGCCCTCGGCCCCGAGCTGCATCATCATCGCGGCGTCGGCCGGGGTGGCGATACCACCCGCGGTGAACAAGGTGACCGGTAGCTTGCCGGCCCGCGCGACTTCGACGACCAGGTCGTAAGGAGCAGCCAATTCCTTTGCCGCTACGTATAATTCGTCCTCAGACAGCGATCCCAGTCGCCGGATCTCTCCCCCGATGGCGCGCATGTGCGTGGTCGCATTGGACACGTCACCGGTGCCGGCCTCGCCTTTGGAGCGGATCATCGCCGCGCCCTCGTTGATGCGCCGCAGCGCCTCACCCAGATTCGTGGCGCCGCAGACGAACGGCACGGTGAACTTCCACTTGTCGATGTGGTGGGTGTAGTCGGCCGGGGTCAGCACCTCGGACTCGTCGACGTAGTCCACACCGAGGCTCTGCAAAATCTGCGCTTCCACGAAGTGACCGATGCGCGCTTTGGCCATCACCGGGATGGTGACCGCGGAGATGATGCCCTCGATCATGTCGGGGTCGCTCATCCGCGACACCCCGCCCTGTGCGCGGATGTCGGCCGGTACGCGCTCCAGCGCCATCACCGCGACCGCCCCGGCGCCCTCGGCGATTCGAGCCTGCTCCGGCGTGACGACGTCCATGATCACGCCGCCCTTGAGCATTTCGGCCATCCCGCGCTTGACCCGCGCGGTTCCCGTGCGCCCAGAGCCGTTCGACGAAGCGGCGCTATCCACTGCTGATCTCCTTCAACCGAGGTCACCCGATTCTAGTGCTGGACGCCAAATCGTATTTTCCCGCGCGTCACAATCACCGGATGGACTGCAGTTGACGGGGCCGATCCGGCGAGCCCGCCAAGGCAACTGCCTCGGTCAGCAGCTCAGAGAGCTGCAGCGGATACACCGTCTCGCCGGCATCGGCCAACTCGGCGATGTCGGCAGCGTCACACCAACGGTGTCCGTGGATGTAACGGCTCTCCAGTTCGGTGCGGCCCACCGTGGACGGCTCGAAGCGTTCGGTGCGGTAGACGAAGAAGAATTCCTCGCTGTCGATCGCCGCGCCGTTGAAGTCGAACACCGCATCGCGCCGCCACATCGGCCCGACGATGTCGGCGGGATCGACCCGCAAACCCGTCTCCTCGGTCAATTCACGAGCCGCGGCCTGCGCCAAGGACTCCCCGTCCCCGACCTGGCCACCCACGGTGAACCACCATCGCTGCGCGCCCCCGGCTTGCTCGGACGCTGCGGGGTCCGATCCGCACAGCAGCAACACCGCGCCGGTCTCGTCGAGCAACACCACCCGCGCCGACGTGCGCCGGCCGGCTGCGGGGTGATCGGCGTGGCGTAGCGCCTGCGCTTGTTCGGCGATCTCGAAATAGGTTGGCAGCGCTGCTGTTCCAGCCAACCGGAACCACCGGATCAGGCGCCTCTCGCGCAATGCGAGCGTGTCGCGCACCGCGTCGTTGTGGAATCGGCGCGCCAGCACCACCCGGGCTTCGGCATCGGCCAGCTCCGCGACCAGGCCCGCAGGCCCCGCCGCAGGATCGACCAATGCCAGCGCGGCCGACAACTTGTTCTCACATGCTTCACGGGCCGGCCGTGGGGCGGCTTCTGCCGCGTCGGCCCGCGCGACCAACTGGCGGGCCTCAGCATCGGCCGGACCACCGAACGCGTTCGCCGCGACCGCGCGGGCCACCACCGCCCGGCGGGCCAGCGCGGCGTCCAGGGCCTGCCAGGACAGGTCGTAGCGCACGTGCAGGCGGTCCAGCCGATTGGCCGCGCGATACCCCCAGGCGCCGAATCCGAGCAGCACCAGCAGCAGCAGGACCAGGGCGGCGACGAGCGGAAGCGTCCACGACATCAGCTCGCCACCTGCACTTTGTTCCCGGTGACGGCGACGGTCTCGTAGACCCGCATGATCTGATTGGCCACCACCGGCCAGTCGTAGCGGCGCACCGCTTCTTCGCCGGCCACAGCGTAGCGCTCGGCCAGCGCGTCGTTCTCCAGCACCGCGATCAGGCCCTCGGCCAGTGCGGCACTGTCATCGACCGCCACCAGCCGCCCGGCCTCGCCGTCGCGCAGCACGCGCCGGAACGCGTGCAGGTCGCTGGCCACCACCGGGGTACCGGCGGCCATCGCCTCGACGAGCACGATGCCGAAGCTTTCCCCGCCGAGATGCGGCGCGCAGTAGACATCGGCGCTGCGCAGCGCCGACGCCTTGGCGGCGTCGTCGACCAGACCGAGGAAACGCAAATGACCGGCCAATTCGCCGACCTTGGCCCGCAGTTCGTCTTCGTTGCCGCGGCCGACGATCAGCACCTGCAGCCCCGGAAAGCGCCCGACGAGGCCGGGCAGCGCATCGATCAGCACGGCCATCCCCTTGCGGGGCTCGTCGTAGCGGCCCAGGAACAACACCGTCTTGGCGGGCCGCGGATACCCCTCGAGCAACGGCGCCGAGGCGATCGCGGCGACGTCGACGCCGTTGGGAATCTCGACCGCGTCCGATCCCAGCGCCTCCATCTGCCAGCGTCGGGCCAAGTCGGACACCGCGATGCGGCCAACGATCTTCTCCTGCATGGGCCGTAGCAGGCCCTGAACTACGGAGAGCGTCAGCGATTTGGTGGTCGAGGTGTGAAAGGTGGCCACGATGGGCCCCTCGGCGATCCGTAGCGCCCACATCGACAGGCTCGGCGCATTGGGTTCATGCAGATGCAGCACGTCGAAGTCGCCCTCGGTCAGCCAGCGCCTTACCTTGCCGTGCACGCTCGGGCTGATCTGCAGGCGGGCCACCGAACCGTTGTAGGGAATCGGCACGGCCCGGCCGGCCGAGACGACGAACTCGGGCAATGTGACATGCGGTGACGACGGCGCCAGGACGCTGACGTCCTGACCGCGTTCCCGCATCGCCTCGGCAAGCTGCAATACATGCGACTGCACGCCACCCGGCACGTCGAACGAGTACGGGCACACCATCCCGATCCGCATCAGGTCTCCGCCAATCGGGCCCGTCGCTCGTCGGACAAGTCCGCCAGCCATTGGGGCTGGAGCATGTGCCAGTCGGCGGGATGCTCGGCGATGTTGCGGGCGAAGGTGTCGGCCAGCGCCTGAGTGACGACGCCGACGTCACCGCTGGTGCAGTCCAGCGGCGGGTAGAACTGGACGCGGGTGCCGTCACTCTCGTACCAGCAATGCACCGGCAGCAGCGCCGCGCCGGTGGTGATCGCCAGCTTCGCCGGACCGGCCGGCATCCTGGTCGGTTCGCCGAAGAAGTCGACTTGGACCCCGGTGCGGGTCAGATCGCGCTCGGCCATCAGGCACACGGTCTTGTTGTCCCGCAGTCGTTCGCTGAGCAGCTCGAAGGGTGGCTGCTCGCCACCGGACAGCGGGATTACCTCGAAGCCAAGGCTTACCCGGTAGTCGATGAACCGCCGGTACAACGACTCGGGTTTGAGCCGCTCGGCGACGGTGGTGAAGGTGCCGCGAGTCTGGGCCAGCCACACCCCGGCCATATCCCAGTTGCCGCTGTGCGGCAACGCCGCCACCGCACCGCGGCCGTTGGCTAGCGCCGCATCGAGATGTTCTTGACCCAGAACGGTTTCGGCGAGCTGCTGGCCGACCGCGTGGTGATCCATCGCCGGCAACCGAAACGCCTCGCGCCAGTAGCGGGCATACGACGCCAGCGACGCCCGCATCAGACTGCCCGGCACGTCTTTGGGCGCGACGCCGATCACGCGTGCGAGGTTCTTCCGCAGCTGATCCGGTCCCCCGTTGCGCGACGCGTACAGCGCTGCGGCGTCGAATGCGTTGCGCGCGGCGAATTCCGGCAGGGCGCGCACCGTCAGCCAGCCGGCCGCATAACCCCAGTCGGTCATTCGACTGCCCAGCGAAACACCTCTAATACCAGGCCGTTTCAGGCCGGCTGGCACGATCACGGCTCGCCCGTCCCAGGATCGACGTGGCCCGACTTCCCCGGCGGTGGTAGCGGATCGGCCGCGCCGGTCGAGCGCCGCACGGTGTGTAACCGCTGAGCACAGGTGATCATGCTGGCCGCCGCCAGCAACCACATCGCCACCGGCAGCGCCCACGGCAACGGAAAGATCGGCAGGTCCGACAGTCCCGCGCCGACGAGCACGATGATCAATCGTTCCGGGCGTTCGATGAAGCCGCCGTCACCGCGCAGCCCACTGGCTTCGGCACGAGCCTTGATGTACGAGATTACCTGAGAGGTGACCAGGCAGATCAACGTCGCCACCACCAGCGGCCGGCTGCCCAGGCCGAACGCCGCCCACCACGCCAGCCCACAGAACACCGCGCCGTCGCTGATCCGGTCGCAGGTGGCGTCCAGCACCGCACCAAACCTGGTGCCACCGCCGCTCTCTCGCGCCATGGCACCGTCGACCAAATCGAACATCACGAAAAACCAGATCACCAAGGTGCCGACGAACAGCTTGCCGATGGGAAACAGCGTCAACGCCGCAAGCACCGCGGCGGCGGTGGCGATGATCGTGACCCCGTCGGCGGTGAAGCCGGCATGCAGAAACGCCCGCGCCACCGGGTTGGTGACTCGGGCCACTCCCTCGCGGGACAACAGCTTGCTCACGACTGCCTACTCACGATTGCCGGTCCCATTCGGTGGCCAACAGGCGGCGGGTGTCGCGCAGCAACTGCGGGATCACCTTGGAATCGCCGATGATCGTGATGAAGTTGGCGTCGCCACCCCATCGCGGCACCACGTGCACATGCAGGTGCTCGGCCAGCGAACCGCCCGCCGACTGGCCCAGGTTGACCCCGACGTTGAAACCGTGTGGGCGCGACACGTTCTTGATCACCCGAATCGCCTTCTGGATGAACGCCATCAGCTCGCTGCTTTCCGCCTCGGTCAGATCCTCGAGCTCAGAAAGCCGGCGGTATGGCACCACCATCAGATGCCCCGGGTTGTACGGGTAGAGGTTGAGCACGGCGTAGACCAGTTCGCCGCGCGCCACGACCAGACCGTCTTCGTCGGACAGCTGCGGGATGTCGGTGAACGGCTGGGCCCGGTCGTTGTTATCCTGCTTCAGCGGCCCGTCGGCCAGGTAACTCATTCGATAGGGCGTCCACAACCGCTGCAGATGGTCGGATTCACCCACGCCCCTGTCGACGATCGCGTCGTCCTCAGCCACGAGTGCTCACCTTGACCAAATCGGCAGTGGGGACGTTATTTTCACGATCGGCGATCCACTACTTGATGACGGTTACCGCCTCGTCGCGAGGAACGCCGTTGATCTGCGTGCGATCACCGAACCGGAAACTGACCGCGCCGGCCTCGACGTCGCGGTCGCCGGCCAGCAGCATGAACGGCACTCGCTGGTTGGTGTGGTTGACGATCTTCTTGGCCATCCGGTCATCGCTGGCGTCCACCTCAACCCGGATGCCATGTGACTTCAATTGAGCGGCAACGTCTTCCAGATATGACACGTGGCCGTCGGCAACCGGAATGCCGACCACCTGGACCGGAGCCAGCCAGGCCGGAAACGCGCCCGCGTAGTGCTCGGTGAGGATGCCGAAGAAGCGTTCGATCGAACCGAACAGCGCGCGGTGGATCAGCACCGGACGCTGCCGCGAACCGTCGGCGGCCGTGTACTCCAGGTCGAACCGGTCCGGCATGTTGAAGTCGAGCTGAATGGTCGACATCTGCCAGCTGCGACCCAGCGCATCCTTGACCTGCACCGAGATCTTCGGGCCGTAGAACGCCGCGCCGCCTGGGTCGGGAACCAGATGCAGGCCGGAGCCTTCGGCGACCTCGCTGAGAATCGCGGTCGCTTCGTCCCACACCTCGTCGGAGCCGACGTACTTCTCCGGGTCCTTGGTGGACAACTCGAGGTAGAAGTCGTTGAGGCCGTAGTCGGCCAGCAGGTCCAGCACGAACCGCAACAGCGACGCCAGCTCGTCGCGCATCTGCTCGCGCGTGCAGTAGATGTGCGCGTCGTCCTGCGTCATGCCGCGCACTCGGGTCAGGCCGTGCACCACACCGGATTTCTCGTAGCGGTAGACGGTGCCGAACTCGAACAGCCGCAACGGAAGTTCGCGGTAGGACCGGCCACGCGAGCGGTAGATCAGGTGATGCATCGGGCAGTTCATCGGCTTGAGGTAGTAGTCCTGCCCCGGCTTGCGGACGGTGCCGTCCTCGTTGAACTCCGCGTCGATGTGCATCGGCGGAAACATGCCCTCGGCGTACCACTCGAGGTGGCCCGAGGTGATGTAGAGCTGCTCCTTGGTGATGTGCGGGGTGTTGACGAACTGGTATCCGGCCTCGGCGTGCTTGCGCCGCGAATAGTCCTCCAGCTCGGTGCGCACCACACCTCCCTTGGGATGGAAAACCGCCAGGCCCGAGCCGATTTCGTCAGGAAAGCTGAACAGATCCAGCTCGACACCGAGCTTGCGGTGATCGCGACGCTGAGCTTCTTCGAGCAACTCCAGGTGGCGATCCAACGCCTCCTGCGATTCCCACGCGGTTCCGTAGATGCGCTGCAGGCTGGCGTTGCTCTGGTCGCCGCGCCAGTAGGCGGCCGAGCTGCGGGTGAGCCTGAAGGCCGGGATGTGTTTGGTGGTGGGGATGTGCGGGCCGCGGCACAGGTCGCCCCAAACCCGTTCGCGGGTGCGGGGATTCAGGTTGTCGTAGGCGGTCAGCTCGTCGCCGCCGACCTCCATGACGTCGGGATCGCCCGACTTGTCGTCGACGAGCTCGAGTTTGTAGGGCTCGCCGGCCAGCTCGCCGCGGGCCTGATCCTTCGATTCGTAGACACGCCGGTCGAACAGCTGCCCCTCTTTGACGATCTGGCGCATCCGCTTTTCCAGCTTGTCCAGGTCTTCGGGCGTGAACGGGTCGGCGACGTCGAAGTCGTAGTAGAACCCGTCGGTGATCGGCGGCCCGATTCCGAGTTTGGCTGCCGGGAACAGATCCTGGACGGCTTGGGCCAACACGTGCGCGGCCGAGTGCCGGATGACACTGCGCCCGTCGTCGGTGTCAGCCGCCACCGGGACGACATCGACGTCGGCGTCGGGAGTCCAGCTCAAGTCGCGCAGTTTGCCGTCGGCGTCGCGCACCACCACAATCGCGTCGGGGGCGCCGCGCCCCGGCAGGCCCGCTTCGCGGACCGCGGCCGCCGCGGTCGTCCCGGCGGGCACCCGGATCGGGGCTGCTGGGGCGGGGTGTGCGGGGGCGGTCATCGACGCGGTCTCCATGGCTTTCGGGTGTTCAGAGGGACCCGACCATGCTATCGGGATGACTATTGCCGAAGGTTGCAGCCTTACGGCTGGCCCGGTTTGAGGAGGACGAACAGGGCCTCGGCGTCGGTGAGAACGGTGTTGCGGTCACTGAGCCGGCCGGACACGAAGATCTTTCGGCCTTCCACCCGGTCGACCCGCGCGTCGACCTGCAGCTCCTGATTGATCGGGACGATCTGGCGGTAGTTGACGTGCAGGTACGCCGTGCGCTGGCGTGGACCACCGGTGATCACCCCGGACGTCATGCCCAAGACGGAATCGAACAGCAGCCCGAGCGCGCCGCCGTGAACGGCGCCGTTGCGGCCCAGATGAAACCGTCGGAAGCGGGCCCAGCCCTCGATGCGGCCGTCGCCGGTTCTGCGCACCTTCATCGGCACCGGCAGGATGTTGCCGCGGTTCGGCAAGTCGATGCGGCGCCCGGACGGGGTCGCCCACTCATCGGTATCGAAGGGGCCGAGTAACTCCGCGACCTTTTCAACCAGGTCGGCCGCCTCGCTGATCACGTCGTCGGGCGCATCGACCGCTCGGGCATGGTCCTGCAGCGTGCGTACCGCTTCGATGAACCGGCCGTAGTCCGGGCCGCCCTTGGTCGTCGGTTCGGGCGGGTTGAATCCACCACCCGGATGTCGCGCATGTTCGCCGGCCACCAGAACACCGTATTGCGCGGCGGCGAGAAGGTTCCCCGCACCTCGAGATCGACGGCAGAGCGATTCTTTGGCATCGTCAGCGCGCTGGCGTCGATCTCGACGCCGTTAACCGCCCTGCTGCTCGCCGAGCTCGGTCAGCTTCGCGAACTCGTCGTCGCTGAGCTCGATCTCGGCGGCGGCGACGTTCTCCTCCAAGTGCGCGACACTTGAGGTGCCCGGAATCGGGAGCACCACCGGTGAGCGTTTCAGCAACCAGGCCAGCGCCAGCTGCGAGGGCGTCGCATGACCGTGCTCGGCACCGAGCTTGGCGAGCGGACCGTCCGGGGCAGCGAGCGGGCCCGCCGCCAGCGGGAACCACGGAATGAACCCGATCCCCTGGGTGGCGACCTCGTTCAGGAGCGGTTCGGCGGAGCGGTTGGTCAGGTTGTACAGATTTTGCACCGAGACAATCTGCGTGATCTTTTGGGCGGCGTGCAGCTGGTCGACTTTGATCTCTGACAGACCGATGTGGCGGATCTTGCCTTCCTGCTGCAATTTGACCAGCTCGCCGATCTGGTCCTCCAGCGGGAATTTGTCGTCGATGCGGTGCAGCTGAAACAGGTCGATGGTCTCCACGCCAAGGCGGCGCAGGCTGAGCTCGGCCTCTTGACGTAGGTAGGCGGGGAAGCCCAGCGGAACCCACACGTCGGGTCCGGTGCGCAGCAACCCGGCCTTGGTCGCGATCACCAGCCCGTCGTAGGGATGCAACGCCTCCCGGATGATCTCCTCGGCGATGTAAGGGCCATATGAATTCGCGGTGTCGATGAAGTTGACGCCGAGTTCGGCAGCGCGCCGCAGCACGCGAACCGCTTCGTCCCGGTCGGCGGGCGGGCCCCAAACTCCCTTGCCGGTCAGACGCATTGCGCCGTAGCCGAGGCGGTTGATGGTGAGATCACCGCCGAGAGTGAAGGTTCCGGATGCCTGGGCGGGAGCTTGGGTAGTCACATCGCCGACCGTACGCGAGCCCGCAAAAACCGGCCACGTTCGCGTGGCAAGCTGTCCCGGTGGAATTGCACACGATTGCTCAACTGCCCTTCACCTATCCGGAGGTGGGCGCCACGGCAGGCCCGCCACCCCCTGGGTACAAGCACATCGGCTACTCGGCTCACATCGGCATGGGTCAGCTGCGCTTCGAGCAGGCCGCTGACGCGGTTATGCACTGGGGCATGCAGCGCGGCTCCGGCCTGCGAGTGCAGGCCAGCAGCGACTTCGTCGCCGTCGGCACGGTGGTCGTGGTGAAAATCGGTTTCCTGAAGGCACCTTGCCGGGTCGTGTACGTCGTCGACGAGCCGCACGTGAAGGGGTTCGCCTACGGCACGCTGCCCGGTCACCCGGAGTCCGGCGAGGAGCGGTTCGTGGTGCGCCACGACCCCATCACCTCCGCGGTGTTCGCCGAGGTCTTCGCCTTCTCCCGGCCGGCGACGTGGTGGAGTAAGGCGGGTGGACCGTTTACCTCGCTGCTGCAGCGCGTGATGAACAAGCGCTACGTGCAGGCAGTGTGAGCCCAGCCTGCGAGTAACTCGTGCGCGCCCGTGCAGAGGCGCTCGATGACCTCGCCCACTGGGGCGACATCGGTGACCATCCCGACGCCCTGGCCCGCGTCGACCGCCGCGATTCGGCGATCGTCGGCCGCGATCGCGGTGGCGAGTTCGGCTTCAGCATCGGCGTCTGCGGCCAATTCGTCCTCATGTCCGGTCCAGCGGGCGACGAAGTCGTTGCGCAGCACCCGTGACGGGAACCGCTCCGCCCACGGCAGATGACGGACGATGTCGTACACCCGGGTGCTGGCGGTGTCGGTCTCGCGGGCGGCGACCAGTGCGCGGCGTCCAGCGTCGGTCGTGAGGGCCTCCACTGACGCCGAGAGGCAAGTCCCAAGCCACGCTCCGCTAGCACCGGCGGCCAGCACCGCTGCCAGGCTACGCGGCGATGCGATGCCTCCGGCGGCCAGCACCGGCACCGAAACCACGTCCAGCACCGCGTCGAGCAGCGGCAGGGTGCCGATCGTCGCATCCCCGTGGCCGCCGCCTTCGCTGCCGCGAGCCACAATCAGGTTGATCCCGGCGTCTTCCGCTCTGCGTGCCTCGGCCCCGTTGTAAACCTGTGTGGCAGCAAGGATTCCGGCGTCGTGAACGCGGCTCACCCAAGACAGGTCGGTACCGAAGCTGACCGAGATCAGCACCGGCTGCGCGGCGAGCGCGGCCTCGAAAAGGCCCACCTCTTTTCGCATCACCCAGTCCACCAGGCCAATCCCGAATGTCCCTGTCACATGCGGCAATTCGGCGTGCAACGACGACGTCGATCCGGCTGTGCCCATGCCGACCATGCCGAGTCCGCCGGCGGCGCTGACCCCGGCGGCAAGCCGCCCGCCGGCAACGCCCCCCATAGGCGCGTTGACGATGGGCACGCGCAGGCCCATCGCCCGAGACCAGGGCGTCGACAGCATCTGGCTAAACCGAAGGGAGGCTTTTGAAGACGGTCAGCATGACCACCGAATCGTCGACTGCCTGCAGGGAGTGCCGTTGCGGAGGGATGACCACGTAGTCGCCGGTCTTGCCATCCCAGCTATCGTCACCGGCGGTGAGGTGCACATGTCCCTGCAAGACCTGCAGTGACGCCTGTCCGGGACTGTCGTGCTCGGAGAGTTCATGCCCCGCAAGTAACGCCACCACCGTCTGCCGCAGTTCGTGAGTGTGCCCTCCATGCAGCGTGTGCGAGGCGCGGCCACTGTTTGCCTGCCGCGCCGCCATGAGTTGGTCTGCGGCCAGGCTGGTCAGCGAAACGGATTCCATCATCGGTCCTTTGGTCGGCCCAGAACTCGTCGGAAGTTCCTTAATTGGATAGTAGAAGAATGCAAAAAAGGTACCCCCGGCCGCAACGGCTGGTCGCCGCTGCTTCCTTGGCAGGGTCGGGCATCCTTAACCCATGACCGTGGATGCGCTCCTGCAGTCGATACCTCCGCTGGCCGTATACGGCTTGGTCGGCGCCGTCGTCGGCGTGGAGAGCCTGGGCATTCCGCTGCCCGGCGAAATCGTTCTGGTCAGCGCGGCGTTGCTGTCGTCGCGGCACGAGCTGGCGGTCAACCCGGTCGGTGTCGGCGCTGCCGCTGTGATCGGCGCGGTGATCGGCGACTCGACCGGTTATGCCATTGGCCGGCGCCTCGGCCTGCCGCTGTTCGATCGGCTGGGTCGGCGCTTCCCGAATCATTTCGGTCCCGGGCATGTCATGTTCGCCGAACGGCTGTTTGACCGCTGGGGCGCGCGGGCCGTTTTCTTCGGGCGCTTTATCGCGCTGCTGCGGATATTCGCCGGGCCATTAGCCGGCGCGCTGAAGATGCGCTACGCCAGATTCCTCGTCGCAAACGTGTCGGGCGCGTTGTGCTGGGCGGGGGGCACCACCGCGCTGGTGTATTACGCGGGCATGGCCGCCGAACGCTGGCTGACTCGATTTTCTTGGATCGCGTTACTTCTCGCCGTGGTGTGCGGAGCGATTGCTGCAATCGTGCTGCGAGAGCGCACATCCCGCGCGATTGCCGACCTCGAGGCCGAGCACTCCGGCGAGTCCGACCCCACCGCCGCGTAGACGCCGTCGGTACCGGAAAACAACCAACACAGTTTCGGCATCGCCGTTCATGCTGCCTACTCGTCGCATAGCAAAGAAACGGCTCCGCTTTTCAATATCAGACAAAAAGTTCGCCGGAAATTGCGCACCTACGTTTCTAGATTTGCCAAGAACTATTTTCGGTACCCGAATCGTCGAAACGAGTCTGGTTCGTGAATTCTCACCCAATTCTCAGGCGGTTTCGCATGGACAGATCCGATACCGTTCTGTTATAAAGATATATCTGCTAATGACGTCCGTCTTAAGCTTCTAGGGCAGGCATCCATATCGAGGCGCGCGGAGCGCCTGTGGATCAGGAGCACTATGAGCACTTTTGCTATTGCCGATCCGTCCTTCCATCCTTTGATGCTGAGCAGCCGGCTGATTTCGGAACTGGCGCAAGCACGCAGCACCCTCCGGGCGACCACCGAGCGCTGCGACTTGGCCGTGATCGTCAGCGCCGGCGGTGAGCTGGACGCATCCAACGACGCCGTCTGGCGACGCCTGCTGAGCGAGGCGGCCGCGGCGGCCGCTCCTCCCGGACCGCTCGTGGTGGACATCAGCGGCCTTGACTTCATGGGGTGCTGCGCATACGCCGCCCTCGCCGAGGAGGCAGAGCTCTGTCGGGATCGCGGAGTCGAGATGCGGCTGGTGAGTAACCAGCCGGTCGTCTCGCGCATCCTGGCGGCCTGTGGCCTCAGTGAGGCGCTGCCCGTCGACGTCAGCGTGGACGCCGCGCTGGCGACGTGCATCCTCGTCGACTGACACCATTGCCTAGCCGCACATACGCTGGGCCAGGAGCTCTTTACCGGCACAACCTCAGGTTGGAAATCCGAAGAGCTGGACCACCCCGTGATCGCGGCCGGCGGTGTAACCACCGTCGACGGCGATTGCCTGGCCGCTGACGAAGGATGCATCGGTCGACACCAGGAAAGCCGCCATCGCGGCGATCTCCTCCGCGCGGCCCATCCGCTGCAGCGCGTGCTCTTCGGTGACCGAGGCCCGCGGTCCTTCCATTCCCGGCAAGCCGAAAACGCTTTCGGTCAAAGGTGTTTCGATGAAGCCGGGACAGATGGCATTCGCCCGGATACCGCTTGGGCCGTAGTCGAGCGCGATGTTCTTGGTGAGCATCACGACGCCACCTTTGGCGGCGTTGTAGACGCTGCCGCCCGCCGTGCCTTCCAGACCCTCGATGCTGGCCAACGTCACGATCGAACCTCGTTCGCCGTCGACCCGGGGTTGGTCGATCATGCGGGCCAGGGCCGCTTTGGCGACGAGAAAGGTGCCGGTGAGGTTGATCGCGATCACCCGTTCCCATTCGGCGCGATCCAGCAGATGGACCGGGCCTCCGCCCGCGACCCCAGCGGCGTGCACCACACCGTCGAGCCGGTCCGGCACGGCGGTGAGCACGCCGGCGATTGCGGCCTCGTCAGTGATGTCGGCGGCCACGAACCGGAAGTCGGGACCGAGGTCAGGCGGGGCAGCCAGGTCGGCGCCGACGACGCTGCCGCCTTCGGCCAGCAATCGCTCGGCGGTAGCCAGTCCAATCCCCGATGCGGCACCGGTGACGACGAACGTGCGTGAACTGGCGCGATCGACGCTCACCATGACTGATCCTCTCGAATTCGGCTGCCGCGCAATCAGAGTCCGAATTGGTCGTCGATGATGCCCAGCCAGATCTGGGCGACGTCCATGGCGACCTTCTCGCTGATGAACGCGTGCTGGGTTCCGGTGTAGATGTCACGGAATGCGCGCTCGAGTCGGCTACCCTCGCGGATCGCGGTGGTCCCGGCCGCCAGGTGCGCCCACTCGGCGGCCGCCCGTGCTGTGTCGGTGGCGTACACCGCCGCGACCCTCATGTCGGCGCGCAATTGAGGCGTCAGGTCGTTGCCCGCGTCAACCGCTGCCTCTGCCGTGGAAAAGGCATCGATCACCAGCAGCCGTGCCGCCCGCCAGGCAGCGACGTGGTGGGCGAAACCCTTCTGGAAGGTCTGACGGCTGGCCAGCGTGGCCATATCGCTCATCCGCACCTTGGTGGCCGCGAGTTCCTCGACATCGTCGAGCATGCTCTTGGCGACCCCCAGGGCGAATGATGCGTGGCCGGCAGCGGTGATGGGCATCAGGCCCATCCGGCTGGCCGCCGAGCTTCCGCGGAAAGGCTCACGGGCGAACAGCGGCATGGTTCGGCATTCCGGTACGAACACGTCGGCGACGTTGTAGTCGTACGAGCCGGTGCCCTTGAGCCCCTGGACATGCCATCCGTCGGTGAAGTTGACCTCCTCGCGAGGCAGAAACGCGACCCGCATGTCGGGAATGCCCTCACTGACCCAACGCATTTCACCGTTGTCCATCGGGAAGAAGCCGGCGCCGATGTAGGCCGAGTGTCCGGTGCCGGAGCCGAAACTCCACGCACCGTTCAACCGGTAGCCACCGTCGACGGCTGTTCCCTGGCCGTTGGGAAAGTACTGACCCCCGATGGTGATGCGGCTGTCGTTCCGGGTGAATATCTCGTCGAAGCCGCCGTCGGGAAGGTAGGTGGCGGCCGCGAACGTCGACGGCAGGTTGGCGATCCCGATCCAGCCGAAAGAACCATCCTGCCAAGCCATTTCGATCCAGGTGTCGATCATCTCCTGGAAGGACGGCTCCACTCCGCCGGCCGCCTTCGGGTTGAACGCCACCATCAGGCCAGAGGCCCACATCTCGTCGACGATCGCCGGCGAGAGCGTTCGCAGGCGTTCGGACTCTGCCGCCTCGGCAGAGACCAGGTCGCGCATCCCACGAGCTCGATCCACTACCGACACGTCAGCCACCAGCGCCGCTCCTCTCGGTCTGCCGCCTTACATCATCGGCGATGAAGATCGATTCGCGTCACTGATTGGCCTCCGGCCATCTTTCGCTAGGTGGGAACACTCCCTGCTTGCGCCCCGTCCATTCCTTTACTCGTGCTTTTTCCGCTGCCTTCGCCTTGGCCGCCGCCTTTTTCCGTGCCTCGAAGGTGTCGTCGTCGTCGTCATCGTCTTCATCTTCATCGGGGTTGTCGTCGACCTCGAAGAGGACCTCGTACCACCGCTTGTGGGGCTGTACCCGCGTTTCGACATCGCCCGTCGGAGTCGCTCGCCTGATCAGTACATTCTCCAGGCTCGGATCGCGCCGGCTGATGAAGGACTCCAACGCCTCCGCCAACTGAACTCCGCTAAGACTGATATCTGCGAGCGCCCTGCCTTGGTACATAGCCACGCCGGACATTCTTGCACCGGACTCTCGCGGCATGCATTCTTTCCGGCCGCGTAGGGGCGACTTGGGGCCGTCTCCGTGGAGCCGCCAAAGACGACTGACCTCCGCACCAGCATCGCCAGGCCATGTTCCGGCCGTTGCTGGTACACCACACCTAGCTAACCGACCACCCGCCGTCGCGGTAGCTGTGGCCGTCCGGGCAGCAGGTCGGTGGCACGACAACCCAGCCGCGCTCGGGGGGCACGAGGTCGCCGACGAAGTTGTTCGGGAAATCGTCGCGACGCGGGGCGGCCACCGAACCGTTGTAACCCGAACCACCGACAACAACGCGCGGCGGCCGTACCGTCTCGGCTACCTTGGCGCATGACTATGTACATCGGCGGTCTAGGGGTCCAGTCCCACCCCGAGCTGTTCGCGTATTAAACGGCTGAGATGATGCACGTTTTCCGCCGGCACCTTGGCTGCCACTGCGCGAGCAATTCTGAGCCAGTCGAGCCCTTGTTTTTGTAGCCGAACTGCCAGCTCGCGTAGTCGATTTAGGTCGGGCACTGCATCCGTCGGGGCCACCACGTGCACTGGCGCATAGCGCCGCGAAAGTGTATTGACCAAGCGGTCGGAGTCACGGCCGCAGGGGCCGAGCCAGTTTTCGAAGAGGACGAGCTGCTGAATGGTTGCCGCCTCGGCTCTAAGCTCGACTGGGTACTGCCCTGCGCTCTGGAATGCGTATAACCGATCCTCACACCATTCGGTGATGGTTCCAGTCAGTTCCACTACGCCGAGGACTAAAACGATCTTGGTTGGATCGATTTTCCGATCCCACCGCCAGCCGAAAGTTTTCAGTACCACTGCTTCCAGAAGGGCGTCTTCGAGGTGGGCGAAGGTGTAGACCCCCACGGTGCAGCTCGGGTCGAGCGGTTGGTGCCTGGGCGTGTCCAGACACTCTGCGGCCAGCACAGGGGCCTTCCAGAGGTGTCCCAAGTAGATGCCGCGAAGCATCCATTCCTCGGGTGCCACGGCCCAGATGCGCCACGCCATTGGATTTCCAGCCATGGTTAAAGCCTTATAGCAGTCGGCCCGCCCCGAGGAGACAACGGGGCGGACCGATTACTTAGCTGGACGTGGGCTGGGCCGGATAGGTCCCCCGCAATGTGCCGAGCGGAGAACCAGAGACGCCGGATACACCGAGATAACATCGCCCCTGCTTCGCAGGGCCGGAAACCATATCCTGCCTGCGACAACGTAAGTGGTCCCGGCTGGGTTCGAACCAGCGACCTCCCGCGTGTGAGGCGGGCGCTCTTCCGCTGAGCTACGAGACCGATTCCGCAGGCGAAACGACGTTGAAGATTAGCACGCGCGGCTCCACCGGCAGAACGTGCTGCCCGACGATAAACAACGGCGCGCGTGTCGATGCAGAGGAATTTGTGCGGTCCCGCACAGGTGGACTATCGTCGTGCTTCGCACCGGGCGACGATCTCGTCCGTTGCGCGCGGATGTAGCGCAGTTGGTAGCGCATCACCTTGCCAAGGTGAGGGTCGCGGGTTCGAATCCCGTCATCCGCTCGAAGGTGCAAATGGCATCAATCCCAGCGGTGGAGTGGCCGAGTGGTGAGGCAACGGCCTGCAAAGCCGTGCACACGGGTTCGATTCCCGTCTCCACCTCAAGATTTATTTCCCCGGCGCGATTAGCTCAGCGGGAGAGCGCTTCCCTGACACGGAAGAGGTCACTGGTTCAATCCCAGTATCGCGCACCACGTTTGACGTGCACCGATGGTCAAATCCGAACGGTTTTGCACCACATATGCACCACAACGTCTCTGCAGGTCAGGACTCCGCACAGTATCAGTGAGGAGAATTGCCCAGTGACCACAGCAACCACCACACCCAACCCGTTCCCTGATGTTCCGCTGCCCGCCGGCGCCGACTTCGGCGACATCTGGGAGGGCGAAGGCGACGACGTACATCGCGTCGTCATGGGCGACACCCGCGGCATCACCGACACGGACGTGATCGTCTGGACATCCGCAATTCAGTACTGGGACGGCAGCATCGACACCGACGGTGAGATCGAAAAGCCTGCGCTCCACATAGACGCTGGAGCTGGCGCAGACATCAGTAGCTTGAACAGTGATCAGGCCCGTGAGTTGGCAGCGGCTCTGCTAGAGGCTGCGGCCGAACTCGA
>NZ_DASXHW010000070.1:0-2492 GCF_036488105.1 Mycobacterium sp. | reverse complement strand
CACGCCTTGTCGATCGGATCGCTTCTGGGTTCCGCCACGATCACCGAAAGCCCTTGTAGGCGAGCGTTTATCGCCGAAGCGAGGCCGGCTGGGCCGCCACCGACGATCAGCAGGTCGGCGTCATATGTCATCCGCGCCGCTCCTCATCGCCGTGCCTGAGTCGGCACGTCACCGGTAGCCCAATGCGGCGTTCTCGACTCTGATCCGTACCGTCAGCAACAGCCAGTTTGCCAAGGTAAAGCCGATGGCTGTCAACCATGCAGTGTGCACCAAAGGCAACGCCAGCCCCTCGGCGACGACTGCCACGTAGTTCGGGTGGTGCAGAAACTTATACGGACCTCGTCGTACCAAAGGCGTGTTCGGCACCACGATGACCAGAGTGTTCCACCGTCGGCCCAGCGTCGCTACACACCACCAGCGCAGCACCTGGCTGGCTGCCACCACGGCGAGCATCGGCCAACCCAGCCAACCGATAAAGGGCCGATGCAGGCCCCACACTTCGATGACACAGCCCAGCAGCAGCGCCGTGTGAAGGGTGACCATCACCGGATAGTGGTGGTGACCGAATTCCTTGCCGCCTTGACTGAAAGCCCATCGCGCGTTGCGTTTGGCGACGAACAGCTCTATCAGCCGTTCGATGCCGACGACCAGGATCAGCAGGTAGTACATGTCACCAGCTAAGCAGCACGAGCTCGGCGGAGAAGCCGGGGCCCATGGCGATCATCAGTCCCATAGAGCCTGGCGGTGGCGGGTCGGTCATGGTGTCGGAAAGAATATCCAGCACGGAGACAGACGAGAGATTTCCGTTGTTGCGCAGAGACTTTCGAGTGACTTCGAATGCATCCCGCGGTACGTCGACCACATTTTCAACCGCGTCGATCACCTTCGGACCGGCGGCGTGCAGGAGCCACCTTGAGATATCCGCGGTGGTCAGGCCAAAGTCGGCGAGGAAGTTACGGATGTCGTCACCAAGGTATTTCTCGACGACCGAGGCAATTTCGACGGACAGGACGATCTGGAACCCGTTAGTGCCGATATTCCAGCCCAGCACGTCCTCGGTGTCCGGGTAGGTACGACTGCGGGTCGCGACTAGTTTGGGCCCGACTGCCGGCCGGTCGGCTCCGGTCGCGATAACCGCGGCGGCGCCGTCACCGAACAGGCTGGATGCGACCAGGTTTGCGAGCGAAGTGTCCTCGCGCTGAATGGTCAACGAGCACAACTCAACAGCGAGAAGCGCAGCCACGTGACTCGGGAAAGCGCGAAGGTAATCGTGTACGCGCGCGATGCCGGCCGCACCCGCGACACAACCCAGTCCGAACAGCGGAACCCGCTTGACGTCGGGTCGCAAACCAAGCCGTGTCGCCAGCCGCGCTTCCAGCGAGGGAACGGTGAGTCCAGTGACCGTGGTCGAGAACACGACGTCGACCTCGGACGGCTCGATTTCGGCTTGCGCGAATGCTGACTTCAATGCCCGCTCACCCAGCTCCAAGGCGATGTCCAGGTAGGCGTCGTTGGCTTCGGTGAAGCCGCTGAGCTCTCGGTATCGCGACAAAGGCAGCGCAAGGTGGCGTGTCTGGACCCCACTGGTGGCGGCGAATCGTCGAAACTCGGGACCGGCGAAATCGGCTAGGGCGCCAATAACTTCGTCTTGGCTGTGCCGGTGCGGCGGGAACTCGACGGCCACCGAGGCGACCGACGGTGTTCGGATCGTCAGTTCGGACAGGTCAGATGTCACGGGACGTGCGCCCGGAATTAGGTTGCCCACACTGGAAATACGAGCTTCCTTCGCCGCCGGTTCAATGTGCCTGGGCTGACTGCTAATTCAACGTATGCGTAACTGCTGTTGGCAGAAGCGGCCTCCGGTGTTTGAGGCGCCTGCAGATTGTCTATAGGTGGGTGTGCGAGTTCTCGTGACGGGCGCGACCGGTTACGTCGGATCGCGGCTGGTCACGGCACTTCTTCAAGCAGGCCATGAGGTGCTGGCCGCCACCCGCGACCCGGCCCGGCTGGCCCGATTCGGATGGTATGACGACGTCACGCCGGTAAGGCTGGACGCCGCCGATGCCGATTCGGCGCGTGCGGCGTTCGCCGGTGCGGGCCCGATCGACGTCGTCTATTACCTGGTCCACGCCATCGGCCAACCCGGCTTCCGTGACGCTGACCACGCCGCGGCCGGCAACGTCGCCGCCGCGGCCAAAGACGCGAATGCGCGCCGCATCGTCTACCTGGGCGGCTTTGTACCGGTCGACCCCGATGACGGCGAGTTATCCGAGCACCTGACCAGTCGGGCGGAGGTGGCCGAGGCGCTGACCATGGATGGCGGCCCGGAACTGGTATGGCTGGGCGCCGCCGTGATCTTCGGCGCGGGCTCGACGTCGTTCGAGATGATGCGCTATGTCGGTGACCGATTCCCGGTGATCCCGATCCCGAAGTGGATGGACAACCCGATCGACCCGATCTCCATCCGCGACGTGCTGCACTACCTCGTCGCG
>NZ_DASXHW010000551.1:0-3435 GCF_036488105.1 Mycobacterium sp. | reverse complement strand
CGAAGTTCGACGCCGGGCCGCACGTTGCCACGAAGCGGCCAGGCGGGATGCCGGAATACGCGCGAGGCGGCGTGATCACGGCATCAGGAACAGGCGACGCGGTGCCGTTCACGGTCAGCGAGCGCCCGCACGGGCACGTCTCGTGGGCCCGGCAGTACATCGCATCGAGGTACGGAAGCGGAGGTGATGCCCAGTGACCAGTGACCCGATGCCGTTGACCTATCCGCCTGGGCACTGTGGCAGGGCGGGCGGGCCGGGGAGCGTCCCGTGACGCCGGAGTTCGGGTTCCACGAATCCGATCGTGCACTACTAATCCGAATCCTAGAGAACCAGGAGAGAATCATGGCTGATGTCACCAACCTCCAGGCCGCCGACACCGCACTGAAGGCGGAGGTCACGCAGGCGATCACCGACTGGCAGGCCGCGCTTGCCAGCTCCAACGGGGACCAGGCCGCGATCGACGCGGTAGCCGCCGACATGAACGCCACGGTCACCCAGTTGCAGGGCGCGGACCCGGCGACTCCGCCCGCTACGCCCCCGGCCGCGAGCTAGCACTGTCCGGGCGGCGGGAAGTGCGGAACCCGCCGCCCGGCCTGCCTGTATCACGGGGCGCTGCCGGGACGCCACAATAGGGGAGTTACACCGGATGTTATTTGAGAGCTGGTGAGGCGCATGCTGACCCCGGATACCCCCACGTACGACGCGCTGTGCGATGTCATGGACGAGGTCCAGCGCGCCAGGCAGATGCTCGCCCGGCTGTGCGAGCAGGCCGGCATCGACCCCGCCGAGGCGTCGCGCCTGCCCGATGACCCGGTTCCGGGAGTGGTGAAGGCGGCATGATCAAGGACCCTGAGGTCGGCGACTTCGTCAAGCTGACGGGCACGATCGTCTCGATTCACGAGGGCACGGCGCTGGTGGAGGTGTACCGCACTTACCCGGTCGGCCTGCGCGTCCCGGTGCAGTGCGGGGCGCTAGAGCACGTCGAGCCGGCCGCGGACAGCGGCGAGGTGCCCGAAGCGCAGACCGCGACGCGGATGTAGGCATGAAAGCCCATATCTGGAAGGACCGGGCGAGCGGCAGGTGGGTTTACCTCCTCGACGGCTTCGCAGGGGACTGCGCGACGTGGGAGCGGGCGCTCGCGGAGGTGCTGGACGAGCTCGACGTGCTCCGCTCGATGAGGATGCAGGCCTGAGCCCGTGACCACGCCAGCGCCTCCGCAGGGCCAGCAGCCGCCCCCGCCGCAGCAGGACGACGGCCTGGACGACGCAGCCCTGGCCGTCGCCATAGCCGCGCTCCTCGCTACCGCCGCGGTTACCGCCGCCTACGCCTCCAGCGTCGCCCTGATGCTCGGGGCGCTGAAGGCACGGTTCGCGCTGTCTCACGCGGCATGGCAGGCGCTCGGGTCGGTCCTGACGCAAGTGACAGCCTCGCCTCCTCCGGTCACCGGCGTTATCGGCGCGGCGTCCGAGCAGACGGCACGGCAGAACGCGGCGAGGCGGGCACAGTACGTCGTGGCGGCGTCCAAGCGGGTACTCGGGGCGGCACGGGAGGCACGGGCGAAAGGCGAGCCGGTGACGGGCGCTATCCGGGACCAGCTTGCCGTGGAGCGCCGGTACTACTCTCTCCACCTCGCGGCGATGTGGGGCCGGGCGTCAGCAGCGGGGAAGACGGACATGGCGGCGCTTGAGCACGGGAACCTGCTCGGGTGGTACGCGGTGCTCGACGGGCACACCAGCGCGGAGTGCAGGAACGCGGACGGGATGAATTACTACGCCTCGGCAATACCGGACATAGGGCTTCCTTCGGCAGTTCACTTGCACTGCCGCTGCGAGCCGGGCCCGGCGCATCCCGGCGGGAAGCTGCTGCCAAGCCGTGGCCTGAAGTTTGCGAGGGCGGCATGAGCGGCTTCCGCGACGTCCTGGTGGCGCGGCACGCGAGGTGCCTCGGCATCGCCGGTCGGGCTCCTGACTCGTCTCGCGGCACGGTTACCCGTGCTGGTGCCCAATTCTTCCCGCCTGTTCCGTCGCCGGGGTTTACACCGGTCCTCCGACCAGGCCGTCGTTACCGACAGGATAGCCAAGATGGCGAGGGCAGCGTGAAGGCGCGGGCCTGGCATGACGAGAAGTCCGGGTGGTGGCTGTCCGAGGTGCAAGGCTGCGGCATGCGCGTCACCGGCAGCGGCCGGACCCGGCAGTCTGCGGTCGATAGCGTCCTCGATCGCGGCTGGAAGTTCTGCGCCAGCATCAGGGAGCTTTCCGAGGCGGGCGCGCTGCCGCTGGCTGAGAGGCGAGGGCTTTTGACCGTCGAGACCGTGGAGTCAGCATGAGCTTTATCGCCGTCGATGTCAGCCCGGACCAGATCATTGAGTGGTTCGCCTGCTACCCAGAGGCCGAGCGCAGGCGCCTCACCGTCGGCCCGTGCCCGCATGACTGCCCGCACAACATGACGGCCACCGTCGCGTGGGGCGCGGATCTCAAGCACTACGAGCTGCACACCTGCGACGTGAAGAACGGCTGCGCGGGCAACTGCCGGGGGTGGATGGCGGCAACCGGCGCGACGAGTTACGAGCTTCACCGCCGCATCGACTGGAGGCTGCTGTCGTGACCGTAACCGCACCCGAGATCTCACCGCCCCCGGCCCCTTCCCGCCGTCGTCAGGTGCCGCTGACGCCGATGCGCACCCAGGCGGCGAAGTCGATGAGCAGGCTCGCCGACAGCATGCAGAAGTCCCACCCGGACCTGACCGTCCACCAGCACGTGAGAGACGCCGCCCGCATGCTCCGGGCAGGGCAGGAAGAGGCGGCGCAGCGGCACCTGCGGGCGGCGGCGTTCTCCCTGACTCCCCAGTCGCTGATGCGCCACGGCCTGCACACCGACGACGCGCACATAGCGGCGCGGGAGTCGCTTCACGGCGTTCACCGCCACCTGCTGCTGGTGAAGGACATCGCCGACGTGGCGGAGAAGAACCAGCAGCAGATCCGGCGTGACTCCTACGGTGATGACGCGACCTCGAACCCGCCGCCGAGGCCAGCGGACCCGAACGCTGGTTATGGACCGGGAGCTTTGGCGCAGAAGCCCACAGCACGGCAGCCGGGAGGGGACAAGGCGCTCAACGCCCCGGCGAGGACTAACAGCGGGGGCAGTGACCCGGGCGCGGCCGATCCTGACGGGCCGCAACCGAAGGGCAGCAAGCAGTTCGCCCGTACCTGGGACGACCTGGCGACAGTGATTAACCTGGTCGGACCTCACGGCTACTCGCACGGGTGGGTGAGGGAAGGTGCCGGGAGCGGGATCGTGACCGGCCCGCATCCCGCCGACAAGATGACGGTCGCGACGGACAAGCGCGCCGCGGCGCGGTCACTGTCCGATGACGAACTAGGGCAGGCGAACCAGGAGCTTTCCCGGCGGGCGGCAGCGCTTGGCAAGCCGGGGCAGC
>NZ_DASXHW010000540.1:0-4369 GCF_036488105.1 Mycobacterium sp. | reverse complement strand
AACAGGCCGCCGATTCCCTAGCTGACTATGCATCAGCATTCGAACAGATCCTGAGACACCGCACGGACACGGCCGTGGGCACCAAATCCGTCCTGGCTTACCGCGGCGGATTCGACGGCGACCTGAGCGAGCCGTCGGCGGCCGAGGTCGCAGCAGCGGCCGCCCGATGGCGCGACGACGGCGGTCGTCGGCTCACCGATCGAGTACTGCTGCGCTTCGGCCTGCATCAGGCGCTGCAAGTAGGTATGCCATTGCAATTCCACGTGGGTTTCGGCGACCGGGAATGCGACCTGCACAAGGCCAACCCGGTGCTGCTGCTCGACTTTCTGCGTCAGTCCGGCGATACCCCGATCGTGCTGCTGCACTGTTATCCCTTCGAGCGGGAGGCCGGCTATCTGGCCCAAGCGTTCAACAACGTCTACCTCGACGGCGGGCTGAGCATCAACCACCTGGGCGCGCGGTCGCCGGCATTCATCGCGCGGATGCTGGAGCTGGCGCCGTTCCGCAAGATCGTCTACTCGTCAGACGGATTCGGCCCAGCGGAGTTGCACTACCTCGGTACCAGGTTGTGGCGCAATGGGATTCAGCGAGTGCTGGGCAGATTCGTGGATGACGGCGACTGGAGTGCGATCGACGCCATACGCGTCGTCGACCTCATCGCCCGCCGCAACGCCGCCCGTATCTATCGGTTGGACGATGCCTGAATAGGTATAAACGCCGTTCCATGCGGGTATAGGTTCGAGCATGTCGACCCTGGGCGATCTTAAGGACTGGATGCGCGAACAAGTCGCGTCGCGGGTCCCGAAAGCCGACCTCGACCAACGGGACCCCGACTACATCCGAGACCAACTGCCCGGAACATGGCTGCTGGCGTCGTTGTATTTCCGGGCCGACGTGCAGCACCTCGACCGGATCCCTGCCGACGGGCCGGTGCTGCTGGTCGGTAACCACAGTGGCGGCAACGTCCCTCCCGACACCTTCGTCTTCACTCTCGCGTTCTGCTCCTACTTCGGCGTCGAACGGCCCTTCTACCAACTGGCCCACAACCTCGTCGTCTCGGCGCCGCCGCTGGGCTGGCTGCGCAAATTCGGAACCGTCGCCGCCAACCCCGAAAACGCGAAATTGGCGCTGGAGTCCGGGGCGGCACTGCTCGTCTACCCCGGCGGGGACTACGAAGTCTTCCGGCCGTCCTGGGAACGGCACAAGGTCGACTTCGACGGCCGGATGGGCTACGTGAAACTAGCTCGCGAGGCCGGCGTGCCGATCGTGCCGGTGGCCAGTGTGGGCGGCCAAGAGAGCGCGTTATTCCTCAACCGCGGGCAGTGGTTGGCCAAGCTGCTGATGGCGGATAAGCTGTTGCGGCTCAAGAGCATTCCGATCTCGTTGGCCCTGCCGTGGGGCTTGAACATCAGCGACCTGGCTGGCCATATCCCGCTGCCCACCAAGATCGCCATCGACGTGCAACATCCCATCGACGTCGATGGCGACGATCAGGCTGTGCACGACAAGGTGATGACCAGCCTGCAAGCCGGTGTCGACCGTCTTGCCGCCCGACGTCGGTTCCCGGTGATCGGCTGATGCGCGTCGAACGCCGCAATCTCATCGACGCGGACCGCGGCGCGGTCTGGAAGATCGTCAGCGACCCTGACCGCTACCCATCGTTCATGGCCAGGCTGGAACGATGGGAGAGCGCCAATGAACAGCCGCCCGGCGTCGGCGCCCGCTACTTCGTGCACTGGAAGATCGGCTCGGTGCCGGTGGGCGGGCTGGTCGAAGTGGTCGAGTTCGACGACCGGCGCGACCTGGCGTGGGTCGGCATCACCGGTATCAACCTGCGTGGCCGTATCCGGTTGCGCGACGCGGGGGAAGGCCGGACGAGGGTGACATTCCGGCTGTCGTACCAGGCGCCCGGGGGGATTTTGGGCTACATCGCCGACCGCGTCGCCGTGCGGCAGGTGGGTCGTACCACAACCGAAACCCTCAAACGCCTTAAGGCCATCGCAGAGCTCGGCGGCTGACTAAATCAACCGCGTCGTGTCGAATATCCAGGACGTGACCTTCGCGCTCATCGGCGAGGGCTCCCGCTTGTTTCGAACTGGGAGCGGTTGGCCGCGACGTAATCCTCCACGGTCATGGGCTTGATTCCCCCGATCACCTCAACGAGATTGTTAACCCCGGCGAAGACGCCGTCGCGGTAGTCCTGTGCCACGTTGCGGATGTGCTGCACGAAATGCGCCGAGGCGCCTGCGGCGGTCAGTCCTGCGGCGAAGGTAGGAATGTCGGTGGGCTCGTAGTGCACCGGGATCCCCAGGGTCTCTTGGACTTTCGCGGCGATTTCATGCCAGTTGAGTTCTTCGGCGCCGAACAGTTGGTAAGTCTGGCGGGCATGCGGGTCCGGGTTTTGAAGGATGGCCGCGATGACATGGGCTTGATCGGCGGCGTCGATGGGAGCGAAGCGGGCATCGGCGAAGGGCAGCCGATAGCTCCCATGGTCGTTTTCGCGGATCCAGAACATGTTCAGCAAGAACGTGAAGAACGTGGGCCGCAGATGTGTGGTGATCAGCGCGCTGCGATCCAGCAGTCGTTCGGCGATCCAGTGCGCCCGCGCCGCGTTGCTTTTGGCCTCCCGGCGCGCCGGGATCTGCGACATGTTGACCACTGCGCGGACGCCGGCCTCGCTCGCCGCCTGGACGAAGTTTGCGGTCGCCTCCACCAAGCCTGGGGCTACGGGGTAGTTGAAATATGCCGAGCTGACCCCGGCTGTGGCCGCGCTGACCGCCGGAAAGTCCAGTAGATCGCCTTGCACGACTTCGGCGCCCAGTTCACGTAGCCGGTCCGCGCGGTCGTCAAGGGAGTGCACGAGCGCGCGGACGCGTCGACCGCGTTCGCGTAGCAACTTCACGGTGTGCGCACCGGTGTTGCCGGTGGCGCCAGTAATCAGGAACAGCTCCTCGGTGTCGGTCATCGTTGTCGCCTTTCTCGCGGATGGCCCTGCTCTGGCGCCACAACTGCCCAAGTAGACCAAGCGGCAGTGGTGGACGCCGCGAGCCCTTCACTAAACTTCCGCCACGCTATCGCCGCTGCGGGCTTGGATGGCCTTGACGCTGGTGGTGAACGCCTTTCCCAGCGAGCGCTTTCCGACGGTTCCGAGCACGCCCGCGAGTACCTTTCCCATCAGGTTTTTGCCCTCACGAACGATGACGACATCTACGTCGGTCATTCCGTCGGACTGCCGCGTCAGGGTGTAGGTGTAGCCCGAGGCGCCGCCGAACATGTTGGAGTCGGTGGTGGTGAGCTTGACGTGGTTGCGATCGGACCAGTCGTAATGCAGGCGCTCCCAGATGCCGCCTGAGCCCTCGGTGACGTCGGCATCAGCCGGGCCCTGATGATGCACCTTGAGGTATCCATCCGCGCTGTTCGGGAAGAGCTTCGAGCGGCCGGGCCCGAAGTCAGTGAGCGCCGCGACGAACTGCTCAGGGCTTGAGGTGGTCGTCTGGTGGAAGTGGATTGTGGACATCGCGTCCTCCTTGTTGTGGGTGAGCCGATCCTTGTGCCAACCATGAGCGCACCGCGCGCGCTGCGAATTCCGGCAAACGGCTCGGCAGCCGGTCCCAATTAATCGTGGTAATGCCAGGGACAGCCTTACCATCAGGCGGTGGCACCCAAGGCCGGCGCGCTGGGTGATTATCTGCGTGCGCGCCGCGAGCAGGTTCGTCCTGAAGAGGTCGGCTTGGCCGCCGGCGCGCGGCGGCGCGTTCCGGGTTTGCGCCGCGAGGAGCTCGCAACCCTCGCCGGCATCAGCTCCGCCTACTACCTACGACTCGAGCAGGGCCGTGACACCCGTCCATCCGCACAAGTTGTCGACGCGCTCGCGCACGCTCTGCGGCTCGACGGCAAAGCGACGGAATATCTGCACCGGCTGGCCAGTGCGCCGGGCAGCCGCCGACCACACCCCGCTGGCGAGACAGTTGCAAACGGGCTGGATGAACTGATCGATCAGTTTCCAATGCCGGCAATTGTGGCCAGCAGATGCCAGGACGTGCTGGCCGCGAATCCCTGCGCCGTAGCGCTGTCACCAGGTTTCGCACTTGGAGAAAATTTCCTGCGCTGGCGACTTCTCGACCCCGCCGCCCGCGAACTCTATGTCGATTGGGATGAGGCGACCGCGATAGCGGTGAGCGGGTTACGCGATGTTGTCGGGGGCGATCTAACCGATCCTCGGTTGCGCGCGTTGATCGACGAGCTCTCAGCTGCCAGTCAGCGCTTCCGCGAGCTGTGGGCGCGGGCGGATGTCGGCTACCGCCCCGGCATCATCCACATGCGTCACCCCCGGGTTGGCGAGCTTTATCTCCACCGGAGCAGCCTCGAT
>NZ_DASXHW010000517.1:0-6050 GCF_036488105.1 Mycobacterium sp. | reverse complement strand
GTGACGAGTGCGGTAGGGACCTCGGGTACAGCAATCACGGCGCGCGTACATTCGCTCAACCGCCCCAACATGGTCAGTGTTGGCACCATAGTCTGGCTTTCCAGCGAGTTGATGTTCTTTGCTGGACTGTTCGCCTTCTACTTCACCGCGCGGGCGCAGGCGGCCGGCAACTGGCCGCCCCCGCCGACCGAGCTGAACCTGTACCAGGCGGTGCCGGTCACGCTGGTGCTGATCGCCTCATCGTTCACCTGCCAGATGGGCGTGTTCGCAGCCGAGCGCGGCGACGTGTTCGGGCTGCGCCGCTGGTACGTAGTGACCTTTTTGATGGGGTTGTTCTTCGTTCTCGGTCAGGGCTACGAGTACCACCACCTGATGAGCCACGGGACCACGATCCCCTCCAGCGCCTACGGCAGCGTGTTCTACCTGGCCACCGGTTTCCACGGGTTGCACGTCATCGGCGGGCTGATCGCCTTCATCTTCCTGCTGGCCCGCACCACGATGACCAAGTTCACTCCGGCGCAGGCGACCGCGTCGATCGTCGTCTCCTACTACTGGCACTTCGTCGACATCGTCTGGATCGCACTGTTCGCCACGATCTATTTCATCCGTTGACCAGCATGGGTAAGAACAGGAGTGCTCGGTTGAAGAAACTGGGGTTGAACCGATCGCTGAGTGACCGGGCGCGTCGCCGCCTGCGCCGCCGGCTGTCGGCAGGACTGCTGCTCGTGTTGGCTCTGGTGGTAGCCGGCGGGCTGGCCGCCGTCCTGACCCCCAGCCCGCAGGTAGCCGTCGCCGACGAGTCGTCTTCGGCGCTATTGCGAACGGGCAAGCAGCTTTTCGAGACGTCGTGTGTGACCTGCCACGGCGCCAACCTGCAGGGTGTGCCCGACCGCGGGCCCAGCCTGATCGGCGTCGGCGAGGCCGCGGTCTACTTCCAGGTGTCCAGCGGCCGGATGCCCGCCATGCGTGGCGAGGCGCAGGCGATGCGCAAAGACCCGATTTTCGACGAGTCCCAGATTGACGCACTGGGCGCCTACGTGCAGGCCAACGGCGGCGGACCGACCATCGAGCGCAACCCCGACGGCAGCATCGCGATGTCGTCACTGCGCGGCGGCGACCTGGGCCGCGGCGGCGACCTGTTCCGGCTCAACTGCTCCTCCTGCCACAACTTCACCGGCAAAGGTGGCGCGCTGTCCTCGGGCAAGTTCGCTCCCGACTTGGAGCCCGCCAACGAGCAGCAGATCCTCGACGCGATGCGTACCGGGCCGCAGAACATGCCGAGGTTTTCCGACCGTCAGCTCTCCTTCGACGCGAAGAAAGACATCATCGCTTACGTGAAAAACGTGACCGAGGCCCGTAGTCCGGGCGGTAACGGCCTGGGCGGCTTCGGACCGGCCCCCGAGGGCATGGTGGCGTGGATCGTCGGGATGGTCGCCGTCATCGGTGCGGCGCTGTGGATTGGGGCGCGCTCATGACCAACGACAGCGGACACCCCACCGACGCCGAACTCAACGCCATGTCACGGGAGGAACTCGTCGAGCTCGGCGGCCGGATCGACGGCGTCGAGACCGTCTTCAAGGAGCCGCGCTGGCCGGTTCCCGGCACCAAAGCCGAAAAGCGCGCCGAGCGCCTGGTAGCCATCTGGCTTTTGCTGGGCGGGTTGCTCGGGTTGGCGCTGCTGCTGGTGTTCCTGTTCTGGCCGTGGGAGTACCAACCGAACGGATCGTCCGGCGAGTTCGCGTACTCGTTGGCCACCCCGCTCTACGGTCTGACGTTCGGGGGGTCCGTGCTGTGCATCGCGATCGGGGCGGTGCTCTTCCAGAAAAAGTTCATCCCCGAAGAGATTTCGATCCAGGATCGCCACTACGGCGGCGACGGGTCAGACGAGATTGACCGGAAAACGGTGGCCGCCAACCTGACCGACGCTTTGGAAGGCTCAACCCTGCGGCGGCGCAAGCTGATCGGTCTGTCGCTCGGCGCGGGACTGGGAGCGTTCGGGCTCGGCACCCTGGTGGCGTTTGCCGGCGGCCTGATCAAGAACCCGTGGAAACCTGTCGTGGAGACCGCCGACGGCAAGAAGGCCGTGCTGTGGACCTCGGGTTGGACACCGCGCTATCACGGCGAAACCATCTTCCTGGCCCGGGCCACCGGCGAGCATCTCAGCGCGCCGTTCATCAAGATGCGCCCCGAGGACCTCGACGCCGGCGGCATGGAGACCGTCTTCCCGTGGCGCGAATCCGACGGTGACGGAACCACTGTGGAGTCACACGAGAAGCTCTCCAGAATCCTGGCCGCGGTTCGCAACCCGGTGATGTTGATCCGCGTCAAGGCCGCCGACCTGCCCAGGGTGGTCAAGCGCAAGGGCCAGGAGAGCTTCAACTTCGGCGAGCTGTTCGCCTACACCAAGGTGTGCTCGCACCTGGGTTGTCCCGCGTCGCTGTACGAGCAGCAGGATTACCGCATCCTGTGCCCGTGCCACCAGTCGCAGTTCGACGCATTGCATTACGCGAAGCCAATTTTCGGCCCCGCCGCGCGCGCATTGGCGCAACTGCCGATAACAATTGACGCCGATGGGTATCTAGTCGCTAACGGTGATTTCATCGAACCTGTCGGACCGGCATTTTGGGAGCGCACAACATGAGTCCAAAATTGAGTCCTCCGAGCATCGGCGACGTCATGGCCGATCAGGGCAACGCCATCGACTCGCGTTATCATCTGTCGGCCGCGACGCGCCGCCAACTGAACAAAGTCTTCCCGACGCACTGGTCGTTCCTGCTCGGCGAGATCGCGATGTACAGCTTCATCGTGCTGCTGCTGACCGGTGTCTACCTGACGCTGTTTTTCGACCCCTCCATGAACGACGTCACCTACAACGGTGTGTATCAGCCGCTGCGCGGCGTGGAAATGTCGAAGGCGTACGCGTCAACGCTCGACATCAGCTTCGAGGTGCGCGGCGGCTTGTTCGTCCGCCAGGTCCACCACTGGGCCGCGCTGATGTTCTCCGCCTCGATCATGGTGCACCTGGCCCGCATCTTCTTCACCGGTGCGTTTCGTCGGCCCCGCGAAGCCAACTGGGTCATCGGTTCGCTGCTGCTGATCCTGTCGATGTTCGAGGGCTACTTCGGCTACTCGCTGCCCGACGACCTGCTGTCCGGCATCGGCCTGCGTGCCGCACTCTCGTCAATCACGATGGGAATGCCGGTGATCGGCACCTGGTTGCACTGGGCGCTGTTCGGCGGCGACTTCCCTTGTGGCGGTGCGGGAGACGACTGTACTGCGGCGGGCTACATCATCCCGCGCCTGTACGGGCTGCATATCCTGTTGCTGCCGGGAATCATCCTGGCGCTGATCGGCGCGCACCTAGCGTTCGTCTGGTTCCAGAAGCACACCCAGTTCCCCGGCCCCGGCCGCACCGAACACAACGTCGTCGGCGTCCGGGTCATGCCGGTCTTCGCGGTGAAGTCCGGTGCGTTCTTCGCCCTGACCACCGGCATCCTCGGCCTGATGGGCGGCCTGCTGCAGATCAACCCGATCTGGAATCTGGGCCCCTATAAGCCATCCCAGGTGTCGGCGGGATCCCAGCCCGACTTCTACATGATGTGGACCGAAGGGCTGGCCCGTATCTGGCCGGCGTGGGAGTTCTATATCGGCCACCACACCATCCCGGCCGTGGTCTGGGTCGGGTTGCTGATGGGTCTGATCTTCACGCTGCTGATCGTTTACCCGTTCCTGGAGAAGCGGTTCAGCGGCGACCACGCCCACCACAACCTGCTGCAGCGTCCCCGTGACGTGCCGGTGCGGACCTCCGTCGGAGCGATGGCCATCGCGTTCTACATGGTGCTCACGCTGTCGGCGATGAACGACGTCCTCGCGCTGAAGTTCCACATCTCGCTGAACGCGACCACCTGGATCGGCCGCATCGGCATGATCGTGCTGCCGCCGTTCATCTACTTCATCGCCTACCGGTGGTGTGTGGGTCTGCAGCGCAGCGACCGCGCCGTCCTCGAGCACGGCGTCGAAACCGGCATCATCAAACGCCTGCCGCATGGCGCCTACATCGAACTGCACCAGCCGTTGGGGCCCGTCGACGACCACGGCCATCCGATCCCGCTGGGGTACCAGGGTGCTCCGGTCCCGGTCAAAATGAACAAGCTCGGCTCCGGCGGCTCCCCCGGCTCCGGTAGCTTCCTGTTCGCCGATCCGGTCGCTGAGGACACCGCGTTGTCCGAAGCCGACCACGCCGCCGAGCATCGTGCGCTCACCGCGTTGCGGGAGCACCAGGACGGCAGTAACGGCAACGGCTCAACGAACGGCCACCACTAGCCGTCGTTGCGGTTAAGTCGTCGCGCGGCAAGCAGTCTGGGCGACAAGCGATTACGCGAGCGGGCAGTCAGGCTGCGAGCATGCCGCGAAGCTGGCGCACGTGGCGCCAGGGAATCAGAGGCATCACCAGCGTGATGGCCCCGGCTATTCCGTAGCCGGTCCACGAATAAGCATCGTGGCCGATCGCCATCGCATACGTCGCCGATGCAACCGCGAGCAACGCCGCGCCCATGGCGCCCATCAGTGCCGCGGTGCCGCGCAACCAGAAGCGGTCCACCTCAGCGTCGGCTAACGCCGGTCGTTGGGTCGTCAAGCGCTCGGTGGCGCTCTGCCCCGCCAATGACCCGGCCCTGATCGACCGGGCGCTCACGGTGCGTGCCGCCGATCCCGACGATCGCGCGACCGGTCCATCCCGGGTGATGCGCCGGGCACGCAGCAGCATGGGGATCGCCGCCAGAATGATCAGCGCCGAGATGATGATGATCGCGTAGAGCACCGACGAGGTATGCGGATTTCCCTTCGCAGCGTGGAAACCCCGGCCCAAGTCCATCAGCGCAACGAGCGCCGCGACGCTCATCCCGACCAGAAGCAGCCAGACGGCGACGCATGACCCGACCACGATGCGGTCAGCCGTGGCCGGCGCGACTTTTCCGCGGGCACCCCAGGCTTGCGAGTATCTATCGATCATCAGCAGTTGACTTGCGGTTGATTGTTCTCGTTGGCCGACAACACCGTTCCATCGCTGGCAGTTACCTTGCAGTTGAGCTTGCTCAACCGGAGCAAGCTGGACGCCTCGATCGAACCGACGTCAGACGCCGAGATCGGTGTGAGCGTGATCGTCCACGGGATGTACGCGTTGTTGAGGATCCGTCGCATGCCAGACGCATCGGTGTAGGTGATCGTGATTTGGTCGAACGGCGCTTTGGTGCCGGTGACCGAATAGGTGTACTGCTTGGGCCCGGCGGGCGGCGGCGGGGGTGCCGGTGCGGGCGGCGCGGGCGCCGGGGCCGGAGCCGGCGCCGGGGCCGGAGCCGGAGCCGGAGCGGGGGCCGGTGGCGGGGGTGGTGGGGGCGCCTCGCTGGACGGCGGCGGAGGGGGAGGCGGAGCCTCACTGGACGGCGACGGTGGGGCAGGCGGCGTCGTCGTGACGATGATCTCGTCCTGCATCGGCGGCGTCGACGTGGGCGCGGTGCTGGGCGTCGCCACCTTGGTCGTGTCGGTGCGGGCGAACAACAGGGACACCGAGACTACGAGGGCAATCGCCGCGACGATCGCGGCGATTCCGACAATCCACGGCCAGCGGGCGGTGCTGGCTTCCGCCGGGTGAGCCGCCTCGTCGTAGTTGTCGTAGTCGTAGAGATCAAGGTTCGCGGGTACGTAGGGTCCGCTGCTGATGTGTTCGGACTCCGGGGCCGAGTAAGCCCGCGAATAGACGTCGGTCTGACCGGTCTGGCCTTCAGCGTCGGTCTCCCGCGCGCCCGCACCGAATTCGGTGTCCGCAGCGTCGGATTCGCCGCCCCCATGGCTGGGCTCGGCGCCGGGTTCCAGGTGTTCGGACTCGGGTCCTGGTGGATTCGGCCCGCTCATGATCGTCTGTCCTGTTCGACTACTTCATCGGCGTACGCAGCACCACGGTCGACTTGTTGAACGCGCGCCCCGATGTTCCTCATTGTGCCTCGGCAAACCCTACCCAACCGGATCTCGCATGACATTCTGGGCGACCCGGT
>NZ_DASXHW010000243.1:0-8645 GCF_036488105.1 Mycobacterium sp. | reverse complement strand
ATCAGCGACGTGAAGTCGTGAGACCAGTAAAGAATGAAGTCGTGTGGCGCGTTCTGCGCGGTGGCTTCTAGAACCGTCTGCCAGTCGACGCCCCTCTCGACGAGAGAGTCGAACCGAGCGCTCTGGAATTTCGGCACCGCTTGCTCATAGCGATCCCTGAACCCGTCGAACGAGTCGTTGATACGAACCGTCAACCGGTCAACCTGATGCGAGGTCGTCTCAACGGATCCGTCAACTAATTGAGTCATAACATCTCTCGTTTCTTGTTGTTGGTGAAAGTCATGCGGCCGTTATGCCCAATTCGGCCAGCCTGTCGTGGTTTTCCTCAAACCATGCCCGTTCCTGGCCCGGCGCAGGCATGAACAATCCGGCTTCCAGCACGTTTGTCGGATCGATCTCGGTCACCGAGATCCATAGGTCGGCTTCCGGCTGGCCCGAGTTCCGTGTCCAGATCTGCGAGAGCTCACGCAGCATTGCCCGTCGCGTTTCGAGGTCACGTCCGTGGCGGTTGATGGCGAGGATCAGGGATTGCGTCGCCGGTTTGCCGGCAGAAAAGCAGTCGCCTTCGGGCAGCTCGTGGAACAGAACCTTGACCCATGACGGCGGCGCTCCGGTCACGTTGCAGTACAAGCTGGTCATCTCGTCGGCGATCTTGGCCTTTGCGGACGCGGTCAGCAGTCCTTTCGGGCTGTAGCACTGGTAGATGGGCATCTTGAGCTCCTAACTATGTCGGCCGTCATACTTATTAACATCTGCGACGCTACAACTAGACCCATGTCCTGTCAAGAACTATGTATGATGGACGACATGGTAAAAGGGACCAATAGCAAGGAGCGCATGGTCGCCGCGGCGCGGCGGCTGTTTCGCGAACACGGCTATCTCGGCACGGCGTTGTCGGACGTGATCACCGAGAGCGCCGCCCCGCGCGGGTCGATCTACTTCCACTTCCCCGGCGGCAAGGAGGAACTCGCCACCGAGGTCACCCTCTTGCACGCCGCCGACCGCATCGCAAACATCAACCGTGCGGCGGCGGCCGCCACCACCCCGGCGCAACTGATCGAGGTCTTCATGGGCCGAGAACGCGACGACCTAGTGGCCAGCGGCTACCGCGAGGGATGCGCGGTGGCTCCCATCGTCATCGAGTCGACGCCCGCTTCCGATCAGCTCAGCGACGCAACCCGACGCGCCTTCCAGGATCTGATCACGACGCTGGCCGCGCGCTTCTCCGAAAAGGGCATCTCACCAGAGAGGGCCGTAGAGCTGGCCACCAATGTGTGGACCAGCACGGAAGGTGCGCTCATTGTCAGCCGCGCGCTGCGCAGCCCCGCGCCATTCGACGCGGCCATTGGACTGTTGACTGCAGCCGCGGCCCAGGTAGACAGCGACCGCTAACCGATTAGAACGTGCAGGGCATGCTGCAGATGCCGTGAATGAAGTTGCCGGCCACGTATACGGGTTCGCCCGCCTGGATGTCCGGCAGCTGACGCAAGAGCTCGCCGAAGATCGCCCGCAGCTGCGCCCTGGCCAAGTTCGCACCCAGGCAGAAGTGCACGCCGCCACCGCCGAAGCCGACGTGAGGATTGGGGTTGCGGCTCAGGTCGAGTCGCTCAGGATGCTCGAACACGTCGGTGTCGTAGTTGCCCGAGGAGTAGAACATCACGACCTTCTCGCCGGCGCGGATGGGTTGGCCGCCGATCTCGACATCCTTGGCGGCCGTGCGACGGAACGTCATCACCGGGCTGGCCCACCGGATGAATTCCTCGACCGCTCCACCGATGCGATTGTCGAAATCGTCCAGCAGCCAGGCACGCTGGTCGGGATAGTCGGTGAGCGCCTTCAGCGCGTGACTGGTGGTCTGGCGGGTGGTGTCATTGCCGGCCACGGTAAGCAACACGAAGAACGCGGCGACGTCCGCGTCGGCCAACCTGTCGCCGTCTACCTCGGCAGTCACCAGGCTGGTGAACAGATCGTCGCCGGGCTGCTCGCGGCGCTCTGCAGCGAGCATCCCGGCCACCTGATGCACATAAGTCTGCGCCTCGAACAACACCTCGAGCGGATGGCGACCTTTGAGGTACTCGGGGTCGCCCGACGAGACCATGGCGTCGGCCGCGTGCGCGAGCTGTTGGCGCTCCGACTCGGGGATGCCCACCATGTCCGACAGCGTGCGAATGGGCAGCTCCTTGGCGCAGAGATCGACGAAATCGGCGCCGCTGCCGGCGTCTTTGAGTTCCTCCACGATGGTCTTCGCGTTCTTCTTGATCGAATCTTCGATGCGCCGGACCTGCCGCGGGGTGAACGCGGCGCTGACGAGTTTGCGCAGGAACGTGTGCCGCGGCGGGTCCATGGCCAGGAAGGATTGCGACGCTTCGAGGAGCTCCACCGGGAAGTTCTCGAACATGACGCCCTTGCCCGACAGGAATGACTCGTTGTCGCGGCTGATTGCGACGATGTCGTCGCGGCGGGTCACCGCCCAGTAGCCGGGGTCATCGGGGTCAGGCAGCATCGCGTCTTCCACCGGCGGATGCCAGCTCACTGGGCGTTCGGCCCGAAGCTGGGCGAACGACTCTTCCCGCTCCTGCGCGCTGGTCGACCAGAAGGCGCGGGATGACAGGTCGATGGGGTCGTAGGCGCGGGGGGCGGCGGCCGTCGCGGTCATGCGGAATCCTCCATCGGCTATGAAGCCGGTCACAGGTTCAAGACACCGACGACTCTAGGACTAGACAGAGTGTCTAGTCAAGGTGTCATACTGCTGGCATGCCGTCAGTCACCCGTAAGCCGCAAACCAAGCGGCAGGAGCGACGTGAGCAGATCGAGCGCCGGCTACTCGACGCCACCGAGCGCCTGATGCGCGACGGCGCGAGCTTCACCGAACTCAGCGTGGACCGGCTGTCCACCGAAGCCGCGATGTCGCGGGCCAGTTTCTACATCTACTTCGAGGACAAGGGCCACCTGCTGCGCCGGTTGGCCGGCCAGGTGTTCGCCGATCTCGCCGAAAGCGCCGAACGCTGGTGGAGTGTGGCCTGGCGACACGATCCCGATGACGTGCGCGCCGGGATGGCCGCCATCATCGCCAGCTACCGGCGACATCAACCGGTGCTGGTGGCGCTGAACGAGATGGCTGCCTACGACTCGTTGGTCGGTGCGACTTACCGCAATCTGCTGACCGCTATCACCGGGCGATTGGCCCGTGTCATCGAAGACGGCCAGGCCGATGGCTCAATCCGCCGCGAGCTGCCGGCACCGACTACGGCAAGTGCGCTCACCTGGATGGTCGAGCGAACCTGTCAACAGAACCTGCCGAGTAACCCGGCCACATACGACACGGAACTCGCCAGTACGCTGACCGAAATCGTCTGGGGTGCTTTGTATCTGAAGCCTATAGCAACTTAGACGGCCACCAGGTCATCGGCATGGACTGCGGGACGACGCAGCTCGGCGGGCAGCTCCGAGGTCGACCGGCCGATCATGGTGGCCAGCTCGGCGGCGTCGTAGGCGACGACCCCGCGAGCCACCAGGGCCTCGTCCGGCCCGGTCAAGTCCACGACGTCACCGCCGTGAAAACGCCCGGACAGCGCGGTGATTCCCGCCGGCAACAGTGAACGGCGTTGACCCAGAACGGCACTCACCGCACCCTCGTCGAGGGTGAGCGCACCGGCGGATTCGGCGGCGTATCGCACCCAGAACCGGCGCGCCGACATGCGGTTGGGCCGCGCGGCGAACACCGTGCCCACCGAAGCATCCGCCAGTGCCGCTTCGGCATTGGCGGCGGCGGCCAGCAGCACGGGCACGCCGGCGTCGGCGGCCAGCAGCGCCGCCGACACCTTGGACGCCATCCCGCCGGTGCCCAGGTGGCTGCTCTGCCCCGCGATCACGCCTTTCAGATCAGCCGGCCCGGAAACCTCTGGGATGAAATGTGTTTCGTCGGACTTGCGTGGATCCGAGTCATAGAGGCCGTCGATATCGCTGAGCAGCACCAGCGCGTCGGCGCCGACCAGGTGCGCCACCAGGGCCGAGAGCCGGTCGTTGTCGCCGAACCGGATCTCGTTGGTGGCCACGGTGTCGTTCTCGTTGACGATCGCCACCGCGTGCAAAGCACGCAACCGGTCCAGCGTGCGCTGGGCGTTGGTGTGCTGCACCCGCATCGAGATGTCATGCGCGGTCAGCAAGACCTGACCGACGCTGCGCTGGTAGCGGGAGAATGCGCTACTCCACGCGTTGACCAGTGCCACCTGTCCGACACTTGCCGCGGCCTGCTTGGTGGCCAAGTCGGTGGGACGTTTGGTCAGCCCCAGTGGCTCGATGCCGGCGGCAATGGCCCCCGAGGACACGATGATGACGTCTGAGCCCGCTCTCATGCGTGCCTCGATCGCGTCGACCAGTCCGGCGAGCCGGCCGGCGTCGAACATGCCGGTCGAAGTCGTCAGCGCGGTGGTGCCGACCTTGACGACGACGCTGCGTGCTGTCCGAACAACCTCCCGTGCAACGCTATTCATCAGAATCGCCGTGTTCGCCGTGTTCGCGGCGTTGCCGTCGAGCCGCTTTGCGCTCGTCGGCGCCGATTCGGTCGGTATTTTCCAGGCGCGCGTCGGTACCTCGCCTCGTCATAACGGTGTCGATACCGGAGGGCGTCTGGGGCTCCCAGTCGAACGTCACGTCGCCGATGGTGACCCCGCAGCCCGGCCGTGCGCCCAGCCGGACCAGTTCTTCTTCGACACCCAGCCGGGCCAACCGGTCGCCGAGATAGCCGACCGCTTCGTCGTTGTCGAAGCTGGTCTGGGCGACCCAGCGTTCAGGCCGCCGGCCACGGACCACGAATCCGCCGTGCCCGTCCGATGCCACCGTGAACCCGGACTCGTCGACGGGCACCGGGCGGATCACCGGCCGTCGCGGCACCAGCACCGGTTGCGCGGCCTGGTATTCGGCGACCATGTCAGCGAGCCCGAATATCAACGGCTGCAGTCCTTCTCGGGCAACCGTCGAAACCACAAACACCGGCCAGCCGCGCTCGGCGATCTCGTCGTGGACGAACTCGGCCATCTCACGGGCTTCCGGCACATCGATCTTGTTGAGCACCACCGCGCGCGGGCGCTCAACGAGGTCGACCAGGATCGAATCCCCTTGCAGCGTCGGTGTGTAGGCGGCCAGTTCGGCTTCCAGCGCGTCGATGTCGGAGATCGGGTCGCGGCCCGGTTCCGCAGTGGCACAGTCGACGACGTGCACCAGCACGGCACACCGCTCGATGTGGCGCAGGAAGTCCAAACCGAGGCCACGGCCTTGTGACGCGCCCGGGATCAGACCCGGTACGTCGGCGACGGTGAACGTCCGCTCCCCGGCCGACACCACTCCGAGGTTGGGGGCCAGCGTGGTGAACGGGTAGTCGGCGATCTTCGGCTTGGCCGCCGAGATCGCGGACACCAGTGAGGATTTGCCCGCCGACGGAAATCCGATCAAGCCGGTATCGGCGACGGTTTTGAGTTCGAGGGTGAGGTCGCGGGCTTCGCCCTTCTCGCCGAGCAGGGCGAACCCGGGCGCCTTGCGGGCCCGCGATGCGAGCGCGGCATTACCCAGCCCACCACGACCACCGGCCGCGGCTTCGAATCGAGTGCCCGCGCCGACCAGGTCGGCGAGCATGCGGCCGTCCTCGTCGAGCACCACAGTGCCGTCGGGAACCTTGATTTCCAGATCGGGACCTGCGGCACCGGCGCGGTTACCGCCCATACCCTGCTTGCCCGACGCGGCGTCGACATGCGGATGGAAGTGAAAATCGAGCAGGGTGTGCACCTGCGGGTCGACGACCAGCACGATGCTGCCGCCGCGGCCGCCGTTACCGCCGTCGGGTCCACCGAGGGGCTTGAATTTCTCGCGATGAACCGAGGCGCAACCATTTCCGCCGGAGCCTGCCCGCGTATGGATGACGACTCGGTCGACAAACCGGGGAGGCATCGGAATTCCTCTTACTCGTCGAGGGTGAAGCTAGCGTGCCTCACGCTCGCGGCGCTCAGTCGGTCGACAGCGCGGCCGAGACGATGTTGACCGTCTTGCGTCCGCGCTTGACACCGAACTCGACGGCACCGGCCGCCTTCGCGAACAACGTGTCATCGCCACCACGGCCCACGTTCACTCCGGGGTGGAAGTGCGTGCCGCGCTGGCGGACCAGGATCTAGCCGGCCTTGACGATCTGACCGCCGAACCGCTTGACGCCCAGTCGCTGAGAGTTTGAGTCGCGGCCGTTACGTGAGCTGGAAGCGCCCTTCTTGTGTGCCATGTCTTGTCGCCTCCGCTACTTGATGCCGGTGACCTTCAGGACCGTCAGCTGCTGACGGTGACCCTGACGTTTGTGGTAGCCGGTCTTGTTCTTGAACTTGTGGATACGGATCTTGGGGCCTTTGGTGTGCTCGAGCACCTCGCCAGTCACCGCGACCTTGGCCAGCGCGGAGGCGTCGGAGGTGACGGTGGCGCCGTCCACCACCAGCGCGACCGGCAGCGATACCTTGGCGCCGGGCTCGGAGTCGAGCTTTTCAACCTTGACCACGTCGCCGACGGCAACTTTGTACTGCTTGCCGCCGGTTTTGACGATTGCGTAGGTCGCCATGGTCACGTCTACCTCATCTTCTGGTTCTGCTGGTTCGTGCGGGCGTCGCGCAGCCAAAGGGTGCGCGGGCTGGTCTGGGAGTGTCGGCCAAAACCGGTCAGCGGGCCTGTCGACAACTGGTCCAGGGTACGTGACCAGCGGCTACAGGGTCAAACCGGCTAGTCATTCCTCGTGGGCCGGCGGACCGGCCGGTCGTGCCGCGGCCCGGCGTCGACGGGGTCGCTCAAAAGGCTCGGTGACGGCGGTGACGTGGGGGTCGGGTGTCTCATCAGAGTCCTCGTCGTCGTCTTCGTCGTCCTCGTCGTCGTCGTCCTCATCGTCGTCTTCGTCGCTGTCGTCTTCATCGACCTCGTCGAGGTCGTCGTCTTCATCGAGGTCTTCATCGTCGTCGAGATCGACCTGGTCGGTGTCGTCCTCGTCAGTATCGTCTTCGTCGTCGTCAGCGTCGTCGTCGCTGTCGTCAAAATCGTCGTCCTCGAGGTCTTCTTCCGCCGCCTCCTGCGCGACCTGCTTCTGCAGCTGCACGTCGGGCTCGGCGTCCTCCCGGCCCTGATCACCGACCGCTTCATCCTCATGATCGGTGTGCACAGACTCGTCGGTGTCGTCGTCATGGCGACCGTTTGCCGCGGCCATGGCCTTGAACATCGGGTGCTCGGCCGAGTGAGCGGGCACCTTGGCGACCGCCGGTTCTTCGGCCTTGCCCTTCTTGGACCGCCGGCCGCGCCGTCCGCCGCCCGACTCCGATTTGCGGCCAATCGTCGGTGCGGAGTCGACGGGATCGGCGTGCAGGGTGATCCCGCGACCGCCGCAGTGCGGACAGGTCGTGGAGAACGCCTCGATCAGCCCGGTTCCGAGCCGCTTGCGGGTCAGCTGCACCAACCCCAGCGAGGTCACCTCGGACACCTGGTGGCGGGTTCGGTCGCGGGCCAACGCCTCGGTCAGCCGGCGCAACACCAGGTCACGGTTGGATTCCAGCACCATGTCGATGAAGTCGATGACGACGATGCCGCCGATGTCGCGCAGCCGCAGCTGTCGCACGATCTCCTCGGCAGCCTCCAGGTTGTTCTTGGTGACGGTTTGTTCGAGGTTGCCACCGGACCCGGTGAACTTGCCGGTGTTGACGTCGACGACGGTCATCGCCTCGGTTCGGTCGATCACCAGCGTGCCTCCGGAGGGCAGCCAGACCTTGCGGTCCATCGCCTTGGCCAGTTGCTCGTCGATGCGGTACACCGCGAAGATGTCGGGGCCTGCCACTCCCTCGGCGGATTCCGCGGGCTCATACTTGTTCAGCTTCGAAACAAGCTCGGGCGCAACCGAACTCACGTATTCGTTGATGGTGGTCCAGGCGTCCTCGCCAGAGACGATCAGCTGACCGAAGTCTTCGTTGAACAGGTCGCGAATGACCTTGACCAGGACGTCAGGCTCCTCGTAGAGCGCGACCGCGGCGCCGGCCGCCTTCCCCTTGGTCTCCTGCGCGCGCTCGGCGATCTGCGTCCAGCGCTCCTGCAGCCGGTTCACGTCGGCGCGGATGTCGTCCTCTTTGACACCCTCGGACGCGGTCCGGATGATCACCCCGGCGTCCGACGGGACGACCTCGCGCAAGATCTCTTTCAGCCGCTGGCGTTCGGTGTCGGGAAGTTTGCGGCTGATACCGGTCGACGATGCGCCCGGCACGTACACCAGGTAGCGACCCGCCAGGGACACCTGCGTGGTCAGCCGGGCGCCCTTGTGGCCGACGGGGTCCTTGCTGACCTGAACAACGACGTAGTCGCCGGGTTTGAGTGCCTGCTCGATCTTCCGGTTGGACCCGCCCAGGCCGGCGGCCTCCCAGTTCACCTCGCCGGCGTAGAGCACGCCGTTTCGGCCGCGGCCGATGTCGACGAACGCCGCTTCCATCGACGGCAGCACGTTCTGCACGATGCCCAGGTAGATGTTGCCCACCAGCGACGCCGAGGCCGCGCTGGTGACGAAGTGCTCCACCACGATGCCGTCCTCGAGCACGGCGATCTGGGTGTAGCGGCTGCCGGGATGCGGTGGTTCGGTGCGGACCTTG
>NZ_DASXHW010000447.1:0-6017 GCF_036488105.1 Mycobacterium sp. | reverse complement strand
CGGGCGGCTCGACCGGTCGCGCCGTGTGCACCAGATACTCGTAGCCGACCTGATCGATGTCGCGCTCGGTGCCGAACGCCAACTCTGCGGCGGTGCCCTTGGCCCGTTCGTAGATCAACGATCGAACGTCGCGGTCGAAGGGGCGCCCGTCGAAGTTCCGCTCGATGAAGTACTGCTGGATCTCCGGCCGCAGCGCCTCCAGCAGAAATCGCATGTGCCCGACGATCGGATAGTTCCGCAGCACCGAGTGCTGTCGCTGAACGAGGTCGTAGACGCCCACGGCGGCAACCACCGCGACCACCGCGGCGGGGATCCACCACACCCACGTCCACAGCAGCGCCAATGGCAGCAATGCCACGGCCAGGGCTGTCAGCAATGCGACAGAGACAAAGCGAATCACACCGGTGAGCGTAGCGTCAGCGCGAAGTATCAGTACTGCACCCGAAACCCGCCAATCAGCCAGATCTGGTTTCCATCCGGGTCGGTGAGCGCCGACAAGTGCACGCCTTTGTTGGCCGCAACGATCTCGCCGGGCTCAAGGCCGCGCCGTTTCAGCTCGTCGATATGGCCATCCAAATCTTGCACAGCGAAGTTGACAGTGGTTGAGCCGGCGCGTTGATCGTCGCAGAAGACCTGGACCCATCCATTCGAAACCACCTGCCATTCAACAAGATTGGCCATCGGATTATTATCCGCCGGACGTCCGAAAAGTTTCTCGTACCAGGGTCGACTCCTGTCAATGTCGCGCACAGGAACAACGGCCAGGACATGTTCGATCGACATCCGTCCCCCTTCGTTGGGATAAGGGATAGACCTACCGCGCCGGCCAAACTCATCGCGGATGTCGTTCAGGAGCCACTCAGTTGCGTGAGCCGCACGCTGTTGCCGGACGGGTCGCGGAATCCGGAGTCGATGCCGTATGGCATGTCGTGCGGCGCCTCGGTGAACTCGACACCACGGTCCCGGAGCTGCTCGTAAGTCGCCTGGCAGTCATCGGTGGTCAGGAACACGGTGCCGGCGAAGCCCTTCGCAACGACCTCCAACACCTGCTTTCTGGTTACCTCGTCCATCACTGGTGGGCCGGGCACGGCCATCAGCACGATCGACACATCGTCCTGGCCAGGCGGGCCGATGGTCAGCCACCGGAAGCCCATTTCGGGCAGCGTGACGTCTTCGCGCACTTCCATGCCCACCTTCTCGGTCCAGTAGTTCAACGCGACTTGTTGGTCGTGCACCCACAGTTGGGCGCTGGCAATTTTCAACATGAGGCCGACGCTACGGTCGGCTCACGCCGCCCGTCTTCTCCCCATGTGCTGTCTTGACACGGCTGTCCGGAACCGGTCTGGTGTCACGCTGCAGAACGCAGCTCGGCACCCGCGCGTACGCAGAGGCGGGGGGCATGCTCGCCCGGTATGCGGCCGGTGGCTTGCCGAACACCCGCGCGAAGGAGGTCGTGAACGAACCGACGCTCTGCAGCCCGACCATCACACAGATGTCGGCCACCGAGCGGTCGGTGTAACGCAGCAAAGCCGCCGCGCGCTCCAGCCGTCGGCTCTGAAGGTAGGCACGCGGCGACTCGCCGAACGTCTTGGAGAACATCCTGCTGAAATGCGCGCGGGACAACCCTGCGGCCGCGGCCAGGTCCTCGACAGTTATCTGCTCCGCATAGCGTGCGTCGACGAAATCCTTGGCCCTTAGCAAGTAACGGGCGGGCGGCACCTGGGACACGGCATCAATCCAAGGTCCGCTACAGCCAGGTGTCCTGGGTGGTCGTGGTGAGGAATGCTTCCAAGTCGTCACGCCACTGCGCGGGCGTGGTCTTGTCCGGCTCGATGCCGGTGTAGTCGCCGCGATAGAACAGCAGGGGCCGCGGCTTGATTTTCGGTACTTCGGACAGCGACTTCACCGCGCCGAACACCACGAAGTGATCGCCGCCGTCGTGCACCGAGGCCACCGTGCAGTCGATGTAGGCCAGCGACCCGTCGATGATCGGCGAGCCGAGTTCCGAAGGCGCCCAGTCGATGCCGGCGAATTTCTCCGGTTCCTTGGAGCCGAACCGGGCCGAGACGTGCTTCTGGCTCTCGGTCAACACGTTGACGCAGAAATTCCCGCTGGCCTCGATGGCCTTCCAGGACCGCGACACCTTGGTCGGACAGAACAGCACGAGCGGAGGGTCCAGTGACAATGCCGCAAAGGATTGACACGCGAAGCCGACCGGCACGTCGTCGTGCACGGTGGTGATGATCGTGATTCCGGTGCAGAACTGACCCAGCACGCTACGGAAGGCGCGGGCGTCGATCTGCCCGGACATTACTTGAAGCCGACGCTGAAGTCGTGGCCCCAGAGGCTGATAGCGGTGCTCTCCCGGGCAACCCAGTCGACGTCGTCGACTTTTCTTCCCTCGCAGCCGAATTCGATGTCGAATCCGCCGGGTGTCTTCATGTAGAACGACAGCATCAGGTCGTTGACGTGGCGGCCCAGGGTGGCCGACATCGGCACCTTGCGCCGTAGCGCCCGGTCCAGGCACAGCCCCACGTCGTCGGCTTCGTGCACCTCGATCATCAGGTGCACGATGCCGCTGGGGGTCTGCCCGGGCATGAAGGCCAGGCTGTGGTGACGGGGGTTGCAGCCCAGGAACCGCAGCCAGGCGGGCGGCCCGTCAGCGGGTCGCCCAACCACCTGCGGCGGCAGTCGCATCGAGTCACGCAGCTTGAAGTCCAGCACATCGCGGTAGAAGTGCAGCGTCTCGACGTCGTCGCGAGTCGTCAGTACCACGTGTCCCAGGCCCTGCTCACCGGTGACGAACTTGTGGCCGTACGGGCTGACGACCCGGCGGTGTTCGAGCGCGGCGCCGTGAAAGACCTCCAGGCCGTTGCCCGAGGGATCGGAGAATTTGATCATCTCGTCGACGCGACGGTCGGCCAACTCGGCGGCGGTAGCCTCCTTGTAGGGCGTGCCCTCGAGATCAAGCCGGTTACGGATCTCTTGCAGGCCTTCGGCATTCGCGCATTCCCAACCGGCCTCGGAGAGCCGGTCATGCTCGCCCGGCACGATCACCAGGCGGGCCGGGAAGTCGTCCATCCGCAAGTACAGCGCACCCTCGGTGCTGCCCTTGCCCTCGACCATGCCGAGAACCTTCAGCCCGTAGTCGCGCCAGGCTTGCATGTCGGTAGCTTCGATGCGCAGGTAGCCAAGTGAACGGATGCTCATCACGCACCTCCTAGGAAGTCGATAGTCAGTTTGTTGAATTCGTCGAACTTCTCCACCTGTGCCCAATGCCCACACTGTCCGAAAACGTGGAGCTGCGCACGGGGAATCGTCTTGAGCGCTACCAGAGCACCGTCGATCGGGTTGACCCGGTCCTCGCGGCCCCAGATCAGCAGCACCGGTTGACGCAGTTTGTAGACCTCGCGCCACATCATCCCGAGCTCGAAGTCCGCGCCGGAGAACGACATCCCCATCGCGCGGGTCGCCGTCAGCGATTCGGGCGTGGAGGCCAGTTCGAAGCGCTGGTCGATCAGTTCCGGGGTGATCAGCTTCTGGTCGTAGACCATGACCCGAAGGAACGCTTCGAGGTTCTCCCGCGTCGGCGCGACCGAGAACTTGCCGAGCCGCTTGACACCCTCGGTGGGGTCGGGCGCGAACAGGTTGACGCTCAACCCACCCGGACCCATCAGCACCAACTTGCCGGCCCTGTCCGGGTAGTCCAGGGCGAACCGGGCCGCGGTACCGCCGCCCAGCGAATTGCCCACCAGCGGAACACGTCCCAGGCCCAGGTGGTCGAACAGACCCTTCAGGGCCCTGGCCGCGTAGTGGTTGAACTGCCCGTGCTCTGCGCGTTTGTCGGAGTGACCGTAGCCGGGCTGGTCGACGGCCAGCACGTGAAAGCGCTGAGCCAGCACCGGAATGTTGCGGGAGAAGTTCGTCCAGCTCGCCGCACCGGGTCCGCCGCCGTGCAGCAGCACAATCGTCTGCTCTTTGCCGACGCCCGCCTCGTGATAGTGCAGCTTGAGCGGACCGTCGACGTCGACCTCGACGAACCGGGAGGTGGACTCGAAGGTGAGTTCTTCCGTCGCCGTCATCAGACCATGGTGTCGCCGGGCGGCAGCCCGAACTCGTGGTTACCGAAGATCAGGTAGGCCCGCTCGGGGTCGTTGGCCGCGTGCACCCGGCCCGCGTGCGCGTCACGCCAGAAGCGTTGCACCGGTGCGTCATTGGCCAGCGCCGTGGCACCGGAGGCCTCGAACAGCCGGTCGACCGAGGCGATGGACCGTCCGGTTGCGCGCACCTGGTCGCGACGAGCACGGGCGCGCAGGTCGAACGGGATCTCCTTGCCGGCTGAGAGCAATGCGTACTCGTCGCTGACATTGCCGATCAGCTGTCGCCACGCCGCGTCGATGTCGCTGGCTGCTTCGGCTATGCGGACCTTGGCGAACGGGTCGTCCTTGGCCTTCTCGCCGGCGAATGCCGCACGCACCCGCTTGCCCTGGTGCTCGACGTGCGCGTCGTACGCGCCGTAGGCCATGCCGACAATCGGCGCTGAGATGGTAGTGGGATGCATTGTCCCCCAAGGCATCTTGTAGACCGCAGCGGTGTTGTTCTGGTAGCCGCCCGCGGTGCCGTCGTTCATCTGCTTGTAGGACAGGAAGCGGTGCCGCGGCACGAAGACATCCTTGACGACGACGGTGTTGCTGCCGGTGCCCTTCAGGCCCACCACGTGCCAGACGTCATCGATGCGGTACTCGGTGCGCGGGATCAGGAAGCTGCCGAAGTCGACCGGCCGGCCGTCCTTGATCACCGGGCCGCCCAAGAAAGCCCAGGTTGCGTGGTCACAACCCGACGACCAGTTCCACGAACCGCTGACCAGGTAGCCGCCGTCGACGACCGTGCCCGCGCCCATCGGCGCGTAGGACGACGAAACACGCACTGCCGTGTCGTCGCCCCAGACCTCGTCCTGGGCCTGCTGGTCGAACAGCGCCAAGTGCCAGTTGTGCACACCGATGATCGAGCTGACCCAGCCGGTGGAACCGCACGCGCTGGCCAGTCGGCGGACCGCCTCGTAGAAAAGCGCGGGGTCGCATTCCAGCCCGCCCCATTGCTGGGGCTGCAGCAACTTGAAGAAACCGATCTCCTGGAGCTCGCTGACCGTGGCGTCCGGCAGTCGGCGCAGGTCCTCAGTTTCCTGGGCGCGCTGCCGCAGCTTCGGCAGTAGTTCGTCGACGCCGTCTAGGACCGACTGGGCGTCACGTTGTTGAATGGACGTCAAGGGTTCCTCCAAAGGTGGCTTACGTAGACAAAGACTAGAACACGTTCCGATTTGTGTCGAGCAGCTTGTTCCTGCGGCTGGTAGCGATACCGATACACCTTTCTGTAACCTGTTCTAGTTATGACTGAACGAAGGGCGGGGTGGTGACGGGCACGATTCCCGACGAGCCGCTCGGCAGCCATGTTCTCGAACTGGAGGTAGCCGACGTCGTCACCGAGACCGAGGACGCCCGTTCGCTGGTGTTCACGGTGCCCGATGGCGCTCAGATACCGGCGGAGCGGTTGCGCTACGCCCCCGGCCAGTTTCTGACGCTGCGTGTTCCCAGTGACCGCACGGGCTCGGTCGCCCGCTGCTATTCGCTGTGTAGCTCGCCGTTCACCGACGAGGCGATGACCGTCACCGTGAAACGGGACAAAGACGGCTACGCGTCGAACTGGCTGTGCGACCACGCCCATCCCGGCATGCGGATTCATGTGCTGGCGCCGTCGGGCACATTCGTACCCAAAACCCTCGACGACGACTTCCTGCTGCTGTCCGCCGGCAGCGGAATCACGCCGATCATGTCGATCTGCAAGTCGGCGCTGTTCGAAGGCGGCGGGCGGGTGCTGTTGGTCTACGCCAACCGCGACGAGCGGTCGGTGATCTTCGCCGATGCGCTGCGCGAACTCGCGGCAAAGTATCCCGACCGGCTGACCGTCGTGCATTGGCTGGAGTCGCTGCAGGGGTTGCCGTCGGCTACCGCGCTCGCTCA
>NZ_DASXHW010000382.1:0-3296 GCF_036488105.1 Mycobacterium sp. | reverse complement strand
CGCCCCGTACAAGACGCGCAGGAGGCTTTCGACCGACAGGATTTCGCCGAGGCCTTCCGTTTGTGGTCGCGCGCCGCGGCCGGCGGCAACCGCGAAGCACAGTTCCGCCTCGGCCAGCTTTACTTGCGCGGCGACGGCGTCATCCGCAACGCCCCTGACGCGATGGCCTGGTACCGCCGCGCCGCCGAGCAGGGCCATGCCGAGGCGCAATACCAGCTGAGCCTGCTCTATCAGTTCGGCCGCGCCGATTTCGGCCCGCTGACGATGGGCGAATGGTACCGGGTCGCCTCCGGCGAAGATAAGGACGCGGCGGACAGCAACCTCGAAATCCTGTCGCCAAATGGGCTTAGCGTCGACCGCGACGAGGCGGAATCGCTGCGCTGGACGCTCGCTGCCGCCACGCAGGGCCACCCGGCGGCACAGGCCAACGCCGCGATCTTCTATTCGCGCGGCGGCCCGTGTGAGGTCGATTACGACGAGGCTCGCTTCTGGTACGAGCTGGCGGCGCGCGGCGGCAATGCAGAAGGCGAATTCGGCCTCGGTGTGCTCCACGCCAACGGTTTCGGTGTCGCTGTCGATCACCCGGCCGCCGCCGAGCACTACCGCCGCGCCGCCGACAACAACCACGACGGTGCCCAGCTTGCGCTCGGCCTGATGTATCTCTCGGGCGCGGGCGTCGAGCGCGACCCGGCCGCGGCCGCGGCGCTGTTTCAAAAAGCCACCGAGCGCGGCAATGCCCGCGCCTGCTTCAATCTCGGGCTGCTGCATTGGCGCGGCGACGGCATTCCGCAAAACCTCGTCGCCGCGGAAAGCTGCTTCCGGCGCGCGGCGCGCGGCGGCTTCCCGCAGGCGATGATGACGCTGGCGCAGATGTACAGCGCCGGCCAAGGCTCGACGGCCAACAAGTTCGAGGCGGTGAACTGGTTCCGCATCGCCGCCGAGGCCGGCATCGCCGAGGCGCAATTTACCGTCGGCACCTTCTATGCCCGCGGCGAGGGCGTCGCGCTGCGGATGAGTGAGGCGGCGAAATGGTTCGAGCTCGCCGCGCGGCAGGGCCACGCGCTGGCGCAGTTCAATATCGCCACGTTCTACATGAACGGCGGCGGTGTCGAGCGCGACCCGGCGCGGGCGGTCGAGTGGTTCACCCGCGCCGCCGAGCAGGACATGACCAAAGCGCAAGTCAGGCTGGCCCAGCTCCATATGAGCGGAGACGGGGTGCCGGCCGACCCGGCGACGGCGGCATCGTGGCTCGGCCGCGCCGCGGCGAACGACGAGCTCGACGGCATGCTCGGCCTCGCGCAGCTGCTAATCCGCGGCCAGGGCATCGAGCGCGACGAGGCGCGTGCCGAGACGCTGCTCACCCGCGCCGCCGAACGCAACCACCTGCCGGCGCTCCTCACGCTGGGCCAGCTGCGAAAGCAGCAGGGCCGCGCCGACGAGGCGATGCGTCTGTGGCGGGCGGCCGGCGAGGGCGGCTTTTTGGAGGCGCAGCTCTTTCTCGCGCGCATCCATCTGCGCGGCGAGGGCATCCCGCGCAGCGACGAGATAGCGGCGCAATGGTTGTGCCTAGCTGCCAGGCAAGGGCATGCCGCCGCGCAGGTCCAGCTGGCGATGATGTATTGCGTCGGCCAGGGGGTGGCGACCGATCTGCCGGAAGCGACGAAATGGTGTCGCCGCGCCGCCGAGCAGGGCGATCGGCTCGCTCAGTACAATCTGGCAGTGATGCTGGCGAAAGGTGTCGGCACCGAGCGTAACGACGCCAAAGCGATCGCCTGGTGTGCCCAGGCCGCCGAGAAAGGCATGCCGGAAGCCGAGCTGATGCTCGGCGACCTGATCGCCAGCGGCCGCGGCACCGAGCCCGACCCGGCGGCTGCGCGTGCCTGGTACGAAAAGGCCGCCACACATGGTCTCGCTGCCGCCCATACGCGATTAGCGCATACACCCACTCATGCTGATTGGGACGCCTCTTCTGCGTCGCGGCGCTAGGCAACCCGCACGCCTAGTCCACCATCCAACCGCACTTCGTCGGTGCTTGGGCTTCAGAAGCGACGGCTAACGGCGGAACCAGGCCATCGGCGCGCGGTTGGGCGAAGGTCTCTTTTCTACCCGACTGATACCGCCCTGATTAAGGGCTGACCTTTTCGACCCAGGGGTAGGAGCAGAGGGATCGGATGCGTCCGGTTTCGGCGAGCAGGCCATTCCAGGCGTCGCAGCAGGCATTGATGATTTCGGCTGGTCCGGCGAAGACGCGGTGAGTGAGGCGGCTGTCCTTGAGATAGAGCCAGAGCCGCTCGATCGGGTTGAGCTCGGGCGAATAGGGCGGCAGGAAGACCGGGGTGATGTTGGCCGGCACGACGAGGTCGCCGGCGATATGCCATCCCGCTTTGTCCATCAGCACGACGGCGTGCGCGCCGGGGGCGACGGCCTGGGAGAGTTCGACGAGGAAGAGGTTCATCGCTTCGGTGTCGAGCCGGGTCATCACCAGGGCCACGCCGGTGTCGCGCCGGGGGCACACCGCGCCGATGATCCAGGCCGAGCGGTGGCCGAAGTCGCGCCGCCCGCGCGGGGTATGGCCGCGCTGCCACCAGATGTAGCCGATGCGGCCGGTCTGCCCGACGCGCGCCTCATCCTGGCTCCACACCTCGAACCGCTCGGCCTCGGGATGGGCCGCTACGATCTCGCCCAGGCGCGCGGCGAACCCCCTTTTTTGAAGGCCTCTTGCGCCCTCGCATCGCTCTTCGGGTGAACCGGGCGGGTCTTGCGGTGCGACAGGTCGAGCGACCACAACAGCCGCAGCATTCCCGTCTCGCTGTAGACAACACCCCAGCGTTCCGCCACCACCCGGCACAGATCGACGATCCGCCAGCGCTCGACCTGGTCGACCGCCGGATCGGGGCCGCGCAGCACGATCGCCTTCAAGGCGGCCATCTGCCCTTCGGTCAGCTTCGGCGAGCGCCCCGGCGCCGGCCGGTTGGACAGCCCGGCGATCCCTTCCGCGTTGTAGCGGCGAACCCAGTCGCGCAGCGTCTGCCGGTCCATTCCGGCCAGCCGCGCCGCCGTCGCCCGGTCCATCCCCTCCAGCGCGTTGGCGATCGCGATCAGCCGGGCACCGACCCGCCCGTCATGCCCCCGCGCCCGCCGGCGCAGCTCGCCAGGATCAACATCGTCGCGGATCGCCAGAGCAGGCATTGTGGCTTCCCCCGTCAATAACCACAAAATCTGCTCTCTCAAGAATCACAGCCCCGCGCGCGCCGCAACCCCCTTCGCGAGTCACCCTCTATTCAGGTCGGTATGAG
>NZ_DASXHW010000372.1:0-5125 GCF_036488105.1 Mycobacterium sp. | reverse complement strand
CCTCAAGGCTGCGCGGCTGCTGCCATCCGGTCAGGTCGACGACGCCGAGGATCTGGCGCTGCTGGAAGTCCGCGACCTACTTTTCGCCCGGTTGCTGCAGTACCGGGCGTTCAAGCACGTCGCGCAGATGTTCGCCGAGCTCGAGGCCGCCGCGCTGCGCAGCTATCCCCGGGCGGTGTCCCTGGAGGACCGGTACGAAGACCTGCTGCCCGAGGTGATGTTGGGCGTCGACGCCAAGCGGTTCGCCGAGATCGCAGCGACCGCGTTCACGCCACGGCAAGTGCCGACGGTGGCCACCGAACACCTGCACGACCTGATGGTCTCGGTGCCCGAGCAGGCCAAACAACTGATGTCGCTGCTGGAAAAGCGTGGGATCGGGCAGTGGGCATCGTTCTCCGAGCTGGTCACCGATTGCAAGGCGTCCATTGAGATCGTCGGGCGCTTCCTGGCTCTGCTCGAGCTGTATCGGTCGCGGACGGTAGCATTCGACCAGTCAGAACCGCTTGGTGTGCTCCAGGTTTCGTGGACCGGAGAACAACCCCCCAGCGACGAATTGCGGGACCACTACTCATGACTCGTGCCAGCGACGATTCAGAGCGCAGCGATGCGGAGAAGCGGCGCCATATGACGCAGCCATCGTTCGATGCGGACTTGGACATCGACGCGGCCGGCGCGGACGCGGGCACCGACGTGCCCGATTTGGACCTGGGATTCGATGTGTCCGATGAGAACCTCGGCATCGACGTCGCGACGGCACCCGAGCTCGAGGACACCGAGCTCGGTAGGGTGCTCGAGGCACTGCTGCTGCTGGTCGACACCCCGGTAACCGTCGAGGCGCTGGCCGCGGCGACCGAGCAACCGGCCTACCGGGTGGCGGCCAAGCTGCGGCTGATGGCCGATGAGCTCACCGAACGAGACAGCGGCATCGACCTGCGCGAGGCCGGCGGGGGATGGCGGATGTACACCCGGGCCCGGTTCGCGCCCTACGTTGAGCGCTTGCTGCTGGACGGATCTCGCTCGAAGCTCACCCGGGCGGCGCTGGAGACGCTGGCGGTGGTGGCCTACCGGCAACCCGTGACGCGTGCACGGGTGAGCGCGGTGCGCGGGGTCAACGTCGACGCGGTGATGCGCACGCTGCTGGCGCGCGGGCTGATCACCGAAGCAGGCACCGACGCCGACACCGGGGCGGTGACCTTCGCCACCACCGAGCTGTTCTTGGAACGCCTCGGGCTGTCGTCGCTGACCGATCTGCCCGATATCGCACCATTGCTTCCCGATGTCGACATGATCGACGACCTGAGCGAATCCCTGGACACTGAGCCCCGTTTCGTCAAGCTCGGCGGCGGTCCGGTTTCCGACGATCCGCCCTTGTCGTTCGACGTGGATCACGAGTGATGGTCACGGACAGCGAACCCAGCGGGGTTCGCCTGCAGAAAGTGCTGTCGCAGGCCGGAATTGCGTCGCGGCGGGTTGCCGAGCGAATGATCATCGACGGCCGCGTCGAGGTCGACGGCCAGTTGGTGACCGAGCTGGGCACCAGGGTCGACCCGGATGCCTCGGTGATCCGCGTCGACGGGGCGCGGGTGGTTCTGGATGATTCGCTGGTGTATCTGGCGCTGAACAAGCCGCGCGGCATGCACTCGACGATGTCGGACGATCGTGGCCGGCCCTGCATCGGCGATCTGGTCGAACACCGAGTTCGGGGCAACAAGAAGCTTTTTCACGTGGGGCGGCTCGACGCCGACACCGAGGGTCTGATCTTGCTGACCAACGATGGCGAGCTGGCTCATCGGCTGATGCATCCCTCCTTCGAAGTACCCAAGACGTATCTGGCGACGGTAAACGGATCGGTGCCGCGCGGCCTCGGCAAGAAATTGCGGACTGGAATCGAATTGGACGACGGGCCGGTCGCAGTTGACGATTTCGCGGTGGTGGACGCCATTCCCGGTAAGACGCTGCTTCGGGTCACGCTGCACGAGGGACGCAAGCGCATTGTGCGACGGATGCTGGCCGAGGTGGGATTTCCCGTGCAGACACTTGTCCGTACCGATATCGGCGCGGTGTCACTGGGCGAGCAGCGGCCGGGTAGCATACGGGCGCTGCGCCGCAATGAGATCGGGGAGCTCTATAAAGCGGTAGGGCTGTGAACGCAGTCGTTGTCGCCATCGATGGCCCGGCGGGCACCGGAAAGTCTTCGGTATCAAGGGGATTGGCGCATGCATTGCATGCCCGCTATCTGGACACCGGTGCCATGTATCGCATCGTCACGCTGGCGGTGCTGCGTGCCGGAATAGACCTCACCGACCAGGATGCCGTCGGAGCAGTCGCATCCAATGTCAAGCTGTCGGTGGGCCACGACCCCAAAGAGGATCTTAGTTACCTTGACGGCGAGGATGTTTCGTCGGAGATCCGTGGCGACCAGGTCACCAGGGCGGTGTCCGCCGTGTCGGCTGTTCCCTCCGTCCGCACCCGCCTTGTCGACTTGCAGCGCGCGCTGGCCACGGGGCCCGGCAGCGTCGTGGTTGAAGGACGCGACATTGGGACCGTGGTGTTGCCCGACGCCGACGTCAAGATCTACCTGACCGCGTCGGCGGAGACGCGGGCACGGCGCCGCAATGATCAACATGTTGCCGCCGGATTTGTCGACGACTACGACTCCGTGCTCGCCGATGTGCGGCGCCGCGATCACCTGGACTCGACGCGCGCGGTGTCGCCCCTGCGGGCCGCCTCGGATGCGGTGGTCGTCGATACCAGCGAGATGACCGAATCCGAAGTGATCGCTCACCTCCTGCAGTTGGTCAAGCAGCGAAGCGAGGCAGTTCGGTGAGTGACGACGGCACGTGGGTCGACGAAAGCGAATGGGAATCAAGTGAATTCGTTGATTCCATCGATGATGTGGCCAGTGGTCCGCCGCCGGTGGTGGCCGTGGTGGGCCGGCCGAACGTCGGCAAGTCGTCGCTGGTCAACCGGATCCTGGGCCGACGGGAAGCGGTAGTTCAGGACGTGCCCGGCGTGACCCGTGACCGGGTGTCCTACGACGCACTGTGGACTGGACGCAGATTCGTCGTGCAGGACACCGGGGGATGGGAGCCCGACGCCGAGGGCCTGCAGCTGTTGGTCGCCGAGCAGGCCTCGGTGGCCATGCGTACCGCCGATGCGGTGATCCTGGTGGTGGACGCGGTCGTCGGCGCGACGGCAGGTGACGAAGCTGCGGCCCGTATCCTGCGCCGCTCCGGTAAGCCGGTGTTCCTGGCCGCCAACAAAGTTGATAGCGAGAAAGGCGAAGCCGATGCCGCCGCATTGTGGTCGTTGGGCGTCGGTGAGCCACACGCGATCAGCGCGATCCACGGTCGCGGCGTGGCCGATCTGCTCGACGCGGTCGTCGGGGTGCTGCCGGAGGTCGCTGAACTGGCCTCTACCCAGGGCGGTCCACGGCGGGTGGCACTGGTCGGCAAGCCCAACGTCGGGAAGAGCTCGCTGCTGAACCGGTTGGCGGGCGATCAGCGCTCGGTGGTTCACGACGTCGCCGGCACCACGGTCGATCCGGTGGACTCGCTGATCGAAATGGACGGCAAGGTCTGGCGTTTCGTCGACACGGCCGGACTGCGCCGCAAGGTCGGCCAGGCCAGTGGGCAGGAGTTCTATGCCTCGGTACGCACCCACGGCGCCATCGACGCCGCCGAAGTGGTGATCGTGTTGATCGACGGATCGGTGCCACTGACCGAGCAGGATCTGCGGGTGCTGTCGATGGTCGTCGAGGCCGGGCGCGCGCTGGTGCTGGCGTTCAACAAATGGGACCTCGTTGACGAGGACCGGCGTTACCAGCTGGATAACGAGATCGACCGCCAACTGGCGCAGGTGCAGTGGGCGCAACGGGTCAACATCTCCGCGAAAACCGGCCGCGCGGTGCAGAAGTTGGTGCCGGCGTTGGAGAGTGCGTTGGCATCGTGGGATGCCCGGATCGGCACCGGCCGGTTGAACACCTGGATCAAGGAAGTCGTGGCGGCGACACCGCCGCCGGTGCGCGGCGGTAAACAGCCGCGGATTCTGTTCGCTACGCAGGCCGCCGCTCGCCCGCCGACGTTCGTGTTGTTCACTTCCGGATTTCTGGAAGCGGGCTACCGCCGATTTTTGGAGCGACGTCTGCGCGAGACTTTCGGCTTTGACGGCAGCCCGATTCGCATCAACGTTCGGGTACGCGAGAAGCGCAAGCCCAAGTCGCGCTGACGGCGGCACGCGCAGTGCTGAAACTCATATTTACGCATGAGTTGAGCCGGATAAAGTCGTGTCAGTGCCTTTGTCGCAAGGGATTTTGATCGTCCTCGCCGCCGTGGGGGCCGGCGCGATCAATGCCGTTGTCGGTTCGGGCACGTTGATCACTTTTCCGACACTTGTCGCGATGGGTTATCCGCCGGTGACGGCGACGATGTCCAACGCGGTGGGCCTGGTAGCGGGCAATGCCTCCAGCACCTGGGGCTATCGGCGTGAACTGCGCGGTCAGGGTGGCAGGCTGGTATGGCAAATTCCCGCTTCGGTTATCGGCGCGACACTCGGTGCTTGGCTGCTCTTGCATCTTCCGGAGAAACTGTTCACCGCCGTGGTGCCGGTGCTGCTGATCATCGCGCTGGTGCTGGTGGTCATCGGTCCGCGTATCCAAGTTTGGGCGCAGGCACGGGCGGCGAAGGCAGGTCAGTCGGCCGAAGACATTTCGCGTGGTCGGATGGCCGCGGTGGTGTCGAGCACTTTCGCGGTCGCCGTCTATGGCGGCTATTTCACGGCCGCACAGGGCATTTTGCTGGTTGGCGCGATGGGTGCACTGCTGCCGGAATCGGTACAGCGGACGAACGCCGCGAAGAACCTGCTGACATTGATCGTGAATCTTGTTGCGGCGCTGGCTTATACGATGGTCGCTTTCCATCGCATCAACTGGCCGGTCGCCGGTCTCATCGCGATCGGATCATTGCTCGGCGGCTGGCTGGGTGCACGCTATGGCCGTCGGCTGTCACCGAACGCGCTGCGCGCCGCGATCGTCATCGTCGGCCTCATCGGGCTCTACCGGCTGCTCACCGTCTGACGGGTCAGCCCCGTTGAACGGCGTTACCGAAGCCAGAATTTCCGATTGTCG
>NZ_DASXHW010000290.1:0-1640 GCF_036488105.1 Mycobacterium sp. | reverse complement strand
CGGGACCTGTTGGTGCGGTCCGCGTCAATTGTGCCGTCGCTCAAGCGATATGTGCTCGAGATGCGATTCAAGCCGATGCCGCGATACGAGCAGGGCGCCGTCGTGCACCCCGAACCGCGACGGGACGATTCGCCCGTCGGGACGCTATTCGTCCAACCCCGGGTAGATACCCGGGAGCAGCAGGACGTCCTGTTCGACGACGTTATCGGCGGCTGGTTCGCCGTCGTGTGCTGGAACAACAATCCGCGGGAAATACTGGGAGCCAAGGCATTTGCCGATTGGCAGGCGCTAGGCGCCAAGCTTGTCGCCGCCCGGCCACTGACTCAGCTGCACTGGGACGGCGACGACGATCCCGATGTGACTGTCGTCGGCGACCGGACTGGCCAGCTCAAGGCCTGGTTCGACGCGCACCAAGAATCCGTACTGTTCCTGCGCCCCGATCGCTGCATCGCGGGCGCGTGTATCGCTCAGCTCGCCCCCGAGTTGAGTGCGTCGCTCTTCGACGTCCTCACCTTGACACCGGGAGGAAACCGTGCCGCTAGCCCTGTGCTGCATGTCCCACAGCCCTCTGCTCAATCTGCCCGGGCCGTCGCGGGACCTCCTTGATGACATCGACGGCGCACTCACGCAGGCACGGCAATTCGTCGAAGACTTCGACCCGGAGATTGTCGTCATTTTTGCGCCTGACCACTACAACGGCTTCTTCTACAAGCTGATGCCGCCGTTCTGCATCGGTACCGAAGCTGCGGGGGTCGGCGATTACGGCACTCACAAAGGACCGCTTGACGTCCCCGAGGCAATCGCGGTCGGCTGCGCGAAAGCGGTTCTGTCCGCTGGCGTCGACCTCGCCATCTCGGCGAGCATGGAAGTCGACCACGGCACCGTCCAACCGCTGGAGAAGCTGTTCGGCTCCGCCACCGCGCGTCCAGTGATCCCAATTTTCATCAACTCCGTCGCGACCCCGCTGGGGCCGTTGCATCGCTGCCGGACGCTCGGCACCGCGGTCGGTAGCTATCTGGCCACGTTGGGCAAGCGGGTGCTGCTGGTGGGATCCGGCGGGCTGTCGCATGATCCGCCGGTTCCGACACTGGCGACCGCGACGCCGCAAGTTGTGGAGCGGATTGTGCACGGTCGGCCAATGACGGCCGAGCAGCGTTCGGCGCGGCAGACCGCGGTGATCGACGCGGCCAAGAGCTTCTCCGCGGGAGACAGCGACCTTGCGCCCCTCAACCCAGAGTTCGATCGCCAATTCCTCGAGATCGTAGACAGCGGACATCTCGGCGACCTAGACAACTGGTCCAACTCGTTCATCGCCAACGAGGGCGGCAACTCCGCGCATGAGATCCGCACTTGGGTCGCGGCTTTCGCGGCGCTGGCCGCCGCCGGACCGTATCGGACGGGCGTGCGCTACTACAGGCCGGCGCCCGAGTTGATTGCCGGGTTCGCGGTCAGAACGGCGGTGCCGGCGGCATGACGGCAGCGGCACCTGGCAGCCCCGATACGTTCGACGACGTCATCGACGTGTTGGTCATCGGTTCTGGAGGCGGCGGCATGACGGCGGCGTTGGCCGCCCACGCCTCCGGCCTCGACACGCTGGTCATCGAAAAGTCCAGCCACTTCGGCGGTTCCACCGCGCTGTC
>NZ_DASXHW010000289.1:0-24287 GCF_036488105.1 Mycobacterium sp. | reverse complement strand
TCCGATCGACGGCGCCGCCGACACGCTGCTGGCGGGGGCCGGCGTGTGCCGCGACTACGCCCATTTGGTGGTCGCCATGTTGCGGGCGCTGTACGTGCCCGCCCGGCTGGCGGCGGTGTACGCGCCGGGGTGTGAACCGATGGACTTTCACGCCGTCGCCGAGGCGTTTGTCGAGGGCGAGTGGCGGGTCGTCGATGCGACATGCCTGGCTCCCCGGCAATCTATGGTGCGCATCGCGACCGGCCGCGACGCCGCTGACACTGCCTTCCTGGATAACCACCATGGCGCGATCACGTTGAACGCCATGACGATCACCGCCGTCGTCGACGGTGAGTTGCCCATCGATACGCTCGACCAACTCGTGAGCTTGCGCTAGCAGAACTCAGTGCAAGCCGAGCCGCTCGCGAACCGTGTCGGCCAGGAACCGCTTCGTCGACACCGGGTGGAAGTTGAGAGCGGCGTCGGTCAGGGCTTTGTGGGAGTCCGCGCTCAGCTCGATATCGGCTGCGGCGACGTTGAATTCGAGTTGCTCGACACTGGATGCTCCCGGAATGGCAACAACGTTGGGCAGGCTGATCAGCCAGGCCAGCGCCACCTGCGCAGGCTTGGCGTCGACTTCCTTGGCAACGTCGCGCAATGTCTGTAGCAGCGGCTCGATCCGGCGCAAGTTCTCGGTACCGAACAACGAGTTGATTGCGCGAACGCCGCCGGGTCGGTTGTCCACGCCGTACTTGCCGCCCAGAAGTCCTTGGGCCAGTGGGCTGTAGGCGATCACCACGCGGTTCTCCTGCTCGGCGAACGGGACTAGACCCTTGAGCGCCTGCGGGTGGGCAAGTGAGAAATGCACCTGGTTGCTGATGACCGGTCGCCCGAGTGCGGCATCGGCCTGCTTCCAACGAGACAGCGAGTAGTTCGATACGCCGGCGGCGCCGATGGCGCCGCTGTCGAGGAGGTCGCGCATGCCCGGCATGATCACCGAATCGGGGACGACCGGGTTGGGCTGGTGGATCTGGTACAGCGGAATGTGCTCGAGTTGCAGCCGCCGCGCGCTAGCGCGCTCACGCTGCTTCACCACGGCGGGAAACGGCGCGATCGGAAAGACCTTGCTGGCCACCGCAACCTGATCGCGCTCATCGCCCAGTGCCTCGCCGAGGATTCGCTCACTCTTGCCGAGCCCGTATACCTCGGCGGTGTCGAAGAAGTTGACGCCCAAGGCGCGTGCGCGATGGACGATGTCGCGGGCGGCGCCGGCGGCGTAACCATCGCCATAGCCCCACTCGCGGGATCCGAACTGCCAAGTTCCCAGCCCGATCCGACTAACCCTGCCGATGCCGTCGACGTCCAGATACTTCATCTGGCTCACGTTACGGACCGAGACGGTCGGGCGCTCAGGTGATCGCGCCGTGCCGTTCGAGTACCTCCATCACCTGACCGCTCTGGACCACGTCTTCGCGTTCGCACAGCCGGTGCAGCTCGTTGACCACGGTTTGCAGGACGTCGAGGCGCTCCGATGCTTGGACCAGCGTGCCGAGCCAGGTGTCGTAGTCACGCTCGTCGTGGCCAATCTCGGCAACGGCGAAAGAAGTCATGCTCACTGCGATCACACTCCCGACATAAGGGTGCGCGTTGCGCGCACAGGATTTCTCCAATGAGCTCGATTAGCCCGTTAAAAACGTGTCTAAACTCACAAACTCAACGCACGCCAACTATCCGGACGCTGGGTCTCATCCATCGGATTTGACGACCGGGCTGACGTGGTAGCGGCCGCGGTATGGAAGGCCGACCGGGCGGCCGATACGCTGTGGCTGCAACGGAGCACGTTACAAGAGAGGGCGAATATGTCACGGACAGTGGTCGTTGGGGCGTCGAGTGGCCTCGGGCGTTGCATTGGTGTCGGTCTTGCCCAACGCGGCGGACAGATCGCCTTGCTTGCCCGGCGTCGCGCCCGCATTGAGGCCGCGGCCGAGGAAGCAGGTTCAGGCGCCGTCGCCATCGAATGCGATGTCACCGACGAGGCATCGTGTCGGTCGGCCTTCGATCAGGCGGCCGCAGCACTGGGCGGTATCGACAACTTCATCTACACCCCCGCCATCAGCCCCCTCGTTCGCATGGTCGACACCGGCGCCGACACGTGGCGACGCATTTTCGACACCAATGTCATTGGCGCGTCGCTCGCGACGGCGGCGGCGATTTCGCACCTGACCGCCTCCGCGGGCAAAGCGATCTACCTCTCGTCGGACGCGGGCACCTTCGGGCCGCCCTGGCCTGGTCTCGGCGCCTACGGCGTCAGCAAAGCCGCGCTGGAAAGACTTGTGGAGGCCTGGCGGGCTGAGCACCCCGACGTCGGCTTCACGTCGCTCATCGTGGGGGAGTGTGCGGGCGGCGACGGTGATGCGGCAACCGGAATGAACTCCGGCTGGGACATGGATCTGGCGATGAAGGCCTATTCGCTGTGGGTGTCGGGCGGCTGTATGCCCGGCAAGCTGATGCCCGTCGAGGACCTCATCGAGGTGGTGCAGACAATTCTGCAGACCAACGCCTCCACGTCGATGCCGGTGGTGGTTGCCCGGGGCGCGCCGGCCAGCCAGGTCGCATTCCCCGATACGAATTAGGCCAAGCCGCAAAGTCAATCGGCACTGCCGCTATCGCGCGTCCTCTACAGTTGCGCTGACGATTACGAGCGAAGGAGACGCGGATGGCGTGGTTCCTGGCCCTCCAGGGCCCATCCCACACACCCCACCAGTCGTTGGTTTACGAGCTTCAAGACGGGGTGGACACGGACAAGATCGCGCAGGAGTTGGTTAGTTCGGCGACCCTGGATCGGGTTGTGCCCGTTCCCGCGGTGTTGACGGCGAACAAGCGTCGGCATCAGAAGGTGACGATCTACATCCGTCCTGCCGCGTGGGGGCTGTGGTCGTTCTACGAGCTGTCCGACGAGGATCGCCGTGAGATGGCAAAGAATAACCCGGTGGTGAACGCGCTGGCGCAGGCGGCGCAGCAACGTGCGGCGGCGCAGGTAAAGCAGGCGCCGGGCGGGCCGATGACCGTCCAGGTCAATCCGTTGACCGGCCAGGTAGGACCCGCCAACTCCGGTTAGGCAACTAGGCGGTGTGTTGAGAATCGCCGGGGTCGTCGTCCAACGACGCGGCCCCGAGCGTCGTCAGCATGTCGAGCGCGGCTCGTTGCCAGGTGAACATTTCGGCGCGGCACCGGGCGGCGGCGCGGCGATGCTGCTCGGGGCGGCTGACGACCGCGGTGACGGCCTCGGCGATCGCTGTTGGGTTGTTGTCGGCCAGTGCGCCGCTGTCCGCGGTGATGATCTCGCCCAGGGCAGACGTACGGGAGACCACGGCCGGCGTTCCGCATGCCAGCGACTCCAGCGCGGCCAGCCCGAAGGTTTCGTGTGGCCCCGGTGCGAGCACGACATCGGCTGACGCCAGCAGCTCGGCGACGCTGTGCCGGTCGGAGATGAAACCGGTGAAATCGACCGGCAATCGAGCGGCCTGCCGTTGCAACCTGGCGCGCAGCGGGCCATCACCCACTACGACCAGTCGGGCGTCAACGCCGGCGTCGCACAACGCGGCGACCGCGTCGATGCTGCGATCGGCCCGTTTCTCCACCGACAACCGGCCGCAGTGCACCAGCAATATCTGGTTCGGTGTGGCCCAACGCTGACGGACAACCGCCGAGCGACGCGACGGGTGGAAGGTGTCCAGATCCACGCCGAGCGGAATGGTGACGGTGTTGGTCGCGCCGATGCGATCGAATTCTTCGCGGGCAAACCCGGTGGTGCACACCACGGTGTCGTAGTTGGCGGCGGTGCGCCGGTTGGCGAAGTCGGCGAACCTCCGCGCGGTACGGCGCGGAAGTACTTGGCCCGCAAGGCGATCGAGGCGCTCATGGGAGATCATCACCGTCGTCGCGCCGTTGTCGCGGCCCCAGCGGCCGAGCGATCGCAGCGTGAGCCGATCCGACACCTCGAGGGTGTCGGGGTGCAGGCTTTGCAGCAACGTGCGCACTGGACCCGGCAGGACGGCGCGGTATCCGCCGGTGAACGGAATCAGCCTGGCGGGCACCGTTATTCGCACGACTCCGGTGGATAAATCACTGTGCTCGGCATGCCGCCCCGGGACGATCAGAAACACCTCGTGGCCCGCGGCGCAGTATTCCGCACCGAGCCGGTCGACGGCGGTGCGAAGGCCGCCGGATCGAGGCCCGTAGAAGTTGGCGACCTGAACGACACGCATATCACCAGCGAAACGGGCGCTCGTGTGCGGTCAACGATCTAACACTGACGAGTAACTGAACAGGCCGTGAACACCGCAGATCGCCGAGTCGATTAGCGGCCTCAGGCGACAGGTCGCAGGCCTAAGACCCTGATCTCGCGCGGTGCACAACTGGCCCGGTAGCGCTCGTACCCGGCGTAGAAGTCGGTAGCCGTGGCCCATGCCGAGGCGCGGGCGTCGCCGGTGAGCAGTTCGTACTCACTTCAGAGCTCCGGCATATGGGTATTCCGCAAACCATCTCTGCTCTATCTGGAATCACTGAGCGGAGCCTAAAAATGCTCTAATGCCCTGGTACTACTCGTCGCAGCGCGCGGTAGGGTAGTGATCGCGGGCTCGGACGGGCAACGCCGTGAGGCAATCGGGTCGCGCTCGGGTCGGGTTACGACGGGAATGGGATACAGGCAGATGCGCCACTTCGCCGCCACGTTTGCCGTGGCCGGCGTCGGGATGCTCGTCGCGGGGTGCGGCGGCACCAATCATGCCGGTACGAACTCCACGACGACCGTCACGTCGCTGATCCCGAGGCCTGTTGTCGAGCGTGAGCTCGAGTCGCTGTTGCTCACCCCTGCCCAGATCAACCCGCTGATGGGCGCGACCGGAATGGCGGTGATCAGAAAGCGCGACGCGATGTCTGACGACAGCGCCACCATGAAGCCGATCGAATGCCTGGCCATCGACGGTTCGGCGCAGGCACCGGTCTACGCCAACAGCGGTTTCACCGCAGAGCGTGACCAGGCGCTCAACGACGGCAATAACTTCACCCATTACGCCGAGCAAGCGGTGGTGCTGTTTCCCACCACCAAACAAGCCCAGGTGTTCTTCATCTCCTCGGGCCTCCGATGGCCGGCCTGTCATCAGTACATGCACACCCAATCCAGAACGGAGTGGACGGTGGCGCCGGTATCTGATGCCAACAACGCATTGAGCACGATTTCGACGCAGCAAGAAGCAAAAACCGGCGGGTGGGCCTGCGGCCGCGCATTGGCCGTCAAGAACAACGTCATCGTCGACGTCAACACCTGCAGCGCCGATCCCGCCAGCTCCGCGGTCGACATCGCTAAACAGATTGTCGCGAAAGTTGCTACACGATAAGGGATCTGGCTAGTCCGGGCTTGACGGTCCCAACAGCCGCGCCTCTTCGAGATCCATCGAGGCCTGCAATTCGAGCAGGACGATGTCGTCGATGCGACGCTGGTCGCGAAGCTCGGTGATGGCGCGGCGCTTGTGTTCGAGCACGCCAAGGCGCACCTGCCGAATCAGATCGCTGCGTTCCTCGGCGTCGTTGCGAGTGGAGCTGTTGTCGCTGGCTCTCACCAGCGCGGCGTGTTTCTTGTACTCGGCGTGCAGCCGGTTCTGCAGGTCGTCGTCAATGCCGACTTCGGCGGCGACCAACGGCAGCGCGTCCAGGGCGGCTTGGGCACCGTGGCAGCGCGCAAGACGCAATTCGTCGGCGTGGGACTCGTCTTCGGGAATGCGGGCCCAGCGGACGACGGCGGGCAGGGTGCTGCCCTGGACGAGCACGGTCGTCAGGATGACGAACGACACGACGAAGATGATCAGGTTGCGATCCGGGAAGGGTGCGCCGCTGTGGGTGGTCAGCGGGACCGCTAGCGCGGCCGCGAGTGAGACGGCTCCGCGGAATCCGGCCCAGTTGGACACCATCCGTACACGCCAGGATATTCGCCGTTCGCGTTGCGATTCACGCCGATCCACGGTGCGGACCAGCACCGTCGTGGCCTCTCCCCAGGCGATCCGAGTCAGAACAACCACGAGGGTGACGGCGACCGCCATGACGAGGGCGTGGTGAACACCGCCGTCGACCCGGGAGACACCCCGCACCGCGCTGGGGAGCTGGACGCCGACGAAAACCCACAGCGCACCGTTGATCAGGAACGTCGCAATGTCCCAGAACGCGTACGTCACCAGACGGGACCGAGCCCGGATCACCCGCGGCGAAGCGTAGGCGAGCATGAGAGCGGACACCAGGACCGCGACGACACCACTGCAGCCAACCGAATTGGCGAGCAGGAACGCGGCGAACGGCGTCAGCAGGCTGAGCGCAGCTTCTTCTTGCGGCGCGTCGAGCCGCGTCCGGGTGAGCGTCACGACACCGCCGATCAGCAGGCCGGCCACGATGCCGCCGAGGTAGGACAGCACGAACCGGACGGTCAAGTCGAGCGGGCCCACGGGTGCGCCGCCCATCGCGACCGACACGGCCACACCGAACAGGACGAGCGCGGTCCCGTCGTTGATGATGCTCTCCGCTTTCAACACGGTGATGGTGCGGCGCGGCAATTGCTTCGCCAGACCGGCGACGGCGGCGGCGTCAGTCGGGGAGAGTACGGCGCCGAGCACCGAGGCGGCGTGTGATTCCATCCCGAACGCCCGCGCGGTCCACGACACCGCGATCGCGCACGCGACCACCAAGCCGACGCTGAGCAGAACGATGACACGCAGGTTGGCGCGGATCTCGCGAAAGCTGGTATTCAGGCTCTCCCAGTAGAGAATTGCCGGCAAAAACAGCAGCAGCACGATTTCGCCGTCGAGGCGGACGTGGCCGAACTGCGGGATCAAACCCAGCAACGCGCCCAACCCGATGAGCAGAACCGGCGGGCCGACGCGGTAGCGCCGGCCCAGCACTGTGCCCACGATGACGATGGCGAACAGCACAACGATGACGACGAGCCCGAACACCTGCACATCATGCTGTACGAAGGGGGCAACTTTCATCTCGTCGGCCTGCAGGCGCCGAGCGCCCGCTCACGGCCGGACAGGAATTATCAGCCCGGCGGCGTCCAGGCGATCGGCAGCGTTTTGATGCCGTGGATGAACGGCGACAGCAACCTGGCGGGCTCGCCGGTCGCGACGACATCGGGTATTTCGCGGTGCAGTTCTTCGAACATGACCCTGATTTCGCGGCGGGCCAGGTTGGCGCCGAGGCAGAAGTGCGCGCCGCCCCCGCCGAAGCCGACGTGTGGGTTGGGATCACGGGTCACGTCGAACATCCACGGATCGGCGAACTTCGACTCGTCGCGATTGGCCGAGCAGTACCACAGCGTGGCCTTGTCGCCGGCGGCCATCTTCGTTCCGTGCATGTCGAAGTCACGGGTGAGCGTGCGTCGCATGTAGACCACCGGTGAGGCCCAGCGCACGATCTCTTCGACGGCCGAATGCGACAGGGCATCGAAGTCCGACCACCACGTCTGCCGCTGCTCGGGGTAACGGGTCAATGCGACCAGCCCGTGGCTGATCGCATTGCGCGTGGTCTCGTTACCGGCCACGGCCAGCAGGATGAAGAACGACCCGACCTCGGCCGATGTCAGCCGCTCACCGTCGACCTCCGCCTCCACCAGGCTCGTCGTCAGATCGTCGTGGTGATTGACGCGGCGATCCTCGGCCAACGCGCTGGCGTAGGCACCGATCTCCATCGAAACGTGAACGAACTCATCGAATTCCGTTGTCAGATCGGGATCGCCGAATCCGAGGATGACGTTGGTCCAGTGGAAGATCTTCTGATGGTCTTCCTCGGGGATGCCCATCATGTCGCAGATGACCTGCAACGGCAGCGGGCCGGCAAGCTCGCTGACCGCCTCGGCTGTTCCGTCGGGATGGTTGGCGAGCATGTCGGCGACCAGCCGGCGGGCTCGATCGCGAACCGAAGTCTCGATGCGCGCCACCACTTTTGGGGTGAACGCTCTGCTGACGATGGATCGCAGACGCTGGTGCCGCGGGTCGTCGAGCACGATCATCGAGCCGAAGTATTCGGAGACCTCCGGTGTCTGGTCGTTGATGGTGATGTTGGGGCTGGAGCTGAAGATCTCCGGATGACGGCTGGCGTAGAACACGTCGTCGAGTCCGGTGAGTGCCCAATGCCCGTCGCCTTTGGCGAAGCCCTCTTGAACCGGCTCGCCCCAGAACGAGATCGGCGCCTCGCGCCGAAGTGTGGCGAACGCCCCGTCGCGCTGATCGTCGTCGAGCGCCCAGAAGTCCCACGTTCCGAGATCGATGTCTGCGAGCGCAATGTCAGGCGGCGCTGTGCCATTCACCCGGGTCGCAATGCCCATGTCGTCCGTCCTCGTCGTCGAGCGGGCTGTAGGCGCGAGCCTAAACCGGTAGCGGCCGATCGCGATACTACGCTTGGCGTAGTACGTCACACGTACTACGCTCGTCGGTATGGCACGCGGTTCCCGCCCGGCCCGGAAGCTGGGCAGACGAAATGATCCGGGGGTCCTGATCATGACCAGCCTCGCCTCGGGCGCCAAGCACGGGTATGCGCTGGCCCGCGACATCGAGCGGTTCGCCGGCGTAACACTCGGTCCTGGAACCTTGTACGGGGCGATCACGGCACTGGAAGAGCACGGTCTGATCGAACCGACGGGCCACGACGAGCGACGGCGCCCCTATCAGTTGACCGCCGCGGGACGGACCGAATTGGCCACGGCGGTACGCAGTCTCGGCGCGATCGCGGCCGAGGGGGCTCGTCGCCTCGGGATCGCACTGCATCTACCCGACCCGGGCTGGGCCCGATGAATCCCCGCGACGCCCGGCGCGTTCTGCGGTGGTACCCGGCGGCCTGGCGCCGCCGCTACGCTGAGGAGCTGATCGCGATGCTTGACGACACCCACGGTGATGACGAACTTCCGCGGCACGCCCGGATGTCACTGATCCGATCTGGCTTGATCGAACGAGTTCGCTTGCTGCGCAAGTACTCTGGCACCTACGTCGGGTACAGCATCGCATGCGCGTTCGTGTGGGCGGTCATCCTGACGGCGGTGTGGACCCAGGCCGGCGACGGCACCCGCCATACCTTTGCGGTGTTCTTCGGCGGGTGGGCCATCGGCTGGCTGTCGGCGAGCATCGGACGCGTCGTCTACCCGCCGCCGAAGTCCCGGAGACCGGCCTGACGCCGATGTTCGCTGTGCTCAGTGCGAGCAGGCGGTGCGGGCAGGCGCCCCGTTCGCGGTCGCTTGGCTGACCACGTTGCCATCGATCAGGATCTTGCACGTGATCGAGCCGGGGCTCTGCGCGCTGATGACGAACACCTTGTTGCCGACGACGGTGAACTGCGTCGTCCACGGCAGGGGCACGTGTGCCTGCTGCCGCTGGGCGTTGTTGTCCGCCTCATACGAGATGTAGTCGGCGACCGGGGCGCTACCAGTCAACTGATAGGTCACCTGGGTCTGCGGGCCCGCGTGTGCCGCTCCGCCCAGCCCTATGGTGGCCGCGAACACCATGAGGGCCGCAGCAAAGATCGACTTTGTGGTCATGGTCATACATCGTGTCCCCCCGGCCGGTGGCATGGGCCGGTTTTCGGGGCTTTTCCTTCAATACCAAGTTCCGATGTGCCGCAATTGAACCGATGCCCAAGAATAATCGTGGCACGCAGTGAAACCGCCCGCGCGTGACAAGGAGCTGATCTATGGCCGAGCCCTCTGAGCCATCCGAGCCACCCGGACGGTGGGGCACCGCGCGTCCGGGCCGCCGTGACGTGCTGCGTGGTGCTGCCGCGGTGGGGGCCTTTCTCGCGGTGGATCTCGCTGCGTTCCTGACCGCGAACAACTGGCTCGGCCCGGCGCGGTTGACGCCGAAAGTCTTCCTCGACGGTTTCAACAAGGCTTTCGGCCGGTACCACGGCTACCGCACCAACCACGCCAAAGGCATATCCGTCGCCGGCTGGTTCGACAGCACCGGCAACGGCCGAGAGTTGTCGACAGCGGTGGTGTTCGCGCCAGGTCGCACGCCGGTGATCGGTCGATTCTCGGCGGCCGGCGGCAACCCGCATACCGCTGACGCGGCCGCCGCGGGGCGCGGACTCGGCCTGGCTTTCGGATTCCCGGGCAGCCAACAGTGGCGCACCGCGATGCTCAACCTTCCTGTCTTCCCGGATAATTCGCCGCAGGCCTTCTACGACCGACTGGCCGCCACGGCCCTAGTCCCGAGTACCGGAAAGGCCGATCCTAGCGCGATGACGCGGTTCTTGGCCGCCCACCCGCCGTCGGCCCGCGCCTTGACGATCCTCAAGCAACACCCGCCGACGCCCGGCTTCGCCGACAGCACCTTCCATGGGTTGAACGCCTTCTACTTCGTCAACGAATCGGGTGAGCGAACGCCGGTACGGTGGTCGCTGACGCCGCTGCAGCGGGCACTGCCGCCGGCGTCGGGGCCCAACGCGCTGTTCGATCCGCTCGTCGCGCAGCTGCGGGACGGCCCACTGCACTGGCGTTTGATGCTGACCGTCGGCGCGCCTTCGGATCCGACACACGACGCGACCCTGCCGTGGCCTGCCGATCGTCGCACCGTCGACGCCGGGTTGCTCACGCTCGACTCGGTGGCAACCGAGTCGAAAGGCAATGCGCGCGACATCAACTTCGACCCGATGGTGCTGCCGACGGGCATCGAGCCGTCCGACGACCCGCTGCTGAGTGCCCGGTCGGCGGTGTACGCCGCGTCCTACCGGCGTCGCACAGGGGAGAACACGCTATGACTGAGCCGGGGCGGTTCACGTGGCTGAGCAGGCTGTTGCACTGGCTAACGGCCGCATTGGTGTTCGCCGCGCTGTTCATCGGCTTCACCATGGTCAACTCGATCGGCAGCTACGCGGGGCTGGTCGCCCTGCACAAGACGCTGGGCGTGACCATCCTGATCGTCGTTTTGGTGCGGGTGGTCAACCGGCTGACGCATCGCCCGCCGGCGTTGCCGGCAGGCGTCGGCACGCTGGAACGCAAGATTGTGTGGTTGTCCGAGTTGTCGCTGTATGCACTGTTGCTGACCCAACCGCTGCTGGGTTGGGCCATGGTCTCGGCGGCCGGGGGACCGGTGGCGGTGTTCGGCTCGCTTCGGCTCCCGCGTATCGCACCGTTCGATGCGCAGCTGTTTTGGATTCTGCGCCAAGCTCATTCGGTTGTTGCCTATGCGTTGATGGCTGCGATCGCGGCGCACATCTCGGCGGTGCTGCTGCACACGTTGACGTTGCGCGACCGGTTGATCGAGCGAATGACTTTCCGGTTTCGGTCGAAGGCCGACCACAGCCGCCTAGGGTGAGACGGGGTTGTCGATCGGAAGGTGGCGCATGGCGAAACGGGTTGTGGTGTGGGGTACCGGCTTCGTCGGCAGGATGGTGATCCCCGAGATTGTCAAACATCCGGAATTCGAACTGGTCGGCGTCGGGGTGAGCAACCCGCAGAAGGTCGGCCGCGATGTCAGCGAAATCTGCGGGCTGTCCGGGCCGATGGGCGTCGCCGCCACCGATGACATCGACGCGCTGATCGCGCTGCAGCCCGACGCCCTGGTGCACTACGGCCCGACCGCTGCGCACGCCGACGCCAACATCGCCTTGATGACGCGCTTCCTGCGCGCGGGCATCGACGTGTGCTCGACCTCCATGACGCCGTGGGTGTGGCCGACGATGCACCTCAACCCGCCGAACTGGATTCAGCCGATCACCGAGGCGTGCGAGCTGGGCGAGTCGTCGTGCTTCACCACCGGCATCGACCCCGGCTTCGCCAACGACCTGTTCCCGATGACGCTGATGGGCCTGTGTTCAGAGGTGCGCACAGTCAGGGCATCAGAGCTGCTGGACTACACCAACTACGAGGGCGACTTCGAAGTCGAAATGGGCATCGGCCGCGAGCCCGAGTTCCGGCCCATGCTGGAGAACCGCGACGTGCTGATCTTCGCGTGGGGCGCCACCGTCCCGATGATCGCTCACGCCGCCGGCATCTTGCTCGACGAGATCACCACCACGTGGGACAAGTGGGTGACCCCCGACGAGCGCAAGACGGCCAAAGGCATCATCGCGGCCGGACACGTCGCCGCGGTCCGCTTCACCATCAACGGTGTGTATCAGGGTCAGACCCGCATCCAGCTCGAGCACGTCAACCGCATCGGGCTGGACGCGGCCCCGGACTGGCCGGCAGGCACCAAGGACGACGTCTACCGCGTCGACATCGAAGGCACCCCGAGCATCTCGCAGGAGACCGCATTCCGGTTCACCGATGGATCAGGACGCGACGCCGCCGCTGCCGGTTGCCTGGCCACCGGATTGCGGGCGCTCAACGCGGTCCCGGCGGTCAACAACCTGCCGCCGGGCTGGGTCACGCCGCTGGACCTGCCGCTGATCGCGGGGGTCGGCACGATTCGCTGAAGCCGGGGCCAGTGAAGGTGGCTGCCCGGCAGGGCGGGACGGGCGATAAATTGGTGGCCGATGCGCGGGATGAGACGAGATGGCTGACGGAGAAGGGCCGGCGTTAGGCCTGTCGATAGGGGCCACCAACCTGGCGGCGGTTACCGCCGATCGGGCGGTGACGCGCAAGCCGGTGCTTACGCTGTACCGCCACCGCCCACCAGAAGTGGGACTGCCCAGCGAGAACCCGAAGCTCAACGAGCCCGGGTTGGTGATCAGCGACTTCGTCGACCGTGCCGGGGATCCGGCCGGCATCACGGCCGCCGACGGCAGCACGCATCGCAGCGAGACTTCGGTCGCCGATGCGCTGCGGGCCCTGGCGTACACCGCCACCGACGGGCGGCCACTGCCGGATGCGGTCGCGGTCACCCATCCCGCGCACTGGGATGCGGTAGCGGTGGACTCCGTAGGGGTCGCCTTGAGCCGGGTGTCGGAATGGTCGCGCGGCCGGTTGGCTCTGCTACCCGATTCCACGGCAGCACTTTTGGCCCTGCGGCTGAACCCGGGCGTGCCGAACAGCGGAACCATCGCCGTATGCGACTTCGGCGGGTCCGGAACCACTGTCACCCTGGTCGATGCCGCGAACGGCTATCAGGCCATCGTCCCGGCCGTGCGAACCGAAGACTTCTCCGGCGACCGGATCGATCAGGCAGTGCTCACGCACGTCGTCGACGATCTGTCGTCAGCGGGTGCGTTCGACTCGGCGGCAACGTCGGCGATCGGTTCGCTGAAAGAGCTGCGGATCGCCTGCCGGTACGCCAAAGAACGGCTGTCCTCGACGATGGAGACCGAGGTGACCGCCGACGTGCCCGGTTATCGTGGCGAGATCCGGCTGTCCCGCGCCGAGCTCGAGGATGCGATCCGTCAGCCGCTGCACGGCTTCGTCGACTTCTTGCACGAAGTGCTGCAGCGCAATGGAATTCGCCCGATTGACTTGGCGGCGATCGCGTCGGTGGGCGGGGGCGCCAGTATCCCCTTGGTCACCAGAACATTGTCGGAGCAGTCGGGTGTACTCGTAGTCACCGCACCGCGGCCACACCTGACGGCCGCGGTGGGCGCGGCACTGCGGGCTTCCCGTGGACCAGGCGACGCCGAGACGGCGCTTGCGCCGACCGCGGCGGGATCGGCGCTCGATGCGATGACGGTTGCCGACATCCCACTGGAGTCCGCCCCTGCCCCGGCGCTGGCCTGGTCGGAGGCCGACGACGATTCCGGAATCATGCCGATTCGTCCCGGTGAATACGACGACGAGCCGGGAAGCGGCGATGTTGCGCCGCTACGTGCGCGACCGCGCCAAGACCTCGGGCCCGAACCGGTCAGCACCGGGGCGAGCAGCGAGGCCTGGTACCGCCGGCCCTTGCTAGTGGCGATCTGCACCGCGCTGGCGGTGCTCGCCCTCGGGGCGGGAGTCCTGCTGGCCGTTCGGCACACTTCCGGCAGCACGCCGACGCCAAACGTGAGCACGACACCCGCGCCGGCGACGTCATCGGGTGTCAGCGACACCCCAACTCCGACCAGCAACCCGCCGTCGTCAACCGCGCCCGATACCAGCACGGCTCCGTCGACGACTAGTCAAACCCCAACGACGACGACCACAACCGAAGCCCCGACGACCACGACCACCACCACTCAGCCGCCCACCACCACGCAGCCGCCCACCACCACGCAGGGTTCGCAGCGGCCGCGGTTCCCGCAGCAACCCGGCGGGCCGCTCTTCCCCCTGCCTGGTGGCCGCTAGCCCGCGTCTTCCTGCTGTTTGTCGTCTTCGTGCTGTTTGTCGTCTTCGTGCTGTTCGTCTTTGCCGAACTTCGGATTGCCGTCGTCGTCCAACCACTCGTTGATCGCAACGCCGGTGATCGTGTTGTCGGTGCCGGGCAGGGCCACCGTCGGTCGGTCATCGTCGTAGGCGTCTTGCATCCGCTGGACCTCTGCTTTGCCCTCTTCACTCAGTTCAAAGTCTTTGCCTTCATCGCTCTGTTCAGGCGTCTCGTCTTTGCCCTCTTCGCTCTGTTCAGGCGTCTCGGTTTGGCCCTTCTCGTCCGCACTCATAAGTCTCCGTCCTCGTTGCGCCCTCCACTAGGCGCTTTACCAGGGCTACCCGTTGCCGAGGTGCCCAAACGGCGCGGCGGCGCTGTTGGACTCAGTTTGGCCCGGGATAACTGGTCGCAGTGAGCTGCTCGGAGATGTCCCACAGTCGCCAGCTGGCAGCATCGTCTCGGGCGCGCGCAGGCACCTTGGCGGCAGTCACACCACCGCCGGCCGCCTCGTAGATGCCGCGTGGCCCGTAGTAGCCACCGCCTTCGGCCTGCGGGGAGGTCGCCGCAAAGAGGGCGGGCAGGATTCCCTCGTCGATCTCCTGCCACAGAAACGGCGCCAGCCGCCACGACGTTGTGTAGAGCCGTTGCATCAACGACGGTGCCGTGCGTCCGTGCGACGGTCCGCTGATCTGCAGGTTGGTTTTGGTCAGACCGGGGTGAGCGGCGGTGGACACGATTCCCCAGCCGGCGTCGCGGCTGCGACGATCCAGCTCGCGGGCGAACATCAGCACCGCCAGCTTCGATTGCCCGTAGGCCTGCATCGCCGAATAGGACTTGTCGAATTGCAGATCGTCAAAATGGATGCGGCCGCTTTGGCGGGCCGCGAGGCTGCTCAGCGAGACAACCCGCGCCGTGTGGGCGGCCCGCAGCAACGGCAACAGATGCGCGGTGAGCGCGAAGTGGCCGAGATGATTGCTGCCGAACTGCAATTCGAATCCGTCGGCGGTGGTGTCGCGCTTCGGCGGCGTCATCACGCCGGCGTTGTTGATCAGAATATTGATCGGCCGGCCCTCGGCGTTGAGTTGCTCACCGAGGGCGGCGACGCTGGCCAGCGACGCGAGGTCGAGCGGTTTGATGGTCAGGCGGGCGTCGGGAACTGCTCCGCGAATCTCCTCGATCGCGGCCTCACCTTTGGCTCGGTTACGGATCGCCATGACGACGTCGGCGCCCGCCGCCGAGAGTCGACGCGCCAGTCCGAAGCCCAACCCGCTGTTGGATCCGGTGACGACGGCCAGCTTTCCCGTCAGATCGGGCACATTCGCGACTAGATCGGGGGCCATGAATTTCCCTCCTCTTTGATGCGTGATCCTAGTGTGCGCTTCGGGGGCGGCGGTGACACACTTCCCCGATGAGCAGCGAAACGCCTGCAAAGCTAACGCGAACAATCGCTATCTGGATGATGGTCATCGCGGTCCCGGGCTTCATCGTCACCTTGGTGCTCAACGCGTTCTTCCTCGACGACTACGACGCGTATGGGGAAGTGCCCGTTCCTGGTTCGGCAAGTTTGCACCTGCCCGCCGGCGAGGTGACCATCAGCCTGCACACCGTCATAATCGGCGGCCCGAACGGCGGCGGCCTGCCCGTCCCGCCGTTGGGCGTCACGATCGACCCGCCAAGCGGCCTAGCGCAGCCTGCAGTGACGGAAAACTTCGGCAGCACAACGACGGTCAACAACGACGCGCACGTGCGGGTCTGGGTAGCCCAGATACCGTCCGAAGGCACCTACAACATCACCACCGACGGAAAGGTCAACGGTTACATCGACCCACGACTGGCCTTCGGCCACGGCAGTCCGATCGGACCCCTGGTATGGGTGTTCGTCGGCTTGTTCGTCGTCGGTCTTATCGGGTTGATCGTGGCCTCGAAGTGGCTTGGCCGCGTTCGCCGCAACGCGGCGTCGGTCGTGGGTGCCGGAACGTTCGGCTACGAGCTCCCCGTTGCCCCGTTACCGCCGGTCGCGACGCCACCGGTGAACACCGTCATGCATGAGCCCAGTGGCGAGGGTGTTCGGTTGGATAGGCTCAAAACTATTGCGGCGCTGCATGAGTCCGGCGCATTGACCGACGCCGAGTTCGAGGCTGAAAAACGCAGGATCCTCGACGGCGACTAGTGGCCGCGGGCCACCCATTCGTCGTAGTGCACGATCTCGTCGCCGATGCTGGTCGTGTCGCCGTGGCCGGTGTAGACGACGGTCTCGGCGGGCAGGGTGCCGAGCCGGCCCGAGATCGATTGCAGGATGGTGGGGAAGTCCGAGAAGGATCGCCCGGTGGCGCCGGGTCCACCGGAGAACAGAGTGTCGCCGCTGAAGACGGCGCCCAGTTCCGGGGCGTGCCAGCACACCGATCCGGGGGAGTGCCCTGGGGTGTGCAACGCCCGCAGTTCGGTGCCGGCGACACTGATAGTCTCGTCGTCGGAGACTGCGCGAAAGTTCTTGTCCGGGTGCGTCATCCGCCACAGCACGTCGTCTGCAGGATGTAGAAGGACCGGCGCGTCGAGTGTTTCACCGAGTTCGGGAGCAACGGTCACGTGGTCGTTGTGGCCGTGGGTGCACACCACTGCCACCACGTTGCGGCCGTTGACGGCCGCCACGATCGGTGCCGCGGTGTGCGCGGCGTCAAAGACCACGACGTCGGAGTCGTCACCGACCAGCCAGATGTTGTTGTCGACTTCCCAACTGCCGCCGTCGAGTTCGAAGGTGCCGTGGGTGACGATGCGCTCGATGTTGCCCATCACAGCATCACCACCGAACGCAGCACCTTGCCGTCGTGCATCTTGTGGAACGCCTCCTCGACGTCGTCAAGGCCGATGCGTTCGGACACGAACTTCTCCAGCGGCAACCGGCCCTGCAGATAGAGCTCGATCAGGGTGGGGAAGTCGCGTTCGGGCAGGCAGTCGCCGTACCAGGACGATTTGAGCGCACCGCCGTGCGAGAAGAAGTCGACCAGCGGCATGTCTAGCCGCATGTCCGGTGTCGGGACACCCACCAGCACAACGGTTCCAGCGAGGTCGCGAGCGTAGAAGGCCTGCTTCCAGGTCTCCGGTCGCCCCACGGCGTCGATGACCACATTGGCGCCGAAGCCGTCGGTGAGGTCCTGAACCGTTTTGACGACATCCAGGTCGCGGGCGTTGATGGTGTGGGTGGCGCCGAATTTGCGGGCCCAGTCCAGTTTGGTGTTGTCGGTGTCGATCGCGATGATCCGTTTGGCGCCGACCAGCGCCGCTCCGGCGATCGCCGCGTCGCCGACGCCGCCGCAGCCGATGACGGCGACGGTGTCGTCGCGGGTGACCGCGCCGGTGTTTATCGCCGCGCCGATGCCGGCCATCACCCCGCAGCCCAGCAGACCCGCCACGGCGGGGTCGGCGGCGGGGTTGACCAAGGTGGCCTGGCCGGCAGCCACCAGCGTCTTGTCGGCGAACGCGCCGATCCCCAGCGCCGGTGTCAGCTCGGTGCCGTCGGTGAGCGTCATCTTCTGCTCGGCGTTGAACGTGTCGAAGCACAGCTGCGGCCGCCCGCGTTTACAGGCCCGGCACTGCCCGCATACCGCGCGCCAGTTCAGGATGACGAAATCGCCTGACTCGACGGCGGTTACTCCTGCGCCGACGGATTCGACAGTGCCCGCGGCCTCATGGCCGAGCAGGAACGGGTACTCGTCGTTGATGCCGCCCTCGCGGTAGGTCAGATCGGTGTGGCAGACCCCGCACGCGGTGATGTCGACGACGACCTCGCCCGGGCCGGGATCGGGGATGACGATGTCGACCAGCTCGACGGGTTCGCCCTTTTTCCGTGAAATCACACCGCGCACTGTCTGGCTCATGGGCTTCAACCTAGCGCTTGGTCGGTAGGCTGCTGCGCGATGGCCGCACTCGACGCACTCGACGACTGGCCGGTGCCGACCGTGGCCGCGGCGGTGGTCGGACCCTCCGGAGTGCTCGCCAGCCACGGCGACACCGAACGGCAGTTCGCCTTGGCGTCGGTGACCAAGCCGTTGGTGGCACGCGCCGTGCAGATCGCGATCGAAGAAGGCGCGGTAGACCTGGATACCGCGGCCGGCCCGCCCGGATCGACCGTCCGGCATCTGCTGGCCCATGCTTCCGGCCTGGCGATGCTCACCGGGCAAACCCTGGCCAGACCCGGCACCCGCCGGATGTATTCCAATTACGGCTTCGCGGTGCTCGCCGAGACCGTGCAGCAGGCGTCCGGCATCGAATTCGGCCGCTACCTCAGCGAGGCGGTGCTGGAACCGCTGGGTATGACCGCCACCCGCCTGGACGGCGGCGCGCAAACCGCCGGTTACGGCGGGACGTCGACGGTTGCCGATCTGGCGGCCTTCGCCGGTGACCTGCTGTGCCCGATAACGGTGTCAGCCGAGATGCACGCCGAGGCGACGACCGTGCAATTTCCCGGCCTCGATGGCGTTTTGCCCGGCTACGGGGTCCAGCGGCCCAACGATTGGGGGTTGGGGTTTGAGATCAGGGACTCGAAATCACCGCACTGGACCGGTACGCAGAACTCGCCGGGCAGCTACGGCCATTTCGGCCAGTCAGGCACTCTGATCTGGGCAGATCCGCGCGCGAAGCTGGCGCTGGTGGTGCTTACCGACCGGGATTTCGGCGATTGGGCGCGGCCGCTGTGGCCGGCGATCTCGGACAGCGTGCTGGCCGCGTATAACTCGGACTAGCGCAACATAGGCCTCACAGGGCACAATAGACACGCAAGGCACATAAATCGTTATAACTGCCCGTCGGATTCACCAGGTCGTTGGGGAAGACGTCCCTCGTGGAGCCGAAGGAGCAGCAGATGCGTGCGTCGAACCAGTTCGCCGACGTGACGACAGGTGTGGTCTACGTCCATGCCTCGCCCGCCGCGGTATGCCCGCATGTCGAGTGGGCGTTGTCGTCGACTCTTGCGTCCAAGGCCAACCTGAAATGGACCCCGCAACCGGCTATGCCCGGGCAGTTGCGTGCCGTCACCAATTGGGTCGGTCCGGTGGGCACCGGCGCCCGGCTGGCAAACGCCTTGCGTTCGTGGACGGTGCTGCGTTTCGAGGTAACCGAGGATCCCAGCGCCGGCGTCGACGGACAGCGGTTCTGCCACACGCCGCAGCTCGGGCTGTGGAGCGGTGCGATGAGCGCCAACGGTGACGTGATGATCGGCGAGATGCGGTTGCGGTCGATGATGTCCGCGGGTGCCGACGCGCTGGCCGCCGAGCTGGATTCGGCGCTGGGCTCGGCCTGGGATGAAGCGCTCGAGGCCTATCGCGATGGCGGCGAAGGCGCCGAGGTGTCCTGGCTCAACCGTGGGGTCGGCTAGGCCGCCGCAGTAGCCGCAGCGCACCCGGCACCACCGAGATCTGAGCGGGCAGCGCGCACGCGTAGTCGCCGTCGGCGTAGACGTTGATGCCCTGCGATTCCACCTCGACCGTCGTCGCCCGCGCCGTCGTCACCTCGTCCAGATTGACGTGCGTGCCTTTGTAGACGGTGGGGAAGAGACGGATCAGCCGGGTCCGCGACGCCGAGTGCACCATGGTGATGTCGAGTTGACCGTCGGTGGGATCGGCGTTGGGGCAGACCAGCATTCCGCCGCCGTAGCTGCGGGTGTTGCCGAAGGCCGCCAGCGTCAGGTCGGTGACGATCTCCTCCCGACCGTCCAGCACCAGCCGGAACGGCAGCAGTCGTAGCTGGGATAGTTCGGCGAGCATGGCGAGGTTGTAGCGCATCCGGCCGCGTGGCCACCGCATCCGGTTGGCCCGGTCGGTGACCAGCGAATCGAAGCCTGTCGCCGCGACGGTGCCGAACCACTTGGTCGCGCCATGGCTGTCGCGAATGCGGCCCAGGTCGATGGTTTCGGTCCAGCCGTCGGCGACGACGTCGGCGGCGGCGACGGGATCTTTTGTCGGCAAACCAAATTCGCGGGCGTGATCGTTGCCGGTGCCGGCCGGGATGATGCCCAGCGGAATGTCGGTGCCCGCCAACGCTTGTAGTGCATCGGTGATCACGCCGTCGCCGCCGACCACGACCAGCGCGTCGGTGCCGTCGTCGACGGCGGTGTGCAGCAGTCGGCGCGCGTGTTCGGCGTCGCTGCCGACGATCGCCACGACATCGATGCCGCGCTGTTGCAGCCGTCCGACCGCCTTCTCGGCGGCGTGCGGCGCGTTTCCGTGTCCCGACGCCGGATTGGTCAGGACCGTCACCCGGCCAATCTGGCGGGTGGTCACGGGATCAGCTTGCCGGGGTTGAGAATTCCCGCGGGATCCAGTGTCGCCTTGACCGCTCGCAACACCTGCACGCCCAAGTCGCCCACCTCGTCGCGCATCCAGGACCGGTGGTCGGCGCCGACGGCATGGTGGTGGGTGATCGTGGCCCCGGTCGAGACAATCGCATCGCACGCAGCGGTTTTGGCGGCACGCCATTGCTCGATCGGGTTGCCGCGCTGCCCGGCGACAACCGTGAAGTACAGCGAGGCACCGGTGGCGTACACATGCGAAATGTGGCACAGTACCAGCGCCGGCGTGCCGGATTCGGCCAGCGCGCCCGTCACCGCGTCGGTGACGGCGGCCTTCAACGTGGGGATGTTCGACCAATCGGTGGCCGTCTCGAGGGTCTCGCAGAGCGCGCCGTTGGCCAGCAGTGCGTCGCGCAGGTACGGCGCGCCGAACCGGCCGCGCTCCCAGGCTCGCGCCGGAGCCTCGCCCAGCGACGTGCCGCCCTTGGCCGCCATCAGCGCACGGGTCTCGGCATGTCTGCTCTCGGCATGCGCCTCGGTGCCTTCGAAGACGGTGATCGCCAGGCAGCCCCCGGTGATCTGGGTGTCACCGATGGACTCGGTGGTGGCCAGGTTGACAGCGGTCTCGGCCTCGTCGGACAGCCGGATCACGGTGGGACCCGCGGCGGCTTGGGTGACCGCGCGCAATGCCGCAGTGCCCGTAGCGAAGTCGGGGAACGACCACGCCTCGTAGCGGGTGGCCTGGGGTGCGGGGTGGACCCTCACCCGCACCCGGGTGATGACGCCGAACACGCCCTCCGACCCGATCACCAGTTGGCGCAGATCCGGTCCGGCCGCCGACTGCGGTGCCCGGCCCAGGTCGAGTACGCCGGCGGGCGTCACGGTGCGCAGTCCACGAATCATGTCGTCGAACCGGCCGTAGCCCGCCGAATCCTGACCCGACGATCGGGTCGCGGCATAGCCGCCGAGGCTGGCGAATTCGAAGCTCTGCGGAAAATGCCCGAGCGAAAACCCATGCGCGCCAAGCAGTTCCTCGGCTTGTGGCCCGGTGACACCGGCGCCGAATTCGGCCTCGCCGGACTCCTCGTCGAACGCCAGCAGTTGGTCGAAGCGCCGCAGATCCAGCGACACGGCTGCCGAGAACTCGCCGCGGATCGGATCGAGCCCACCGACCACGCTGGTGCCGCCACCGAACGGGACGACGGCGATGCCGTGCTGCGAGCAGTACCGCAGGATCGCGGCGACCTCGTCATCGGTGCCGGGCAGGAGCACCGCGTCGGGGGCATCCTGAAGACCGGACTCCTTGCGCCGCAACAGATCCAACGTGGACTTCCCGCCGGCCCGCAACAGTCGGTCCTGATCGTCGACGCGGCAGTGGCCCGGCCCGACGATGGCGGCCAGCGCCGCGCGGTCGGCTGTCGACAACGCCGACGGGCGCAGCTGCACCTGATCGGCTTCGAGTTCGGCCTCGGGAGACCCGGTCACGCCCAGGGCCTGGGTCAGGAGCGAGCGGATTCCCTCCGAGAGCGGTTTGGCTTCATCGGGATCGCCCCAAGCATTCCACTTCATCGGGGGTAGCAAGTCGGCAGACATGCGTTACAGTATTACATATGCTGTCAATCAGTAATGCGCCGGTGCAGGACCGGATACTCGCCGCCGCAGCGAGCTGTGTCGTGGATTTCGGCGTGCAGCGCGTGACGTTGGCCGAGATCGCACGGCGCGCCGGTGTGAGCCGTCCGACCGTGTATCGCCGCTGGCCGGACACCCGCTCGGTGCTGGCGGCGCTTCTGACCAGCCACATCACCGAAGCGTTGGCCCAGGTGCCGGTTCGCGGCAGCGGTCGCGCGGCGATTGTCGATCGCGTGGTCGCGGTGGCCGAGCGGCTGCGGGGCGACGACCTGGTGATGGCGGTACTGCGCTCGGAGTTGGCACTGGTCTACATCGCTCAGCGGCTTGGCAGCAGCCAGCAGATGCTGATCGACGCGCTCGCCTCCGACCTGCGCGCGGCGCAGCGCGACGGCACCGTGCGGTCCGGCGATCCGCGCCAGCTGGCCGCAATGGTGCTGCTGATCACCCAATCGACCATTCAGTCGGCCCAGATCGTCCGCCCGATCCTGAACGCCGACGCGCTGGGCGCCGAACTCGCGTACTCGCTGAATGGATACCTGTCGTGACATCGACGGAACTGAACGCCGCGCGTCGCACCGCCGACCTGAGCGCCCTGGCCGACGGGGCGCCGACCGATGTGGTGGTGATCGGCGGCGGTATCACCGGCGTCGGCATCGCCTTGGATGCAGCCTCGCGGGGCCTGCGGGTGGCATTGGTGGAAAAGCAGGATCTTGCGTTCGGTACCAGTCGATGGAGCTCCAAGCTGGTGCACGGCGGGCTTCGCTACCTGGCGACCGGCAATGTGGGAATCGCCAGGCGCAGCGCCGTCGAACGCGGAATTCTGATGACACGCAACGCCCCTCATCTGGTTCGGGCCATGCCGCAGCTGGTCCCGCTGCTGCCGTCGATGGGCAGGATGGAGCGGGCATTGGTGCGTGCCGGGTTTCTCGCCGGCGACGTGCTGCGCAAGACGGCGGGCACGCCCGGATCCGTTTTGCCCGGTTCACAACGTATTTCGGCGCGACGCGCCCTCGACATGGCGCCGGCCGTTCGGCGCGACGGCCTCGACGGTGGTCTGTTGGCCTACGACGGGCAACTGATCGACGACGCCCGGCTGGTCGCCGCCGTGGCGCGAACCGCGGCACAGCGGGGTGCCCGAATCTTGACCTATACCGAGGCATCCGAGGCCACCGGGAACTCGGTGCGGCTGACCGACCGGCGCGGCGGTGAATCATTCGACATCTCGGCGCGCACGGTCATCAACGCCACCGGAGTGTGGGCGGGCGAGATCGATCCGTCGTTGAAGCTACGGCCCAGCCGCGGCACCCATCTCGTCTTCGATGCCAAGGCACTCGGCAATCCGACGGCGGCGCTGACGATTCCGATCCCCGGTGAACTCAATCGGTTCGTTTTCGCGATGCCCGAACAACTGGGGCGGGTCTACTTGGGGTTGACCGACGAGGAGGCCCCCGGACCGATTCCCGATGTGCCGCAACCGACGTCGGGGGAGATTGGGTTCCTGCTGGACGTGCTGAACACCGCGCTGGGCATCACGCTGGACCGCTCCGACGTGATCGGCTCCTATGCGGGGCTGCGCCCATTGATCGACACCGGAGCCGGCCGGACCGCCGACGTATCGCGCGACCATGCCGTCGTCGAATCGCCAGCCGGGGTGATCAGCGTGATCGGCGGCAAGCTGACCGAGTACCGGCACATGGCCGAGGGCGTGCTCGACCGCGCGATCCAATTACGGGCACTCGACGCCGGCACGTGCCAGACCCGAAATCTGCCGTTGGTCGGCGCGCAGGCTAATCCTGGGTCGACCACCGCGCCGATGGCCGGGCTGCCAGAGTCGCTGGTCCTGCGGTTCGGGGCCGAGGCGGCCAACGTGATCGCCACCGCGACGTGTGAGCGTCCCGCCGACCGGGTGGCCGACGGGATCGACGTGACGCGTGCGGAATTCGAGTACGCGATCACCCACGAGGGTGCGCTGACGGTCGATGACATCGTGGACCGTCGCACCCGAATCGGCTTGGTGGCCAGCGATCGCGAAAGAGTCACCGGCGCAGCCGAGGAGCTCGTGTCGCAGTTCGGCTGAAGCGAGCGCGATACCATGAAGCGGAACTAATCCGTATCGGTCAGGATGGATCATGGAGCAGGCGGCTAGCACC
>NZ_DASXHW010000268.1:0-8533 GCF_036488105.1 Mycobacterium sp. | reverse complement strand
CGTGAGTGCGGTGTCACCCAACTGGCCAGCAGACAGATGCTGGCGTGTTCGCCCCGGCCGATGCGGCCGCGCAGCTGGTGCAGCTGGCTGATCCCGAAACGGTCGGCGTCCATCACCAGCATCACGGTCGCGTTGGGAACGTCGACACCGACCTCGATGACGGTGGTACACACCAGCACATCGATTTCTCGGGCGCGAAACGCCGCCATCACGGCGTCCTTCTCATCGCCGGTCAGCCGTCCATGCATGAGCCCCAGCCGCAGACCGGATAGCTGATCGTTGCCCAGTCGCGCGTAGAGCTCTTCGACTGTCGCCGAAGGCCTTTGATCTTTCTCCGCCTGACCGCTGCTGTCGGTGTCGTCGATCCGGGGCGCCACCACGTAGGCCTGCCGCCCTTCGGCGACTTCCTCGATGATGCGACTCCAGGCCCTGTCCAGCCAGGCCGGTTTGTCGTTGACGAAGATGGCGGTGGTCGTGATCGGCTGGCGGCCACGGGGAAGCTCGCGCAGCGTCGACGTCTCCAAGTCGCCGTACACGGTCAAGGCCACGGTCCGCGGTATCGGCGTGGCGGTCATCACCAGCAGATGCGGCGTGATGCCGGCAGGCGCCTTGGCCCGCAACTGGTCTCGTTGCTCCACCCCGAAGCGATGTTGCTCGTCGACGACCACCATGCCGAGCCGGTCGAACTCGACCGCGTCCTGCAAAAGCGCATGGGTACCGACGACGATGCCCGCGTGGCCGCCGGCGATCTCGGCACGGACTTGCTTCTTTTGGGCTTGCGACATCGAGCCGGTCAGCAGCGCGAGACGCGTGGCGTTGTCCTCACCGCCGAGCTGACCACCCATCGCCAGCGGGCCGAGCACATCGTTGATTGAGCGAAGATGCTGTGCGGCAAGGACTTCCGTCGGCGCCAGCAGGGCGCACTGGTAGCCGGCGTCGACCATCTGCAGCATCGCCAACACCGAGACGATGGTCTTGCCCGAACCGACTTCGCCTTGCAGGAGCCGGTTCATCGGCCGGTTGGCCGCGAGTTCGCCGGAGAGGACGTCAAGCACCTCGCGCTGGCCCGCGGTCAGCTCGAATGGCAAGCGGTGCAGCAGTTCGTGTTTGAGACCTGTCTGACTCGACGGTGCCACCGGCCCGGACTGGGCCAGTTCGCCGTGGCGCCGGCTCACCAGCGCCCATTGCAGACCCACCGCCTCGTCGAAGGCCAACCGCTCCCGGGCCCGCCGGCGGTCGGCGTCGTTTTCAGCCAGGTGGATGGCGCGCAGGGCCTCGTCTTCGGAGGCCAGATTGTGTGCGGCGCAGAGCGTTTCGGGTAGCGGGTCGGGAATCGGGTCGAGCACCTCGAGCACCTGTCGAACACTGTTGAAGATGTTCCAGCTCTGCAACTTCGCGCTGGCCGGGTAGATCGGGTAAAACGTCCGCTCGAAGGCCTCCTGCAGTACTTCCCCGCTGACCGCCTGCGAGGCGTCGGCAATCATCTTCAGCGACCGGCTGCCGCGGTTGCGCCCGTCGGCGGCATTCAGCACCAAGAAGTCGGGATGGGTGAGTTGCATGGCGCCGCGAAAGTAGCCGACTTCGCCGGACAGCATGACACGGGTGCCTTTGGACAGTTGGTCGGTGATCCACTTCTTGGGATGGAAGAACGTCGCGGTGACCTTGCCGCGCCCGGAACCCAGCGTGACGCGAAAGAGCTTGTCCCGCGGCCGGCTTTTGATGGAAAGCAGCGCGGCATCGGTGATCTCGTCGACGAGCGTGACGTGTTCACCCTCCGGCGGTTGTTCGTCGTCGGCGCCCCGGACCGTGGTGCCTTCGACGTAGCTGCGGGGGTAGTGCCGGAGCAGGTCGTCCACCGAGCGGATGCCGAACACCTCGTCGAGCGGGCCCGCGGCTTTCGCGCCGACGATGTAATCCAGACGGTCACTGAGCGACACCATTGCTACTCGACCCCGATCAGCAGCGCGCCACCGCGGTGGCCGGTGCGATAGATCGCGAGTTCGCTGCCGGGATGGCAGTCGTGCACATGGGCGCGCAGCGCCGCCTCGACCGAGTCCGCGTCGATGCCCTGGCCGATGAGCACGGTGATCAGCTCGCCGCCGGCGCCCAGCAGCAGATCGATCAGCCCGGCCGCGGCCGAAGCGACATCGGGCGCCACGATCAGTACTTCGTCGCCGGCTATGCCCAGCCCGTTGCCCGGCTCGCAGGTGCCTGCCCAGGTCAGCGCCGTTTCGGTAGCAACGCGCACTTCCCCATGCCGCGCGCTGCCTGCGGCGCGGGCCATCGTGTAGCCGTCGTTAACCGCTTGCCGGCCCGGTTCGTGTACCGCGAGTGCGGCCAGACCCTGCACCATCGACCCGGTGGGCAGCGGCACCACGTCGATCCCCCATCCGATAGCGGCGGTGCAACCGGCCACCAGCTCCTCGGCGAGGACGTAGCCGTTGGGCAGAATCATGACCTGGGCGGCCCCGGTGTCGACGACCGCGCGCAGCAACTGCTGGGCGGTGATCACCGTCGTCGGGTCGTCGGCAAGCGGATCGGGCCGCAGCACGCAGGCCCCTTCTCCGCCGAACAACTCGGCCGCGCCGTCACCGTCGACGACGGCGAGCACCGCTCGCTCCCGCGTCCAGCTGCCCGGTGGCAGCCCGCTGGTGCCGCTGGTCAGCATTGATATCTGGATCCGACGCGGATCGCCATACGCCAGACCCGCCTCGATCGCCGCTCCGGCGTCGTCGGTGTGGACGTGCACGGAGTAACCGCCGACGACCCCGGACGTCGCGATGGCCACCGACTCGCCGAGCTCATCCAGGCGCTCCCGCAACAAATCGGCACCCTCGGTGTCGCACCCGCCCAGCAGGTACATCACCTCGAATTGCGGCGCTGGGGGTTGCGCGGCGATTTCGGGCACTCGCCGGCGCGGCGCCGGCTCGTAGACCCTGCGATTCGGCGCCTGCCCGGTGATTGTCGAGCGCAGCGCATCGAGAAGCACCAGCAAGCCGCGGCCACCGGCATCGACCACGCCCGCGTCACCCAGCACGTCAAGCTGCTCGGGAGTCTTCTCCAGCGCGATCACCGCGGCCTCACCGGCAACGGTGACCGCCGCTGGCAGCCCTTCCCCGGCGCTCGCGGACTGCTCGACGGCGTCACCGGCGGCTTTCAGCACAGAGACGATCGTCCCGGGGATTTCCTGGCCGCCCATCGAGGCGACAACCAGTTCAACGCCGCGGTGCAGTGCCGCGCCCAGCAGCGCGGCATCGATCTGATGCAGTTCGTCCTCGGAGTCGGCGGCAGCGCGCCCGGTCACGTCGGCGATGCCCCGCAGGATCTGGGACAGGATCACGCCGGAGTTGCCGCGTGCACCGTTCAGCGCCCCCGCGGACAGAGCGGCCGCCGTCTCGACGACATCGGCGGATTTCGCGTCGGTGTTGGCCTCGGCCAGCGCCGAGCGCATGGTGAACAGCATGTTCACGCCGGTGTCGGAATCGGCAACGGGGAACACGTTGAGCCGGTTGATCTCGTCGATGTGGGTGATCAGGTCCCCGACAGAGGTGTGCGCCCAGTCACGTAAAGCGAACGCGTCCAGCGCGCGACCCGGCTCAGCAAGCCCCGACCCCACCTCGATCCCACCTCCTTACGCCGCCGCCGGTGGGCGCCAGCCTATCTACTCAGAACGACAGCACCGGTTACATGACACCGCCGATTGTTGATCGTTTTGGCAGTTCCGCCCGGCGGCAGCTATTCTTGCCAGGTCGTCGGGCCACCCGTAAGGTCGTTGGCCCCAGAGTCTGAGGAGTTTCACGTATGGCTGCCGTCTGCGATATCTGCGGGAAGGCTCCCGGCTTCGGCAAGTCGGTGTCACACTCCCATCGCCGGACCAGCCGTCGATGGGATCCCAACATCCAGAGCGTGCGCGTTTCCAACCGTCCCGGCGGCAACAAGCACCGCATCAACGTCTGCACGTCCTGCATCAAGGCCGGCAAGGTCGTTCGCGGGTAGTTAAGGCCCGCGCGTTCGCAGCGAACTGATTACCGAACTGCTTAGCTCGCTCGTCACGGCAGTTGCCAGTCGATGGGCTCGGCACCCATCTGAGCCAGCAGTTCGTTCGCGCGACTGAACGGACGCGAGCCGAAGAATCCCCGCGACGCCGACAACGGCGAGGGATGCGGCGATTCGATCGAGAGACAATCGCTGCCGGCCAGCATCGGCTTGAGCGTCGAGGCGTCGCGGCCCCACAGAATGGCCACCATCGGCCGTCGACGGTCAACCAGTGCACGGATCGCGCACTCGGTAACGGCCTCCCAGCCCTTGCCGCGATGAGATGCCGAATTACCCGGCTGGACGGTGAGTACCCGGTTGAGCAGCAGCACCCCGCGCTGCGCCCACGGCGAGAGGTCGCCGCAGGACGGCGCCGGAAAGCCTAGGTCCGTGCGATATTCGGCGAAAATGTTCTCCAGGCTCCGCGGTAGCGGCCGCACATCGGCAGCCACCGAGAAGCTCAGGCCGACAGCGTGTCCGGGCGTCGGATACGGGTCCTGGCCCACGATCAGAACCCGAACCTTGTCGAACGGAAAGGTGAAGGCGCGCAACACGTTTTCACCGGCAGGTAGGTATCCGCGGCCGGCCGCGATCTCCGTTCGCAGGAATTGACCCATCGTGGCGACCTGCTCCTCGACGGGCTGCAGGGCCTTCGCCCAGCCGTCGTCGACCAGTTCGCGCAGCGGCTTGGCGGTCACGCCAGCCCCTTGACCAGTAGCACTACCGTATCAGCGCCCGCGTCGCGGTCCTTCGAAATCTCTTGATATTCAGCAGATTCCGACCATAACCGGAATTCGGACTCGTCGGGAAAGGACATCAGCACCACCTTTTCCCGATCCCAGCTGCCCTCGACGACCTGCGGCCGCTCGTCGGCAGCCAGCAGCGTTCCGTGATAACGACCGAAGACATCCATGAACCGCATTTGGTACCGGTCGTAGGCAGTGCGGTCGGTGAACCGTAGTTGGGCGATCGCGTAGACGGTCACCGGGTCACCCTACTGCCCAATTGTCCGGCATCTCCTCGGCCAGCATCGTCACGGGCAACCGAACGACTGCCACCCCGCATACCCACGCCACGGTGCACCGTCGACGAGCACGTCCGCCGGCCCGTCGAGAACACGTCCGATCACCCGCCACCCCGGGGGAACCCGACCGCCGAACGCTGCGACCAATGCATGGTCTTCTCCTCCGCCGAACACCCAGTTCCACGGGTCGACGCCGACGGCTTCGGCAGCGCCGACCAATAACTCACGATCGGCACTAAGCGCCTCGGTGCTCAGCTCGATCGTCATGCCCGATGCCTCGGCGACATGCCGAAGGTCGCCGACCAAGCCGTCGGAGACGTCGATCATCGCCTGGACGCCCGCATCGGCCGCCATCCGACCCTGGCCGTACGGCGGTTGCGGAACCAGATGGCACCGGCGTAGCTCGTCGAATCGGTCAATATTGTTGTGCCACAGTGCATATCCGGCAGCCGAACACCCCAGTTGACCGGCGACGGCGAGTTGCGCGCCAGACCTGGCACCGGACCGCAACACCGGTGCGCGGCCGGCCAGATCACCGAGCACGCTCACCGACACGACCCACTGCGGGCTGGCCACCAGATCTCCCCCGACGATGCTCGCGCCGACTCGGGCGGCTTCGTCCCACATTCCATCGGCCAGCGCGTTGACCTGTGCGGCAGCGGTTTCGGGTGGCGCACCGAACCCGACGACGAACGCGGTGACCCGTGCCCCCATCGCTTCGATATCGGCGGCGTTCTGCGCCACGGCTTTACGGCCGACGTCATGCGGTGTCGACCAGTCCAGCCGAAAGTGCCTGCCTTCGACCAGCATGTCCGTCGACACCACAACGCGGCCATCGGCGGCCACCACGACCGCGCCGTCGTCACCCGGCCCTAGTGCGACGTCGGATGACGCGGGACGACCCCGAGTCATCCGGTCAATCAACTCGAACTCACCGATATCGCCGAGGGTGCGATCGGACTCGCCGCTGCTCACCCCACCTCCTCGATGATCGCCGGTCTGCGAACAACGGTAGGTTCTACTGCGCTGAGTTCGAGCAGGGGGTGAGGTAGTGACTTCTCCGAAGGCCGAATCCGACGGCCCGCCGCGGGCGGCGCTGATCGCCGCGCTGGTTCTGGCGATCGGTGCGGTGGTCGTCGTTCTGGCGATCGCGGCGACTCACCACCACACCGCACCGGTCGCTGTCGCCGCCGTGCCCGCACCGCATGCGCAGGATGCCGCCTGCCAACGGCTACTGGAGGCATTGCCACAGCGACTCGGCGACTACACCCGGGCCACGCTGGCACAACCGGCTCCGGTCGGCGCCGCCGGGTGGCAACTCGCAGGCGAGGGAGATCCGGTCGTACTGCGGTGTGGCCTCGACCGTCCTGCCGACTTCGTCGTCGGCTCACCGATCCAGCAGGTCGACCGGGTGCAGTGGTTCCAAGTCAGCCAGGATCAGCGATCCACCTGGTACGCGGTCGATCGACCGGTCTATCTCGCGCTCACATTGCCACCTGGTTCCGGACCGACGCCGATCCAGCAACTCTCCGAGCTGATCGACCGAACCATGCCGGCGCATCCAGTCGCCCCGTCGCCGGGCAACTAGCGCAGACCCATCCCACGCGACAGGGCCGTGTCGACCATGGTCGCCAGCAAGGTTTGATAGTCGACGCCGCTGGCTGCCCACATCCGGGGATACATCGAGATCTTGGTGAATCCGGGCATCGTGTTGACCTCATTGATCAGCGGCCCGTCGTCGGTGAGGAAGAAGTCCACCCGAGCCAGACCTCGGCCGTCGATGGCCTTGAACGCCCGAATCGCCAACTCGCGCACGGCATCGCTCACGTCGTCGTCGATCTTGGCAGGCACGTCGAGTTCGGCGGCGTCGTCAAGATATTTGGTCGCGAAATCGTAGAAAGAATCTTCCCGTCCGCGGACTCCGGCTACCCGGATCTCGCCGACAGTGCTGGCTTGCACTGTGCCGTCCGGGAATTCGAGCACACCGCATTCCAGTTCGCGGCCGATGATGGCGGACTCGACGATCACCTTCGGATCGTGCTGACGCGCATGGGCAATCGCCGCGGGCAATTCCTGCCGGTCGGCCACCCGGCTGACGCCGATCGACGACCCGCCGCGAGCGGGCTTGACGAACGCCGGAAGTCCAAGTCGGTCAAGCTGTTCGGCATCCAGCGTGGTCTCCGATGCCCGCAGCACCGCGTAGTCGCCGATCGGTAGCCCTTCGGCCACCAGCAGCTTCTTGGTGAACTCTTTATCCATCCCCGCCGCGCTGGCCAGCACCCCGGCACCGACATACGGCACACCGGCGAGTTCGAGCAGACCCTGGATGGTGCCGTCTTCCCCGTACGGTCCGTGCAGCACCGGAAACACCACGTCGACTGACGCCAGCACCTCAGCCCCACCGGGCGCCAGCGATACCAGCTGACCGGCGAGACGCGGGTCGGCCGTCAGCGCCAGCTCGGTGCCCGACTCGGGACTCACCCCAGGCAACTGCCGGTTCGCGATCGCCAGCGAGTCGGGATCACCGTCGGTCAGCACCCACGAGCCTTCCGGCGTGATGCCGACCGCGACCACGTCGAACCGCTCCGGGTCCAGGTTGCGCAAAATGCTGCCTGCCGAGACGCACGAGATGGCGTGCTCATTGCTGCGTCCGCCGAAGACGACGGCAACTCGGACGCGACCGTGATCGGGCGTCCTGGACGGCAAGCGGGCGTTCACAACCTAGAGAGGCTACCGTCTGGCGTCGCGGTGCTGGTTACAAGCTCATTCCGGCTTGGTGCTGCGCCCCAGCAGGGCAACCACCGCCTGGTCCACGGACAACCCCTTGTGGCAGACCCGTTCCACCGCGTCGGTCAGGGGCATCTCGACGTCGTAACTGGAGGCCAGCGCCAGCACCGACTCGCACGACGTGACCCCTTCGACGACGTGGCCACCGCGCTCTCGCAGCGCTGACTCCAGCGTTTCGCCGCGCCCCAGGCTTTCGCCGAAACTGCGGTTGCGCGACCGGGGCGACGTGCAGGTCGCCACCAGATCACCCACTCCGGCCAGGCCGGCCAGCGTTGCGCCCTTGGCCCCCACGGCGATGCCGAGCCGCATGATCTCGGCGAGACCGCGGGTGATGATCGCCGCCGCGGTGTTCTCCCCCAGGCCCACCCCGGCCGCCATCCCGCAGGCCAGCGCGATGACGTTCTTACACGCGCCGCCGATCTCGGTGCCGATGACATCGGCGTTGGTGTACGGCCGGAAGTATCCGGCGTTCAGCATGCGCTGCACGGCGACCGCGCGACCGGAATCGCTGCAGGCGATCACCGTGGCGGCGGGTTGCCCGGCGGTGATCTCGCTGGCGAGGTTCGGCCCGGATATCACGGCGACTTGCGACGGATCGACGCTCGTCACGTCGACGATGACCTGGCTCATCCGCATCAAAGTGCCCAGCTCGATGCCCTTGGCCGCGCTGACCAGCGTGGCGCCCGG
>NZ_DASXHW010000232.1:0-18658 GCF_036488105.1 Mycobacterium sp. | reverse complement strand
TTCATCGCGATCTCGGTGGTCATGATGAACACGTGTTCATGCATGAGCGTGACGCCGAGATCGGTGGTATTGACAGGTCCCTGAGCGGTATTCACTAACGACACGTAGCCGACTCTAGGACGACGAATCGGCCTCCGTGGCGGGGTTCTGGGAATCGCGTCCTCCCGGGTTCGCGGTCGGCGCTGCCGGCGATTGTTCGACGCAGACCCTTGAGAAGTGACCTGGCTCACAGTAGAGTGACCAGTGGTCATCCAACCTCAGGAGGGCTGATGCCGACGGTGACTTGGGCCCGCGTCGACCCCGCACGCCGCGCAGCGGTGGTCGAGGCTGCCGAGGCGGAATTCGGGGCGCGAGGCTTCTCCGGCGGCAGCCTGAACGTCATCGCTCGGCGCGCCGGCGTGGCCAAAGGCAGTCTGTTCCAGTACTTCGCCGACAAGCGCGACCTCTACGCGTTCATCACCGACGTCGTCAGCCAGCGAGTGCGGGCCTACATGGAAGACCGGATTCGTGAGCTCGATCCGAACCGGCCGTTCTTCGATTTCCTGACCGACTGGCTCGACGCGTGGATCGCCTATTTCGCCGACCACCCACACGAGCGCGCGCTGCATGCGGCGGCGAGCCTGGAGGTCGACACCGATGCCCGCGTCAGCGTGCGCAGCGTCATTCACCGTCACTACCTCGAGGTGTTGCGGCCGCTGGTGCGCGACGCGCAGCTCAGGGGCGACTTTCGCGACGACGCCGACACCGAAGCGCTGATGTCGTTGCTGCTGTTGATCTTTCCGCACCTGGCGCTGGCGCCGTACATGCGCGGGCTGGATCCGATCCTCGGGCTCGAGGAACCCAGCCCGGAGCAGCCGGCGCTGGCGGTGCGCAGGCTGGTGGCCGTGTTGAGCGCGGCATTCTCTCCAATTTCCATGGACAGCAGAGCAATTCATTCACAAAAGATCTGAGGAGGTCTGATGACACGCACACATTCAGGATCACTGGCTGCTGGCGGGCTCAATTGGGACAGCCTGCCGCTCAAGCTGTTCGCCGGTGGCAACGCGAAATTCTGGAATCCGGCCGACATCGACTTCTCGCGCGACCGTGCCGACTGGGACCGATTGAACGAGGACGAACGCGATTTCGCCACCCGCTTGTGTGCGCAGTTCATCGCCGGCGAGGAAGCGGTCACCGAGGACATCCAGCCGTTCATGTCCGCGATGCGGGAAGAGGGACGGCTGGGCGACGAGATGTACCTGACTCAGTTCGCCTTCGAAGAGGCCAAGCACACCCAGGTGTTCCGGCTGTGGCTCGACGCCGTCGGGATGACCGAGGACCTGCAGAGCTACCTGGAACCGCTGCCGGCATATCGGACGATGTTCTACGACGAGCTGCCGGACTGCCTCAACGCCTTGTCATCCGACTCGTCACCGGCGGCCCAGATTCGGGCGTCGGTCACCTACAACCACGTCGTCGAGGGCATGTTGGCGCTGACCGGCTACTACGCCTGGCACAAGATCTGCGTGGAGCGCAACATCTTGCCCGGTATGCAGGAGTTGGTCCGGCGGATCGGCGACGACGAGCGGCGGCACATGGCGTGGGGCACGTTCACCTGCCGCCGCCACATCGCCGCCGATGACGCCAACTGGGGCGTCTTCGAATCCCGGATGAACGAGTTGATGCCGCTCGCTCTCGACGCCACCGCGCAGGGTTTTGCGCTGTTCGACGTGCCGCCGTTCGGTCTGGTTCAGGACGAAATGACGCAGTATGCCGCCGACAAGGGGATGCGCAGGTTCGGCACGATCAGCAGCGCCCGCGGACGGCCGCTTGCCGAGATCGACCTCGACTACTCGCCGGTGCAGCTGGAGGACACCTTCGCCGCCGAAGACGAAAAGGCCCTGGCGGCAGTCTAGTCAGCCCACCCACACCGTCTTGGCGTTGCAGAACGCACGAATACCCAGGGTGGCAAGCTCGCGGCCGTAGCCCGACCGCTTGACGCCGCCGAACCCGAGTTCGGGGTAGGACACCGTCATCCCGTTTATGAAGACCTGCCCGGCCTCGATGTCGTCGATGAAGCGCTCCTGCTCGGCTTCGTCGTTGGTCCACGCGTTGGACCCCAGCCCGAAGGTGGTGGCGTTGGCGATCTCGATCGCTTCATCGATGCCCGACGCGCGGTACATCGAGGCGACCGGGCCGAACACCTCTTCGGTGTACAGCGACATGTCCTTGGTGATGTCGGTGACAACCGTCGGCGGGTAGAACCAGCCCGGCTGGTCCGGCGTCTTGCCGCCGAGGCGGACCTTGGCGCCGGCAGCGACGGCGTCGTCGACCTGCTTGGCGATCTCGTCGCGGCCCGACTCGGTGGCCAGCGGACCCACGTCGGTGTCCGGGTCGGTCGGGTCGCCGATCTTGAGCGCCTCCATCCGCTCGACGAACTTGTCCACGAACGCGTCGTAGATGTCGGTGTGCACGATGAACCGCTTGGCGGCGATACAGGACTGGCCGTTGTTCTGCACCCGGGCGGTGACCGCGGTCTTAACCGCCTCGTCGAGGTCGACCGACGGCATCACGATGAACGGGTCGCTGCCGCCGAGTTCCATCACGGTGGGTTTGATCTCATCGCCACAGATCGCGGCGACCGACTGGCCGGCCGGTTCGCTGCCGGTCAACGTGGCGGCCTTGACCCGAGGATCGCGCAGGATGGCCTCGACAGCCTTCGACGACACCAGCAGCGTCTGAAAACAATCTTCCGGAAAGCCGCCGCGTGCGATGACGTCGGACAGATACAGCGCCGATTGCGGCACGTTGGAGGCGTGCTTGAGCAGACCGACGTTGCCGGCCATCAGCGCAGGCGCGGCGAACCGGACGGCCTGCCACAGCGGGAAGTTCCACGGCATCACGGCCAGCACCACGCCGAGCGGCTGCCACCGGGTGTAGGCGCGCTTCGCGCCAACCTTCGACGCCTCGGCGGGCTCATCGGCCAGCAACTTCTCGGCGTTCTCGGCGTAGTACCGAAAACCCTTGGCGCACTTGACCGCTTCGGCCTTGGCCGACTTGAGAGTCTTGCCCATTTCCAGGGTCATCATCGCCCCGACCTCGTCGGCCTCTTTTTCGAGCAAATCCGCGGTGGCGTTTGCCCACTCGGCACGCTGGGCAAACGTGGTGGAACGGTGGTAGTCGAGGAAGCGCTCGTGCGCGCGGGCGATCGCAGCCTCGACCTCGCTGTCGGTGGCCGCTGTAAAGGTCTTGACCGTCTCACCGGTGGCAGGGTTGATCGTGGCGATGGACACGCTGACATCCTTCGGTCGGAGGGGTTTGCGGAAACGTCTGTCTCCAGCCTGCCACTATCGTGGCCGAAAGGGAGGTGCCGGATGAGCAAAGCCGCCGAGCTGATAGTCAAGTGCCTGGAAAACGAGGGTGTGGAGGTGGTCTTCGGGCTGCCGGGCGAGGAGAACATCCGCTTCGTGCAGGCGCTGGCCTCGTCCAACATCCGTTACGTGCTCACTCGCCATGAGCAGGCAGCGTCGTTTATGGCCGAGATGTACGGCCGGGTCACCGGGCGGGCGGCCGTGGTCTCCGCGACGCTGGGTCCGGGGGCGATAAACATGCAGCTCGGCGTCGCCGACGCCACTACCAACAGCACGCCTCTGGTCGCGATCTCGGCCCAGGTCGGTCAGAACCGCCAGTACAAGGAGTCGCACCAGTACGTCGACCTGGTGTCGATGTTTGCGCCCATCACCCGATGGGCCGCCGGTATCCCGACCGCGCAGGCGATACCGGAGATGGTCCGCAAAGCGTTCAAGCTCGCCGAGACCGAACGCCCGGCAGCGGTGTACCTGGCCGTGCCCGAGCACATCGACGCCGACGAAGCCGACTACGACCTGGGTCCGTTGCCCCGCAACGTCGTTCGCGCTGACGCGCCGGCCGTCCGCCAGGTGGCGCGCGCCGTCGACATCCTGCGTAAGGCCGTGCGGCCGGTGTTGTTGGCCGGGCACGGTGCCGCGCGCTCCGACGCGACCGATGCATTGGTGCGATTCTCGGAGAAGTTCGGCATCCCGGTGGCCAACACCTTCCATGGGAAAGGTGTCATGCCCGACGACCACCCCAACAGCATCGGCGCGCTCGGGTTCATGCGACACGACTACGTCAACTTCGGGTTCGACAACGCCGACGTCGTCATCGCGGTCGGCTATGAGTTGCAGGAGTTCGACCCGGTTCGGATCAATCCGAAGGCCGACAAGAAGATCATCCACATCCACCGGTTCCCGGCTGAGGTCGACGCGCACTACTCGGTCGAAGTGGGGATCATCGGTGATATCAGCGAGTCGCTGGACGCGCTGGGCGAAGGGCTCGACGATCACGTCTTCGACGCCGACCCGGAGATACCCGGCTCCGGCTTGCTCAGCGAGGAATTCGCACGCGGACAACAGGATTCGCGGTATCCGCTGGCCCCTCAGCGGTTGGTCGCCGATATCCGTGCGGCGCTGGGCCGCAGCGACGTGGTGCTGGTCGACACCGGCGCCACCAAAATGTGGATGGCGCGGCTCTACCCAACCTACGAGCCCAACACTTGCCTCGTATCAAATGGCTTGTCCACCATGAGCTTTGCGCTTCCCGGAGCGCTTGGAGTCAAGTTGGCGAAGCCGGATTCGAAGGTGCTGGCGGTGGCCGGCGACGGCGCGTTCCTGATGAATTCGCAAGAGATCGAAACCGCCGTCCGCGAGAAGATACCGCTGGTCGTGCTGATCTGGGAAGACGGCGGTTACGGTCTGATCGAGTGGAAGATGGATCTCGAACTCGGCGAGCACCACTACGTGAAATTCGGCAATCCTGACATCGTGAAGTTCGCGGAAAGCTTCGGTGCCAAGGGCTATCGGATCAACAGTGCCGACGAACTGTTGCCGACATTGCGGGCCGCTCTTGATGACGACGGGGTGTCGCTGATCTGCTGCCCGGTCGACTACTCCGAAAATCTGCGTTTGACCGATCGGCTCGGCGAGCTCGACGAGTCGCTGTAGCCGCACGGTGCGGCTTCAGTCACATCCGCCCCGTTGACCTCAGCTTCGCAGGGGTCGACGAATCGCCCAGCTCTGAGCGACAACTCAAATGTGTTCGGTGAGTTTTCGCTCGAAGGCGGGCACATCGTGCATATCCCTCGGCTTCTGCGCGCGGAATGTATCTAACTGCCTGGCTCAGAAATTCGTCGGGTCCAGCGACATCGGCGCCGCATACCCGCCTTCCAGCGTGCGATGCCACCAAGCGTGATCGCGGCGCAGTTCGGCCGGCGTAGTGAAGCGGTACCGGTACAGCTGCGCCCGTACGTACCGCGGCGGGTCATCCGGGAAGGGGTTGTCACGCAGCAGACGCAGCGTCGCCGCATCATTCTGCAAGAGCCGCAGCATGAACGGCTGCAGCCACGAGTTGGCGTACTGCGGGGAGATCGCGGCGAACCACATCAGCCAATCCAGTCGCAGATGGTACGGCGCCCACTGCCGTGGGGGTCGCCGCACCGCGCCCGGCTTGCCTTTGAATTCGTATTCCTGCCATACCGTCTGCTCGGTGATTGCGGGCTCGTCGGTACCCTCGATCACCACCTCCCGGCGCGTGCGGCCGATGCTGCCGAACGCCCCATAGGTATTGATCAAGTGAAACGGGTTGAACGACATGTTCATTCGCTGACGACGCGAGATCATGTTGCGCACCGGCCAGTAACTCAACATCAGCGTCAGCGCCGCGAACACGATCACCAGGGCAGCGAACCAGCGCGGAGCTTCGGTAAGTGCGGGCTGGCGGGGGATGGGCAGCAGCGCCGCCAGCGAGGACGCGTCGATCGCGCTGCAACCCAACAGGATCGTTAACCAGTTGAGCCAGGCGAAGTTACCCGACGCCACCAGCCAAAGCTGGGTGACCACGACGATCGCGCCGGCGATGCTGGCCACCGGTTGCGGGGCGAACAGTCCGAACGGGACGACCAGTTGCGCGAAGTGATTTCCTGCGGCCTCCACCCGATGCAGCGGCTTGGGTAGGTGATGGAAAAACCAACTCAACGGCCCCGGCATCGGCTGGGTTTCATGGTGGTAGTACAGGCAGGTCAGATCCCGCCAGCAGGAATCGCCGCGAAGTTTGATCAGGCCGGCGCCGAACTCGAGCCGAAACAGCAGCAGCCGTGCCAACCACATCGCCAGCACCGGCGGCGCGATCCGGTCGTTGCCGAGAAATATTGCCAGGAAACCCATTTCCAGCATCAGCGACTCCCAGCCGAACGAGTACCACGTCTGGCCGACGTTGACGATCGACAGGTACGCAACCCATAGCAGCAGCCACAGCAACACCGTCACCCCGAGCGGCACCACCTCGGCCAATCCCGCAGCCATCCCGGCCGCCAATGCCGCACCCGACCACGCAATCGTCGCGAAAAACCGATCGGAGTAGTGGACGTGAAAGATGCTCGGCGTTCGCGTAAACGATTGGCGGGCCAGATAACGCGGCACCGGCAATAATCCGTGTTCCCCGATCAGCGCCCGGAATTGCCGTGCGGCCGCCACGAATGCGAAGACGTAGACGGTCGCAATGCCGCGCTCCAATACCAGCCTGCCCAACCAATATTCCGGTGCGCTCAACCAACCCATGTCCGTAGCTCCTGGCGAGGAGTGGAGTCCCCATTGTCGCGCGTACCCGTCCGGCAGACCGCAAAACCACCGAGCCCGTAACTATCGCTGCCCGACGAGGTAGGGCGGCGGCACACCGGCGATGACCGCACCAAAGTTCGCCAGCGCCGTGTTGCCGCCCAACCAGTAACTGCTGTGCGCGGCGACGCTGGGCAGCCCGAACGGACCGGCGGGGCCGGGATCGGCGGCCAGCAGCCGGGCACCGAAACCCGGGTCGGTCGGGTCGGCGCCCAACGTCCATTCGGTGACGATGCCGCCCACGCCGATCATGTCGTTGACGGCACGCATCACAAAGACGTTGCCGCCTGGGTGCAGATTCAGTCGGCCGGCGCGGTCGACCAGCATGCCGGGGCTTCCGACCGCGATGACGTTGTCGGCGTCGAGGTGGCGCCCGCCGGCGGCGGCCGCGCCAATCACGGTGGAGCCGTAGCTGTGGCCGATCACGGTATCGACGGACGGTGTACCGACGTGCGAGGCCCGTTGGCCGTTTTCGAAGCTCGACAATCGATCCGCACCCCCCTGCGCGGGCTGGGGGGAAGCCGCGCGGCTGAGATCCATTGGGCGGTCGTAACCCATCCATGTCGTCACCGAGACGTCGCCTGGTTCCAGGCCGGGGTCGGCAGCCAACGCGGCGGTATGCATGGCCAACGCCTTCTCGTCGCTGAACGTCAGTCGGCTCAGGTCTTGTCCGGTGCCGGGTACGAAGATCGCATTGCGGCGCGCGGTATCCGGGTTCGCGATCGACACGGCGCCGTGGCCGAATTCGTCGAGCAGACCCAAGTAACGCTTCGGTCCGTCGGCGGACTTCAAGCGCGCTTGGACGGCCTGATAACTGGCGAGGTGTTTTCGGGCCGCAGCCAGTTGCGACTGCAATGCGTAGAGCGCGCCGTCGTCGACGTTGGGTTCGGCCATCAACTGATCAATGTGGTGCTGTAGCCGAGTGACGTCACACTGGGATTGCTGTGTGAGCTCTACCAGGTGCAACCGGTTGTAGTGGTCCCTGCCCAAGTGGTCCGGCGAATCCCACGGCATCCCGGCGTGGTTGCCGATGTTGTGGTCTCGGCGATACAGCCAATCCTTTTCTTCGTGGCTGAGCTGATTCCACAGCTCGTTGAACTGCTTCGGATCGTCGGGTAACGGCCGCGACAGCGAGTCCTGGATCAGTGGCCGATTGTCATGTGGTCCCGGAGGAATCGCCCGATCCCCGTCGGCCATGTCGATCGCGTACGCCAACTCCTGGTCAGCTGAATTAGCATCTGCCACAATCGTATCCAGCCGATTCTGCAGCTGAATCTCAGCGATCAGCGCGGCTGTCGGCAGACCGTCGAAATTCGAACTCGGCACCACCTTGTCGGTGCGGCAATCGATGGTCATCTGCAGTTCGGCGGCGTCGCGGCGCAACGCGCTCAACCGGGACTGCACCTGCACGATGTCGTCGGCCGCTCGGCCGGCCGCCCAGGCCACCGCCAGCGACTCGTTGCCGTGTGCGTCGAGGTCTGACCGGATCGAGGCGCTGCTGTGTCTGCGGGCTTGCGCGGTGGCGCCCTGCCAGGTGTCGAACACCGCCAGCGAGGCCAGTTCTCGCGCGGCCTGCAGGGTCGCGTGGCCACGCGCACCGGCGGCGTGGAACACCTCGCGTACCGCCTCGGCGCGCCACCGATCGATCTCGGCCACCGTCAACGCCAAGTCTCACCACCTCACACCGAAGATGCGCTGCTTATCCCGTAACAGCAGCGCAGACGCCCGGCAACTCAGGTGTCGGTGCGAATCCCGTGCAACGGCATGCCCATGCACAGCTGGGCGTTAACGCTCATCAGGCCGCGTCACGGTTGAAGCGGCCAGCGCCGCAAGTGAAATGAGCGCAAGCAGTTGCACTGCAGCCGAATGGCCCGCGTATCCGTCGACGGATCGCCAGGGATGGCGCGACAGTGCCGCACCGGCCAGGATCAGCCCGCCGGCGCTGAACCAGATGGTGACGACGTCGCGTCGTCGTGGACGATTGCGCAACACCCACCGCATGCCCAGTGCGGCGCCGAAGACAACCAGACCCGCTACTCCGGCGATCACCGCCCCGGCGGACAGCATCGCGACGGCGGCCCAGGGCCCGGGCGTCCACGGGCGCGCAGCGGGATCGCTCGACGAGCGTCGCCGCGGCCACCACGCCAGCAGCGCCAACAGCGGCAGCAGCAACAGCCCGCCGGCCAGGCCGACCCGGTACAGCGGGTTGGGCGCGAAGATCAGCGTGATGGTGCCCGATGTTCCGGCTGGAACCACCCATCCCTGCTGCCATCCGTTGACCGCCAACGGTGTCAACCGAGTTCCGGCGCTGGTGCGCGCCACCCAACCGGTGTTGATACTTTCCGGCACGACCAGCACCCGCGACGTCGTCGCGTCCGGTACCCGCACCTCACGACGGGCCGGACCCCACGCTCCGGTAGCCGCCGGCGTCGCCGGGGCGGTGGCCGACTGGGCCGCGAGCGGTCCGGACACCTCGGCGCCGTCGACGACGAATTGTGGCCCGGGACTTACCAATAGCTCCTGCTGGCCAGTCGGCAACGTGATCGGCCCGGTGTCGCAGGGGTGCGCGGTTACCGGGACGCCGTCCAGCAGAGCGCCGACCGTGGTGCTGACCGAAGTGTGCACAAACCGGCCGGCGATCGCGATGACGGGTCCGTGCTCGCAGTCAACGGTGACCTCGCGGGTCCGGTTGCGCGCTGCGTTGGCGGCGGCGATCGGTCTGCCGTCGGTGCCCAGCGCCGCGATCTCAGCCAGCCCCGGTGGCTTGAGTTGGTCGAAGCCAAGTGCGGTTCGGTCGATGACGTCTTTCCATTCGAGCAGGCTGACCGTGACGGTGTCGGTCATCCTGGGTGCCAGCGGAAGATCTTGTGGCCCGGATGTTTTCAGTGCCCGCACCTGCGGACCGTTGCCCAGGTCGACGGCCACCATGGTCGGGTGCGCGGGCACCGGCGAGGTGCTGGGCGTGACACGCAGACCCGTCACCTCGGTGGGCTGGGGCAGGGTGAGGGTGAGCGTCGGGGGCGTCTTGTGTTGCACCACCCGCTGCGGCGCGGTCCACGCCGTGGCCGGATCGCCGTCGGTGGCGGCAGAAGCCGCGCCGAGTACGTCGACCAGATCGGAGTCGCCGTGAGCCTGGGTGGTGTCCGGCTCGGCGACCAGACCGGCCAGTTTGGGTCCCGACCGGGCGCGGACCCAGATCGTCGGCAGCACCGACATCGGCTGCGGCACGCTCAGCGTGCGACTGAAGGTCGCCGGTGTTTCCGTCGCCAGCGCCATCGACGGCGCGCATTGCACGTTCGTCAGGCCCGCCGCGCAGCCCGGCCTGCCCAGCGGATCGGAACCCAGATCCCATTGCGCCACAGCGGCGTTCGGCGGGGGCGCGGGAACGAGCGCGGTGTGCCGAATATTGATCGGATGCGCGAAGCCGCGGGCGTCGTACTGCGTGATCGACAAGTCGGTGATCGCGAACTGCACTCCCGGCGACCCGTCGTCGGTGCCGATCGCGGTGATGCGGACCCACGGCGTCTCGCCGTAGGGCAGCGCGCCGCTGATCGGTTTACCGGCCTCGTCGAACCGCAACGTCGTTGTCCCGGTGGCGGTTTCGACCTCGACACGTCGGACCTGCGCACCGACCGTGGTCGCGCTGGGGGTGATGGTGATGATGCTGTTGGTCACCGGGTGGTCGAAGTCGACCTGAAGCCATTGACCGACGGCCGACTGCAGACTGTTGGATACCCAGGCGGTCGCCGAATCGGCATCGATCGCCGCAGCCGGCGACGCGGCGGTGGCGACGTCGGGCAAAACCGTGGAGTCCGACGACGAACTCGATGCCGTCAGCCGACCGCCGGTCCACGAGCCGTAGACGGTATCGGCGCCCGGGCTTGGATAGTCCGGCACCCGGTTGAAGGTGTGCCGGGTGTCGCCGACTGCGCGGGTCGCCGACGAGTGGTCATCGACCCGGCCGTAGTCGGTCTCGCGAGCAAGCGGCGTGTCGGTGACCGTGACGACCGGTACCGGCAGGCCCGCACCGACGGCGTCGGCGGTCAGCAGCGCCGGCCCGAGCGGTGGCCGGCCAGACAGCCGGCGACGTTCGTCGAGTCGCAGCAAGGCCTCGGGCCCGCCGTCGATGCGGGGCAGTCCGTTGATGTCGGTCAGGTAGGGCACGCCGGGATCGCCGGCCATGGCGGTTACGCGGTAGATCTCGACGGCGGGATATCGGGGACGCAATTCGCTGTCGGTGACGAATCCCGACACCGGGCCCGGGCCGACCGGTGCGCCGAACTCGGCGACCTTCTGCAGTCGTGGCGATCCGGTGATGGCCCGGTGCACCAGGATCGGGCGTGCCGAGCGAGACGCGTCCGGATCCAGGTCGTTGCGCATCACGACATACGAAATACCTTGGCGAGCAAGCGTATCGGCGAGGCCCGCGGAGGGCGTTCCGGAGGCGAACAGCCGTTGGACCGAGTCCAGCGCGCGGATGGTCTGCGGCGGAGTCAGCGGTATGGAGTCGCGCACACCCCAGGGGCTGTCGCCGAGCACTTGCAGCGGTTCGTCGTGGCTGGTGCCCCACAGTTGCGTCGCGAACGGCGCGCCGGGGACCACCAGCACCCGCCCGGGCGCCGGCACGCCGGTGTTGTGCGCGGACAGCCAGTCGGCGGCGTCATGCCAATATCGCGGGATCGCGCTGTACGTGCCCGGCGGGGTCATCCGCCCCGTCCATGCCAGCGATGTCCCGGCCATCAGCGCGGTCAGCACCACAATGCCGACCGCAACCCGCTTGTCGCGTTCCGGGTGAGCAAACGCGCTGCGCCACAACGGTTTCGGAGCACTGCCCGGTAGTGGGATCCGGCCGAGCAGCTGGGCCAGTCCCAATACGACGGGGATGCGGATCAGCGATTCGAATTTGTGCACATTGCGCAGCGGTGCGCCGCCGGCGTCCAGAAAAGCCTGGACGTGCTGGGCCAGCGGTGAGCCCAGCCCGCCGCTGTATCCAACGCCCAGCAGCACCACGCCCACGAGCAGCATCGTCACCAATCGCCCGCGGGCCGGCATGCTCCCCAGCGCCAGCCCGGCCAGCCCGGCCGCTGCCACCAGGCAGGTGGCCAGGATGGCGACCGAACCGGTGACCAGCGGCGCACCTGCCGTGGCGTTGGGCGCCACGAATGGGGTCCAGCTGTCGGTACCGCGCAGCACCTCGACCAACGACGACCACTGCGTCGTCACACCCGAGGATTCGATGAAGTCCAGGAACGGCGGGCTGATCCGGGCCATCAGGACCAATGCCACCAGCCACCACGTCATGGCCAGCGCCAGAGCCAGCAGCCACCACGCCGCGTAGCGCAACCACCGTCGGTTAGGCCGGTGACAGGCCCACCAGATCACCGCGGGCAGACACCCGGCCAGCGTCGCGATCGCATTGACCGCTCCCATCAGCGCGACGGCCACCCCGGCCTGACCGGCCAGCCGGCGCACCGACCGCCCGTCGTCGCGCAACGCCAGGATCGTGGGCAGCAGCACCCATGGCGCCAGCATGATCGGCAGCGTCTCCGACGAGATCGACCCAAGCGTGGTCAGCACCCGTGGTGAGAGCGCGAACGCCGCTGCGGCAACCGCGCGCGACGTCGGGCTGCCGATGCCCAGCGCCTCGGCGACGCGCAGCAATCCCCAGAATCCGACGGCCAATAACAGTGCCCACCACAGCCGTTGGGTGATCCAGCCCGACAGTCCGAGCAGGTGGCCGGCCAAGAAGAACGTGCCGTGCGGGAACAGGTAGCCGTAGGCCTGATTCTGCGCCTGCCCGAACGGCAGCTCGCTGTTCCACAGGTTGGTCGCCCGGGCCAGAAAGCGCAGCGGGTTGGCGGTGAGGTCGAGCTTGGTGTCGGGGGAGATCTGGCCGGGCGACGACCCGAAGCTCAGCGCCAGCGCGACCGCCGCGACCCACCACAGCCAGCGTCGGGACAGCGGAATGACCTCGACGGGCCCGGGTTCGGCCCGCATCGTGCGCTAGCTGCGGTTGCCGTACTCAACCCGGTTGAGCACCGACGACTGCGGGTCGCCCCCGGGGAGCGGCGGTTTGGTGTCCTGCTGCACCATCAACGTGACTCCGAAGATCGCGGCCGCACCCAACAACAGGCCGACCACGACGCTGGCGGCGGCGGGTGCGACAAAGCGATTCATAGCTGCCCAACCTAGCAGAAGACGAGGTCGTGCCCTCCTAGCCGCAGGCGGCGTACCTCATGACAGCATGGCCCGATGGGATTCCCGCGCGTACTGGCCGTGTTTGCCGCCGTCACGGCGCTGATTGCCGGTTGTGGCCACTCCTCACAGCGGCCGAACTCGGCACCGGCAACGTCGTCGTCGGCCAAGCTGATTCCGCCGGCCAAAGCGGCGTGTGGGGATCCGGCGGCGATGCTGTCGTCGATGTCCACCCGCGACAAGCTGGCTCAGCTGTTGATGGTCGGGGTACACGGCGGCGACGACGCCCAGGCTGTGGTGACCAACAACCACGTCGGCGGCATCTTCATCGGCAGCTGGACCGACCTGTCCATGTTGACCAACGGAATGGTCAAGAATTTGAGTGCCAGCACGGCACTGCCGGTGGCGATCAGCGTCGACGAAGAGGGCGGCCGGGTGGCTCGGCTGTCCAAGCTGATCGGACCGGCGCCGTCAGCGAAGGCACTGGCCCTGACGCACACCCCCGACGAGGTCTACAGCATGGCGCTGGACCGCGGCCACCGGATGCGTGGCCTCGGCGTCACCGTCGATTTCGCACCCGATGTCGATGTCACCGAGGCCCCCGACGACACAGTGATCGGCGACCGGTCGTTCGGCTCGGATCCGGCCAAGGTGACCGAGTACGCCGGCGCCTACGCCCGAGGCCTGCGCGACGCCGGGCTGCTGCCGGTGCTCAAGCATTTTCCCGGTCACGGCCACGGGTCCGGCGACTCGCACACCGGTGGGGTTGTCACCCCGCCACTGTCGGCGTTGCAGAACGACGATTTGGTGCCCTACCGGACATTGGTGACCGCCGCACCGGTCGGCGTGATGGTCGGCCACCTGCAGGTGCCCGAGCTCACCGGCACTGACCCGGCCAGCCTCAGCCGGGCCGCCGTGCAGTTGCTGCGCACCGGCACCGGCTACAAAGGCCCGGCCTTCGACGGCCCGGTGTTCACCGACGACCTCTCCAGCATGGCGGCGATCAAGGACCGTTACAGCGTCCCCGACGCGGTGTTGCGGGCACTGCAGGCCGGCAACGACGTAGCGCTGTGGATCACCACCGACGAGGTACCGGCGGTGCTGGACCGATTGGAAAAGGCAGTGGCCGCAGGGGAGTTGACGATGCCGAACGTGGACGCCTCCGTTCTGCGGATCGCAAAGTTCAAGGGCCCGAAGCCGGATTGCGGACGGTAATCCGGCGGCGCGACCGTGCATTGCTTACTCTGAGTTGACGCAGTCTCGCCGACAGGCGCGCTGATGTCGGCTAGATAGGGGACGGCATGGCAGGTGGTACCAAGCGGTTACCCCGTGCTGTCCGAGAGCAGCAGATGCTGGATGCCGCGGTTGAGATGTTCTCCATCAACGGCTATCACGACACGTCGATGGACGCGATCGCAGCCAAGGCCGAGATCTCCAAGCCGATGCTGTACCTGTATTACGGCTCCAAAGAGGAACTGTTCGGTGCGTGCCTGGATCGCGAGCTGACGCGATTCATCGACGGTGTGCGCGAGGATATCGATCTCAACCAGAGCCCGAGAGACTTGCTGCACAACACGATTGTGGCGTTCATGCGCTACATCGACGCCAACCGTGCGTCGTGGATCGTGATGTACGCCCAAGCCACCAACTCGCAGGCGTTCGCCCACACCGTGCGGGAGGGACGCGAACGGATCATCGCCCTGGTCGTGCGAGTCCTGCAGGCGGGCACCCGGAATCCCGAACCCGACACCGACTTCGAGATGATCGCGGTCGCGCTGGTCGGGGCCGGTGAGGCGATCGCGACCCGGCTCAGTACCGGCGACACCGATGTCGACGGCGCGGCCGAAGTGATGATCAACCTGTTCTGGCGCGGACTGAAGGGCAAACCGGTCGAGAAAGACGCGGCGGAACCCTCGACCGAATCCGGTTGATCGGTGATGGGCCGCCGCAACATTGACTTCTTTTGTGCGGTGCTCATTGTCGGGCTGCTCGCCGGTGTCGCCGGGCTGTCGACGACGCTGCTGTTGCGTGCCCTGGAACATCTCACCTATCACTACACATTCGGATCATTGTTGGAGGGGGTGACCGGCAGCAGCCCGGTCCGTCGAGCACTGGGGCCGATGGTCGGCGGAGCGCTTGCCGGGCTGGGGTGGTGGCTACTGCGGTCGCGGGCCGATGTTCCGCCGTTGTCTGCGGCCATCGCCGACCGTGAGCGCATTCGTCTGCTGCCCTTCGCTTTCGACGCGGCGCTGCAGGTGTTGGTCGTCGGCTCTGGGGCGTCGCTGGGCCGTGAAGTGGCACCTCGCCAATTCGCGGTGGCACTAGGGGATTTCGCTACGGGATGGCTGAAACGGCTGTCGGCACGGGACCGCGAGATCCTGCTGGCCTGTGCGGCAGGCGCCGGACTCGGTGCGGTGTACGCGGTACCGCTCGGTGGTGCGCTGTTCGCGGTGCGGATCATGTTGAAAACCTGGCATCCCCGAGCGCTGGGTGCCGCGTTGATCACTTCCAGCCTGGCGGTCGCGGTTGCCTCGTTCGTCACTCATGATCAGCCGAATCTGAACTGGCCCAACATCCACGTGTCGTATCGGCTGATCGGTTATGCACTGGTGTTGGCCCCGCTGACCCTTGCCTTGGGACTTGCGTTCAACCGCCTCATGGCATCGGCACGTCGGGCCGCAGTGACTCGATCGTGGCTGTTGATCCCGGCGATCGCCGGAGCGGGATTGCTGATCGGTGTCTGCTCACGTTGGTGGCCCGAGCTGCCCGGCAACGGCAAATCGATCCTGAGCACAACCCTCGCCGGCGGGATGACCCTGACAACGGCGGCGGCAGTCCTGGTTCTGAAACCCCTTCTGACGGCAGTGTTCTTGCGCGCCGGTGCGAGGGGCGGGATGCTCACCCCCGCGCTGGCCACCGGCGCCGCGGCAGGCACACTGTTGGTGCTGACCGTCAACGCGCTGGCAGGAACCCAATATCACATTCCGGCGGTCTCAATGGCCGGCGCAGCAGGCGTGTTGGCCATCACTCAACGCGCGCCATATTGGGCCGCAATCTTCGTGTGGGAACTCGCTCGGCCTCCCCTGTGGCTGCTGCTGGTTTTCCTGGTCGCCGCTTTGAGCGCCTACGGGTTGCTGCGTCTGGTCGAGCGTGGCCGGGGCTAGAGCGCCCGTAGCGTGCCGGTCAGGTGCGGATACCCCTTGGCGAGGTTGCGCAAGCTGAGGTCCCAGCCGTCCTGCACCTGATCCACGTAGAGGCCGACGCTCGCGGGCAGCAGCACGGGTTTACCGAACCGCACCGAATAGGTCACCGCGTCGGGGATGGCGGCTTCAAGGTTCGCCAATACCGCTGCTGCGCTGAACATTCCGTGCGCGATGACGGTGGGGAATCCGAACAGCTTGGCCCCGACGGAGTTGGTGTGGATCGGGTTGTGGTCGCCACCGACGGCGGCGTAGCGACGGATCTGGCCCGGGCTTATCCGCAGAATCGCGTTGGGCGCGGGCAGCTTCGGCTGCTTTTGCGGCGGCGGCTTGGGCTCGCCGGACAAGCTGGTGCGCTGCTGATGCAGAAAGGTCGTGACCTGATGCCACGCCACCTCGTTGCCGACGCTGACGTCGGTCACCAGGTCGACCAGCAGGCCCTTACGGTGTTCGCGCAAGTTCTCAGCGTGAACCGCGATATTGACCGTGTCGGTCACCTTGATCGGTCGGTACTGGGTGATCTGGTTTTCGGTATGGACCGATCCCATTGCGGGGAACGGAAAGTCGAATCCGGTCACCAGCGACATCAGCGTCGGGAATGTCAGCGCGAACGGATAGGTCAGCGGCACCGCGTCGCCGTAACGCAGTCCGGTGACCGCGGCGTATTCGGCCACGTTCGCACGATCGATGGGTAAATCGTCGACGGTCACTGTCCGGGTGGGCAACTGGCCGCCACGAGGTACGAACGGCAACGCCCCGGCCGCCGCGCGCAGCATGTTCTTCAAGCCGCTTGGTTGGGTCACGGTCGTCACGCTCCCAGCATGGCCTGGCCGCAGACGCGGATAACGTTACCCGTCACCGCGTTTGACGCAGGGCTGGCGAAGTAAGCGATCGTCTCGGCCACGTCGACCGGTTGTCCGCCCTGGTACAGGGAGTTGAGTCGACGGCCCACCTCGCGGGTGGCCAGTGGGATCGCGGCCGTCATCTGGGTTTCGATGAACCCGGGTGCGACGGCGTTGATCGTGACGCCCTTCTCGCCGAGCTTCGGCGCCAACGCCTGCGTCAGCCCGATCATGCCGGCCTTGGTGGTGGCGTAGTTGGTCTGCCCGCGGTTGCCCGCGATGCCGGCCATCGACGACAGGCCGATGATCCGGCCACCGTCGCCGATGCTGCCGTTGCCGACCAGGCCTTCGGTAAGACGTTGCGGCGCAAGCAAGTTGACGGCCAGAACGGAATTCCACCGCGCGTCATCCATGTTCGCGAGCAACTTGTCGCGGGTGATTCCGGCGTTGTTGACCAGGATGTCGGCGTGGCCGTCGTAGTGCTCACGCAGATGCTCGGTGATCCGGTCTACGGCGTCGTCGGCAGTCACGTCGAGCGCCAGCGCCGTGCCGCCGACGCGGGTGGCTGTCTCGGCCAAAGCCTCTGCGGCGGACTCCACGTCGATCGCCACGACGCGGGCCCCGTCACGGGCGAACACCTCGGCGATCGTCGCGCCGATGCCGCGCGCGGCACCGGTCACGATGCCCACCTTGCCGTCCAGCGGCCGGTCCCAATCCTTGAGCGGCGTGGAATCTGCGGCGCCGACGTGGAACACCTGCCCGTCGACGTAGGCCGATTTGGCCGACAGCAGGAATCGCAGGGTCGACTCGAGTCCGGTGGCGGCGGGTTTGGCGTCGGCGGACAGGTAGACCAGCGCGACGGTGGCGCCACGCTGTAGCTCCTTGCCCAACGAGCGGGTGAAACCCTCCAGCGCACGCTGCGCGATCCGCTCATCGGTGCTCGCGGCTTCGTCGGGCGTGGTGCCGATGACGACGACACGACCGGAATGGCCGACGTTGCGCAGCAGCGGGGTGAAGAACTCGTGCAGCGCCGTCAGCTTCGCCGGGGCGGTGATGCCGGTGGCGTCGAAAACGAGCCCGCCGAATGAATCGGCCCAGCGCCCACCGAGATTGGCGCCCACCACGTCGTAGTCGGTGTCCAGCGCCGCCCGCAGCGGCTCGACCAGCCGGCCCTCGCCGCCGATCAGTAGCGACCCGGCCAGCGGCGGTTCACCGGCCCGGTAGCGACGAAGTTTCTCGGGCTGCGGCACACCGAGTTGCTTGGCGAGAAACGAGCCCGGCCCGGAGTTGACGACTTGGGAGAATAGATCGGGTGCCACTGAGTTGCCTTCCGTGGTTTGGGGTACCAGTACCGTAGTCGAGAGCTAACTTACTCCAGAGTAAGAACGGTGAGTAGTATGGCTCCCAACACCGGATAACCAACAACTGACGGAGATAAGCGTGGCTTCTGACACCTCCTCTTCACGCTCCATGCGCCGCGTCGCTGTGCTGGGTGGCAATCGGATCCCGTTCGCGCGCTCGGACCGCGCTTACGCCGAGGCGTCCAACCAGGACATGTTCACCGCCGCACTAGGCGGGCTGGTCGACCGGTTCGGTCTGTCCGGTGAGCGGCTGGGTGCGGTGATCGGCGGCGCCGTCCTCAAACACAGCCGCGACTTCAACCTGATGCGCGAATGCGTGCTCGGGTCCGCGCTGTCGTCCTACACGCCGGCGTTCGACCTGCAGCAGGCGTGTGGCACCGGGTTGCAGGCGG
>NZ_DASXHW010000193.1:0-3129 GCF_036488105.1 Mycobacterium sp. | reverse complement strand
GCCGCTCCCCCGCGGCGTGGACGCCGGAGTATTTCGGCGACAAGGGCGTTCCTACGCTCGGCTGGAATTCCGTCACCGTTCCCGGTGCGGTGTCCGCCTGGGTCGAGTTGCACACAAAATTCGGGAAGCTGCCGTTCGAGCGGCTCTTCGGGCCGGCAATCTCCTACGCTCGCAACGGCTTTCTGCTGTCACCGAGCATCGCGGACCAGTGGGCGGCGCAAGTGCCGCTGTTCGAGTCCCAGCCGGGGTTTGCCGAAGCGTTCATGCCCGGCGGCCGGCCGCCGTATCCCGGCGAGCTGGTCAGGTTGCCTGACCACGCCGTCACGCTCGAGGCGATCGCAGCCACCAAGGGCGAGACGTTCTATCGCGGAGATCTGGCGGCCACACTCGAAGCCCACTCGTCGGCTAACGGCGGTGCCATGCGAGCCGGCGATCTCGCGGCGCATCGCGCTGACTGGGTCGGCACGATCTCTGGGGACTACCGCGGGTACACCGTGCACGAGATTCCGCCCAACGGCCAGGGCATCGTTGCCTTGATCGCCCTCGGAATTCTCGAACAGTTCGACATGGCTGCGCTTCCAGTGGATTCCGCCGACCGCGTGCATCTGCAGATCGAAGCGGTGAAGCTCGCGTTCGCCGACGCACAGGCCTACGTGTCCGACATCGAACACATGACGGTGAACCCCCAGAGCCTGCTCGATAAGGATTACCTGCGCGAGCGCGCGACGCTGATCGATCGGGACCGGGCCAGGCCGGCCTCTGCCGGTACACCGCGCGGGGGCACGGTGTATCTCACCGCCGCGGACGCCTCGGGCGCCATGGTGTCGATGATCCAGTCGAACTACATGGGTTTCGGCTCAGGCGTCGTGGTGCCCGGCACCGGGATAGCGCTGCAAAACCGCGGCGCGGATTTTGCTGTGCAACGAGGGCATCCGAACCAAGTAGGACCGGGTAAGCGGCCGTACCACACCATCATCCCGGGTTTTCTGACCAAGGACGGCGCTGCGGTGATGAGCTTCGGGGTGATGGGCGGCCCCATGCAACCCCAGGGTCATGTGCAGGTGGTGGGACGCATCGTCGACCACGGCCAGAATCCACAGGCGGCCTGTGACGGCCCGCGGTTCCGCTGGGCGCACGGTCTTCAGGTGTGTTGTGAGCCAGGGTTTCCGCCGTCGACGCTGGACGAACTTCAGCGCCGGGGCCATCAATTCGTCACCACCGACGACTACAACCAATTCGGCAGTTGCCAGGCGATCTGGCGGCTCGACGACGGATATCTGGCGGTCAGCGACCCTCGCCGCGACGGCCAGGCAGCCGGCTTCTAGATACGGATCTTGTCTTCGGCGGCCGCCAGGCCGATGTCGGTGCGAAAGTGGCTTCCGGGCAACCGAATTGATCCGAGGATCTCGTAGGCTGCTGAACGGGCCGCGGCTAAATCGGGTCCAGTTCCCACCACCGACAGGACGCGGCCGCCCGACGATACGATCGCGCCGTCGTCGCCTCGAGTGGTTCCGGCATGCAGAACGCCGTCGCCATCCGAGCCGACGATCGCGTCGCCAACCCGCGGCTTGCCGGGATAGTGCTCGGCGGCCAGCACCACCGTCACGGCTGCACCGTCGCGCCACTTCAGTTCACCGAAGCTTGCCAGTGTGCCGGTCGCCGCGGCGTTGAGCAGCTGGCCCAGTGGTGACTCGAGCAGCGCGAGCACCGACTGTGTCTCCGGATCGCCGAATCGGCAGTTGAATTCGATCACCGCGGGCCCGTAGGACGTGACCACCAGACCGGCGTACAGCAATCCGGAAAACGGGCTGCCGCGCCGGACCATCTCCGCCGCAACGGGTTCGGCGATATCGGTGACCATCGCTCGGTACATGTCTGGAGGCAGCCATGGCACCGGCGCGTAGGCGCCCATGCCTCCGGTGTTAGGTCCGGTGTCGCCCACGCCGACGCGCTTGAAGTCCTGCGCCGCCAGCAACGGCACGACGGTCTCGCCGTCGACGACACAGAACAGCGACACCTCCGGGCCGTCGAGGAAGGACTCCAGCAGCACCGGGTGCCCGGATTCGAGCAGTCCCGCGGCATGAGCGCGGGCCGCGTCGCGGTCCGGCGTGACCACCACACCCTTGCCGGCGGCCAGCCGATCGTCTTTGACTACCCAGGCGCGGTCGCCGGCCGGCGGCCCGAATCGGTCCAGCGCTGCGTCCAAACATGCGGGGCTGTCGACGATCTCACTGGACGCGGTACGCACACCGGCAGCCGCCATCACGTCTTTGGCGAAGGCTTTGGATCCTTCGATCTCGGCCGCCGCCTTGCTGGGCCCGAAGCAGGCAATGCCGGCGTCGCGAACAGCGTCGGCCACCCCGAGTACCAACGGAACCTCGGGGCCGATGACCACCAGGTCGGCCCGGATCTCGCGGGCCAGCGCGACGACGTCGTCGCCCGAGGTGATATCGACGTCGTGCTGGTCGGCGATTGCGGCCGTGCCGGCATTGCCGGGAGCGATGGCCACCGCCTCGACCTGTGGATCGGTGCGCAAGGCCAGCAAGAGGGCATGTTCGCGGGCACCGGAGCCGATCACCAGAACGCGCACGAGACGTCACTCTAGTGGAGGCAGTCAGACAATTCGTTCCAGCAGACCCTTGAACTCTTTGCGCTGGACGGCAGTGAGACGCGACAGGCGCTTGTCGAACTCCTCGGACAGCACCGACATACCGCCGGTGGCGGCCTTGCGTCCGGTCGCGGTGAGTAGCAAGCGATGGCGGCGCAGATCGGACGGATCGATCTCGCGACTCACGAAGCCCGCCGCCTCCAGTCGCTTCAGGTATGCGGTGACCGTCGCCTTGGGCATGTTCAACGTCGTGGCGAGTTCGGCCGGGTAGGGATGCTCATCGATCTCGGCGAGCAGGAGCAGTTCCTTCGTCTCCAGGCCCAACGCGCAGATATCGTCCTCAGCGCGGGAGATGACCGACAACAGCACCCGGTAGTTCAGGGACCAGATCTTGGCCGCATCAGACATCGACTTGCCGGATCGTTCAGTTGTGAACTAGTTTAGATATGAACAAACGCATAACCGAACAATCTACCAGAAAGCCATCATCATGCCTCTGGATCAATACGCGACACTCGGAC
>NZ_DASXHW010000172.1:0-15991 GCF_036488105.1 Mycobacterium sp. | reverse complement strand
TGTGTGGTGCTTCCGCGACGGCGTTGAGGACAAGGTCGATGCCGACGTCATCAAGAGCTCAGCGCTGACCGCCAAACAGATTGCCAAGCTCTACGACCCGGCCACCGCCGAGATCATCAGCGACAAAGCCCGAGCCTTCCGTTCCATGCACGTCCACGGCCGCGCGCTTAACGGACTACTGGCTCGTGCACTGGAGAATGAGGCGGACTACGTGCTACGGGAGGGTGAAACCGTTGCCGGGCCGCTGATCGGCTGGAACTTCGGCGAAGGCCACCTGCACAACGAGCAACTGGTGCAGGCGGTCCAGCGGCGCTGCCAGTTGGACGAGGGTGATCTGCGGGTGATCATCCTGGAAGGGCAACCGATCCAGACGAAAAAGCAGTGGTACCGCATTGTTGACGCGAAGACCGGGTTGATCGAGGAAGGCTACGTTTCCGTCGACGACATGCTGGCCCGTCAGCCGTGGCCCGAACCCGAGGACCAGTTACCCGTCCACCCGGTATGAGCAGGGGTACCGGCGTGACCCAAACCACCGGATTCGCTCCGCATTGTCGCAGCTACTAGGCTGGCGGCGAGTATTTCGTCAGCCGAGAAGGAGATACACGTGACGGTCCGGGTAGGCATCAACGGCTTCGGCCGAATCGGACGCAACTTCTACCGGGCCTTGCTGGAGCAGCAGGCCGCGGGCGCCGACACCGAGATCGAGTTGGTCGCGGCAAACGACCTGACCGACAACGCGACATTGGCGCATCTGCTGAAGTTCGACTCGATCCTGGGCCGGCTGCCCTATGACGTCAGCCTCGAGGGCGAGGACACCATCGTCGTGGGCAACGCCAAGATCAAGGCGCTGGAGGTCAAGGAAGGGCCGGCCGCGTTGCCCTGGGGTGACCTCGGCGTCGACGTCGTCGTCGAGTCCACCGGCATTTTCACCAATGCCGCCAAGGCCAAGGGCCACCTGGACGCCGGAGCCAAGAAGGTGATCATCTCCGCGCCGGCGACCGACGAGGACATCACCATCGTGCTGGGCGTCAACGACGACAAGTACGACGGCAGCCAGAACATCATCTCCAACGCGTCGTGCACCACGAACTGCCTTGGGCCGATTGCCAAAGTGCTCAACGACGAGTTCGGCATCGTCAAGGGCCTGATGACCACGATCCACGCCTACACCCAGGACCAGAACCTGCAGGACGGTCCGCACAAGGATCTGCGACGGGCCCGGGCCGCGGCGCTGAACATCGTGCCGACCTCTACCGGTGCGGCCAAGGCAATCGGCCTGGTACTGCCCGAGCTCAAGGGCAAGCTGGACGGATACGCCCTGCGGGTCCCGATTCCGACCGGCTCGGTCACCGACTTGACCGCCGAGTTGTCTAAGTCGGCCACTGCGGAGCAGATCAACGCCGCGATGAAGGCTGCCGCCGACGGGCCGATGAAGGGCATCCTCAAGTACTACGACGCCCCGATCGTCTCCAGCGACATCGTCACCGACCCGCACAGCTCGATCTTCGACTCGGGCCTGACCAAGGTGATCGACAACCAGGCCAAGGTGGTGTCCTGGTACGACAACGAGTGGGGCTACTCCAACCGCCTCGTTGATTTGGTCGCGCTGGTCGGCAAGTCGCTGTAGTCGTGTCTATCCCTACCCTGGACGACCTTCTCGCGCAGGGCGTTTCGGGTCGAGGCGTGCTGGTTCGATCCGATCTGAACGTGCCGCTTAACGACGGTGTCATCACCGATCCCGGCCGTATCACCGCGTCGGTGCCCACGATCAAGGCGCTGGCGGACGGCGGCGCCAAAGTGGTCGTCACCGCCCACCTGGGACGCCCCGCCGGCGAACCCGATCTGAAGCTGTCGCTGGCCCCGGTTGCCGCGGCGCTGGGTGACCAGCTGGGCAAGGACGTGCAGTTGGCCGACGACGTCGTGGGCGCTGACGCGCGGGCTCATGCCGGGCACCTGGCCGACGGGGACGTTCTGCTGCTGGAAAACGTCCGTTTCGACCCGCGGGAAACCAGCAAGGACGACGGGGAGCGGCTGGCGCTGGCCAAAGAGCTTGCTGAATTGGTCGGGCCGACAGGTGCTTTCGTCTCCGACGGGTTCGGGGTGGTGCACCGCAAGCAGGCGTCGGTCTATGACGTCGCGACGCTGCTGCCTCACTACGCGGGCAAGCTGGTCGCCGAAGAGGTCGGCGTGCTCGAGCGGCTGACCGGTTCGACGAAGCGGCCCTACGCGGTCATCCTCGGCGGATCTAAAGTCTCCGACAAGCTCGGTGTAATCGAGCAACTGGCCACCAAAGCCGACAGCATCGTGATCGGCGGCGGCATGTGCTACACGTTCCTCGCCGCAATGGGCCTTTCTGTGGGCACGTCGCTGCTGCAGACCGAGATGATCGACACCTGCCGGCAACTACTCGACACCTACGCCGACGTCATCCGGCTCCCGGTCGACATCGTGGTGGCCGACAAGTTCGCCGCCGATTCGCCGTCGAAAGTTGTTGCTGCCGATGCAATTCCGGAAGACAAGATGGGCTTGGACATCGGACCGGGGTCGGTAATCCGGTTCACCAAACTGCTGGGCAACGCGGAGACCATCTTCTGGAACGGCCCGATGGGGGTCTTCGAGTTCCCGGCATTCGCCGCGGGCACCAAGGGCGTGGCCGAAGTGATCGCTGCCGCGACCGCGAAGGGCGCCTTCAGCGTGGTGGGTGGCGGCGACTCGGCTGCCGCGGTGCGGGCGCTGGGCCTGCCCGACGACGGCTTCTCCCACATTTCCACGGGCGGCGGGGCATCGCTGGAATACCTTGAAGGCAAGACGCTGCCCGGCCTCGAAGTGTTGAGTACTTGAGCGAAGGACGACGATGAGCCGCAAGCCGCTGATAGCCGGCAACTGGAAGATGAACCTCAACCACTTCGAAGCGATCGCGCTGGTGCAGAAGATCGCGTTCTCGCTACCGGACAAATACTTCGACAAGGTCGATGTCGCGGTGATTCCGCCGTTCACCGACCTACGCAGCGTGCAGACCCTGGTCGACGGCGACAAGCTGCGGCTCACCTACGGCGCGCAGGACCTGTCGCAGCACGACTCCGGTGCCTACACCGGCGAGATCAGTGGGGCTTTCCTGGCCAAGCTGGGTTGCCGCTTCGCCGTGGTCGGTCACTCCGAGCGGCGCACCTACCACGACGAGGACGACGCGCTGGTGGCCGCGAAAGCCGCTGCGGCGCTCAAGCACGAGCTGACGCCGATCGTGTGCATCGGCGAACACCTAGAAGCCCGCGAGGCCGGCGAGCACGTCAGCCACTGCCAGAACCAGCTGCGCGGGTCGCTGGCTGGATTGTCGGCCGAGCAGATCGGCCAGACCGTCATCGCCTACGAGCCCGTGTGGGCGATCGGTACCGGGCGGGTGGCCAGCGCCGCCGACGCACAAGAGGTGTGCGCGGCGATCCGCAAGGAGCTGGGCTCGCTGGCGTCGCCGCAGATCGCCGACACCGTCCGGGTGCTCTACGGCGGCTCGGTGAATGCCAAGAACATCGGCGACATCGTCGCGCAGGAAGATGTCGATGGCGCCTTGGTCGGTGGCGCGTCGCTGGACGGCGAACAGTTCGCGACGCTGTCCGCGATCGCGGCCGGCGGCCCGCTGCCGTAGAAAACGGCGCGTACCGGTTGCGGGCACGGTGGGGTCGCGTTTAGCTTAAGGCAACCTGAAAGAAACACAGGACCGTTAAGGTCCGCTGGTTAGGCAACTCCACCTACACGCCCTTGGGGGATTGAATGGCTGGTCGCGACGGTAAGCAGGCACGCAGCGCCAATGTAGGTCGCCGTCTGCTGGTCGGGATGGGCGCAAGTGCCGGCGTATTTCTCGCCGCGGCAGCGATGGCGACCGGCTCGGCCGCGCCTGCGAAGGCCGACTTCGACGCTCTTATCGACCCGATCATCCAGCCGATTCTGACGTCGCTGACCGACTCGCTTAGCGCCTTTGACCCGGCTGCCGCGCTCGACCTGACCAGCTGGAGCGACAGCTTCCTCGCCAGCCTGAACTCGATCGACCTGGCGTTGCCGTCGGCCGCAGAGCCTGCGGCGGCCGTCGCAGCGGCGTCCGACCCGACCACGGGTACTTACGATATCCCGCTGACGGTCTTGGGGAGTCCTGCGACTGAGCCGGCCGTCAACGCCTCCATCGACGGCGGCAGCTCAGTGCCGCTGCTGGTCGACACCGGGTCCAGCGGTCTTGTCGTCCCCTACACCGACTTCGGATCGAACTTTTTCACCCAGCTTGAGGCCATCTACGCGCTGGGGACTCCCACGGGCATCAGTGAGAGCGGCTATAGCGGCGGGGTCGACTACCTCTACCTGACCTACAACAACGTCCCGGTCGATTACTTGGGCGGCACCGGCCTCAACACTGATGGACCCGTCGACGTCGAGGTTTACTCGTGGGACCCGAGCAACTTCGGGAGCCTTTTCACTAACGATGCCTTCCAGAGCTTCCTCACCAGTAACAGCGTCAATGGCATCCTGGGGATCGGAGAAAACACCGCTGGTCCGACCACCAGCCCGTTTGAGAGCTTCGGCGGCGTGACCGTCAATGTCCCGGGGAACGAGCTGATCGTCGGTTCCACCGACCCGATAACGGGCGGAACCACGGTTTCCGGTGCGCCGATCAGTAGCTTGTACGAAACCGTAACGAACAGCGGCGTAACGACTGGTAAATCGGTGTCCGACGATGTCGACTCCGGTGGTGTGTTCGGAACCATCCCGTCAAGCCTCTCTGCGGCACCGGGAACCGTTATCACGGTCTACACCAGCCAGGGCGGCACCGAGCTGTACCAGTACACCGTGGGAAGCGGCGAGGTGCCGACGTCGGTGAGTGGCACCTCGATCGACAGCGGTGTCGCGCCGTTCCTGAACCACGAGATCTACCTCGACTACGTCCACGACACACAGACCATCGGCCCGTACATCCCCTAGCGCCGGTCTGAACCGGCCGATCGCAGGCCGGTAAGGTATGGGCCATGGAATTGGCTCTGCAGATCACCCTGGTGGCCACCAGCATCCTGACAGTGCTGCTGGTGCTGTTGCACCGCGCCAAGGGTGGCGGTCTGTCGACCCTGTTCGGCGGCGGTGTGCAGTCCAGCCTGTCCGGGTCGACCGTGGTGGAAAAGAACCTTGACCGGCTGACGTTGTTCGTCGTCGGCATCTGGCTGGTCGCCATCGTCGCTGTGGCGCTGCGGATCAAATACAACGCCTGAGCCCACGAAAGGCGAAGACGGCCAACCGCCCCGATACTGGTAGGTATGGCTGAAGCACCCGACTCGCTCGAGCCCTTCGGCGCGGTACAACGCACCCGTATAGGCCGCGAGGCCACCGAGCCAATGCGCGACGACATTCGGCTGCTCGGCACCATCCTCGGCGACACCGTCCGCGAGCAGAACGGCGACGAGGTCTTCGATTTGGTCGAGCGGGCCCGGATCGCGTCCTTCCGGGTGCGTCGTTCGGAGATCGAGCGCGCCGAGGTGGCGCAGATGTTCGACGGCATCGAGATCCACCGAGCGATCCCGGTGATCCGCGCGTTCAGTCACTTCGCGTTGTTGGCCAACGTCGCCGAGGACATCCACCGGGAACGCCGCCGGGCCATCCACGTCAAAGCCGGCGATCCGCCGCAGGACAGCACCCTGGCCGCCACCTATCAAAAGCTCGACTCCGCGCATCTCGACGCCGCGACCGTCGCGGAGTCACTCGCCGGCGCGCTGGTCTCTCCGGTCATCACCGCCCATCCGACCGAGACCCGTCGCCGCACCGTGTTCGACGCCCAGCACCACATCACCCAGCTGATGCGGCTGCACGCGCACGGCGTCACCGAAACCGACGACGGCGGCAACATCGACACCGAGTTGCGCCGCCAAGTGCTCACGCTGTGGCAGACCGCGCTGGTTCGGCTGTCGCGCCTGCAGATCTCGGACGAGATCGCGGTCGGCTTGCGGTATTACCAGGCAGCGTTTTTCGACGTCGTGCCGAAAGTCAACGCCGAAGTCCGCGATGCCCTGCGTCGCCGGTGGCCCGACGCCGACCTGCTCACCGAACCCATCCTGCGACCGGGGTCGTGGATCGGCGGCGACCGTGACGGCAACCCGAACGTCACCGCCGACGTCGTGCGACTGGCCACCGGCAGCGCGGCCTACACCGCGTTGGGTCGCTACGCCGCCGAGCTGAGCGCGCTGCAACAAGAGCTGTCGATGTCGGCACGACTCGTCGCTGTCACCGACGACCTGGCTGCGCTGGCTGAAGCCTGCGACGAGCCCGCCCGTGGAGATGAGCCGTACCGCCGCGCCCTGCGCGTCATCCACGGCCGGCTGACCGCCACCGCGGCGCACATCCTTGACCAACAGCCGGATGACCTGCTCGACCTGGGCTTGGCGCCGTATTCAACGCCGGGGGAGATGCTGGCCGACCTCAACACCGTCGACGCCTCACTGCGCGCCAACGGCAGCGCGTTGCTGGCCGACGACCGGCTGGCCCGGCTGCGGGAAGCCCTGCACGTCTTCGGTTTTCACCTGTCCGGTCTGGACATGCGGCAGAACTCCGACGTCCATGAAGAAGTGGTCGCCGAATTGCTGGCTTGGGCCGGCGTGCATCCCGACTACTGTTCGCTGAGCGAAGACGAACGGGTCAACCTCCTGGCCGACGAGCTGAGCACCCGACGGCCGCTGGTCGGCGACCGCGAACAACTGTCGGAATTGGCCCGCAAAGAACTCGCAATCATCACCGCTGCCGCACGCGCTGTCGCCATCTACGGTCCACCCGCGGTACCCAACTACATCATCTCGATGTGTCGCTCGGTCTCCGATCTCCTGGAGGCCGGGATCCTGCTGAAGGAATGCGGGCTGCTCGACGCCTCCGGTGGCGAGCCGTACTGCCCGGTGGGCATCGTCCCGCTTTTCGAGACGATCGACGACCTCCGCCGTGGCGCATCGATTCTCGAAGCGGCACTTGACCTTCCCGTCTACCAGAGCATCGTGCGCGCCCGCGGCGACAGCCAAGAGATCATGCTCGGCTACTCCGACTCCAACAAGGACGGCGGCTACCTGGCCGCCAACTGGGCGCTATACCGGGCCGAACTCGACCTCGTCGAATCGGCACGCAAAACCGGAATTCGGTTGCGGCTCTTCCACGGCCGCGGTGGCACGGTCGGCCGAGGTGGGGGGCCAAGCTATCAAGCCATCCTCGCCCAACCGCCGGGAGCGGTGAACGGATCGCTGCGGCTGACCGAACAAGGGGAAGTGATCGCCGCCAAATACGCCGAGCCGCAGATGGCTCAGCGCAACCTGGAGACCTTGCTGGCGGCCACTCTGGAGTCGACCCTGCTCGATGTCGAAGGGCTCGGCGACGCCGCCGAGCCGGCCTATGAAATTCTTGATGAGCTGGCCGACCGTGCGCAGCGCGCCTACTCCGAATTGGTGCACGACACCGAAGGTTTCGTCGATTACTTCCTGCAGTCCACCCCGGTCAGCGAGATCGGTTCGCTCAATGTCGGCAGTCGGCCCGCGTCGCGCAAACCGACGTCGTCGATCGCCGACCTGCGGGCGATTCCGTGGGTGATGGCGTGGAGCCAGTCACGGGTGATGCTGCCCGGTTGGTACGGGACCGGCTCGGCTATCGAGGGCTGGATCGCCGGCGACGACGGACGCCTGGAAAAATTGCGTGACCTGTATCAGCGGTGGCCGTTCTTCCAGACCGTGCTGTCGAACATGGCGCAGGTGCTCGCGAAAACCGATCTGGGCCTGGCCGCTCGCTATGCCGAATTGGTCGAAGACACCTCGTTGCGGCGGCGGGTGTTCGACAAGATCGCTGCCGAGCACCAGCGAAGCATCAACGCGCACAAGCTGATCACCGGCCAGGACAATTTGCTCGCCGACAACCCGGCGCTGGCCCGGTCGGTATTCAATCGTTTCCCGTATCTGGAGCCGTTGAACCACCTGCAGGTCGAGCTGTTGCGGCGATACCGCTCCGGCGACGACGACGAGCTGGTACAGCGCGGAATCCTGTTGACGATGAACGGGTTGGCTAGCGCATTGCGCAACAGCGGTTAGGCGTGACAAGCCTCAGAAGTCTCACCACACCCTTTAGTCGCTGACTGAAGGACTAGTTGCTTCGGTGATTCAAGGCGTATGTGATATCAGCGCGGGCGATATCACATACGCCTTCGTTTCCACAGCCATGTGTATACGGAGTTCCTGGTGCACAGGTGGCTGATGTGACGTCAGCGGCGGGCGTAATTGAGGCTACAGGGCCCGTCGGCCCGCGCCACGCCGCCGATTTGAGCCGGAACAGGTCGTGGGTGCGTCGTCCAACCCGGTGTCATCCGGTAGGCGTTCGGGATGCGGCACGGTCTAGCGGGTACCGCGATTGCGTAAGGCGTTGAATGCGTTGCGGACTGCGTGTTCGGTGACCGACAGCGGCGACATCACGGTCTCCCCGACGCCGACCATGTAGTCGATGCGTTCGACAATCGCCTCGACCGGCGCCACCAGCGTCACCAGTCGCCTCATCAGGTCGTCAATCCTGCCGAGGGTGGCCTCGAAGTGGTCAAGCCCGTCGTCGAGGCGGCCGATCGCGCTGTTCAAATTCGACAGCGAGGTGTTCAAGTCGCCCAATGTGTCGCCGAGGCCGCCCAGCACGTCTTCCAGCTGGTTGACGGTGACGTCGGCGTTCATCGCCGCCTGAGTGAGCGTCTTGATCCGCTGCCGCGCTGGGCGATCGCCGGCGCTTTTATCTGCCATGCCGCCATTATGGCGCTCGCGGGAACCCGTGGAACCGGATACCCATCTGATGGGTATGCATCGACGAGACCGTGACCACTACTGCGCCGCGGCGATCAGGCGCGCGGCGTTGCCCAGCACCATCCAACAGCTACAGGACTACCGGCGCGGTTACGCCGACGCGCAGGCGCAGCGGCGGCCGGGCTAAGAGGGCAACTCGCTGGCGGCCCCGGTGTCGAGGAACCAGACCGTGTGCTCACGACCGATGGCGCCGGCCGCCGGTACCGACACCGGGTCGGCGCCACCGACGGCGGCGGCGACCGCTTCGGCTTTCTCGGCGCCGGACACCAACAGCCATACCTCGCGGGACCGCTGGATCGCGGGGAGCGTCAACGAAATTCGTAGCGGTGGGGGCTTGGGCGAATCCTCGACATCGACCACCATCCGGTTTGTCTCGCGTACCGCGGGAGTGTCCGGGAACAGCGAATTGATGTGTCCTTCCGGCCCGACGCCGAGCAGGTGAACGTCGAAATTCGGTGCGGGGTCGCCCGGTTCGGCATTCGCGGCGAGGAGCTGCTCGTAGGCCAGCGCGGCGGCGGCGAGGTCGGTGCCGAATTCCCCGTCAGCGGCCGGCATGGCGTGCACGTTGCGCGCCGGAATGTCGATGTGATCCAGCAATTCCGCGCGGGCCTGCTTCTCGTTGCGCTCGTCGTCGTCTTCGGTGACGTATCGATCGTCGCCCCAGAACAGATGCACCTTGGTCCAGTCGATCCGCGTGGATTCTGCGGCGAGGAAACGCATCAGCCGGTTGCCGTTGCTGCCTCCGGTCAGCACGACGAGGGCCCGCCCGCGCGCGGCGATGGCAGCGTTGACGACGTCGATCAATCGCTCGCCCGCCGCAGCAACCAGTCCGTCGCTGTCGGTGAACGTTTCTACCGAGGTGCTCATGCGTACTCCACCCGATCGATGCCCTCTAAGGCTGAAAAATAGATGGTGTCGGCATCCAGTCGCCGAAGGTCTTCGGCCAGGCACTCAGGGACGTCTCGGCGTTGCAGCGGAACCAGCGCGTCGGGCTTGCCGCTGCGACTCAGCGTCGCGGTGACCCCCGTTTGTGGTCTGCTGAGCGTCACAGTCTCGGTGGGGCGCACCAGCTCGACTTTGAGTTCGCCGACGGCCCGGCGGACGGGTCCGTCGATGCGGCTGGCCAGCCAACCGGCGAGGACGTCGAGTGCGGGTTCGGTCTTGAGCCCGGAGACGACCGCCGAGGTGATCGGCTCGTGGGGCGGCTGATCGATCGCCGACGCGAGTAGCGCGCGCCAGTAGGTGATCCGGCTCCAGGCCAGATCGGTGTCGCCCGGGGTGTAACCGGCCAGCCTGCTTTTGATCGCGGCCAACGGGTCGGTGCAGTTGGTCGCGTCGGTGATACGTCGAATCGCTAACTGGCCCAGAGGATCCTGCGCAGGGACGGCCGGAGCGATGTCCGGCCACCACGCCACTACGGGGATATCCGGCAGCAGGAACGGTATGACGACGTTGCTGTGGTGTCCGGCCAGCGGACCCGACAGCCGAAGTACCACGACTTCGGAGGCGCCGGTGTCGCCACCGGCCCGCAGTTGGGCGTCCAGGCGTGCGTCGCTGGCATCGGCGTCGCCGGTCGTCACCACGATCACCCGGCTGGGGTGTTCATGGCTGGCAGCGTTGGCGGCGTCGATGGACTCTTCGAGCAGCGCCTCGCTGTCCGGGACGATCACCAAGGTCAGCACCCGGCCGAGGGTCACCGCGCCGGTCTTCTCGCGCAATTCGTTGAGCTTCTTGTTGATCTCGGTGGTGCTTGTGCCCGGCAATTCGACAATCACGGTCGCCGCCATTCCCGGCCGGTGCGGCGCAGCATCTCGAATGCTGATGCCGGACCCCAGGTGCCTGCTTCGTAGGGATCGGGTTGGCCGTGTTCGGCCCAGCAGTCGAGCGCCGGATCCAGTATCTCCCAAGCCAATTCGACTTCGGCGTTGACCGGAAACAGGGACGGCTCGCCGAGCAGCACGTCGAGGATCAGCCGCTCGTAGGCCTCGGGGGATTCCTCGGCGAACGCCGAACCATAGGAGAAGTCCATGTTGACGTCGCGAACTTCCATGCTGCCGGGCACCTTGGACCCGAATCGCAACGTGACACCCTCGTCGGGCTGTACGCGAATCACCAGGGCGTTGGCGCCCAACTCTTCGGTCATGGTCGCGTCGAACGGAAGATGAGGCGCCTTCTTGAACACCAACGCGATCTCGGTGACCCTGCGGCCCAACCGTTTTCCGGTCCGCAGATAGAATGGCACTCCGGCCCAGCGGCGGGTGTTCACATCCAAAGTGATGGCCGCGAACGTCTCGGTGGTCGAATCTTTGGAGAAGCCAGCCTCTTCGAGCAGTCCGACGACACGCTCGCCGCCCTGCCAGCCAGCGGTGTACTGGCCCCGGGAAGTGGTTTCGTCCAACGGCTCTGCCAGCTGAATGGACGACAGCACCTTGATCTTCTCGGTCTGCAGCTCGGCGGGGTTAAAAGTGATCGGCTCTTCCATCGCGGTCAATGCCAGCAGCTGCATCAGATGGTTTTGGATCACATCGCGTGCGGCGCCGATGCCATCGTAGTAGCCGCCGCGACCACCCAGGCCGATGTCTTCGGCCATGGTGATCTGGACGTGATCAACGTAGTGCGCGTTCCAGATCGGGTCGAACAGCTGATTGGCGAAGCGCAGCGCCAAGATGTTCTGCACCGTCTCCTTGCCCAGGTAGTGGTCGATGCGAAAGACCGAATTCTCGGGAAAGACGCTGTTGACCACTTGGTTGAGATCGCGGGCACTGTCCAGGTCGTGACCGAACGGCTTCTCGATGACAACCCGGCTCCAGCTGTCGTCGTGAGCTAGGGCCAACCCGGACTTGTTCAGCTGCTCGCAGACCGTCGGGAAACTCTTGGGCGGAATGGCGAAATAGAATGCGTGATTGCCGCCGATACCCCGCTCGGCATCGAGCTTGTCCAAGACCTCGGCCAGCCGCGCGAACGCGGCGTCGTCGTCGAATGTTCCTTCCACGAAACGGCATCCGTCGGCGAGCCGATCCCAGATCACCTGACGGAACGGCGTTCGGGAGTGCTCTTTGACGACCTGCTGTACTTCCTCGGCGAAGGCTGCGTCGTCCCAGTCGCGACGGGCGAACCCCACCAGAGCGAAGTTGGGCGGCAACAAACCGCGGTTGGCCAGGTCGTAGATGGCCGGGACCACCTTCCTGCGGGCGAGGTCGCCCGTCACACCGAAGATCACTACAGCACACGGTCCGGCGATTTTCGGCAGCCGCTTATCGCACTTGTCCCGCAACGGGTTTCGCCATTGCCCGGAGTCCGCCCGGGTTCCGGCTGGGCTCATTTGTCGGCTGAGTGGAGCTGCTTTTCGGTCTCGTCCAGCAGTTCTTTCCATGAGGCTTCGAACTTCTCGACGCCTTCGTTCTCCAGTACCAGGAATACATCGGTCAAGTCGATGCCGACGGCCTCGAGCTTGTCGAAGACTTCCTGAGCGGCTGACGCGGTCCCGGTGACGGTGTCGCCGGTGACGACGCCGTGGTCGGCGACCGCGTCAATGGTCGGCTCCGGCATGGTGTTCACGGTGTTCGGCGCAACCAGCTCGGTCACGTAAAGCGTGTCGGAGTAGTCCGGGTTCTTCACGCCGGTCGATGCCCATAGCGGCCGCTGTACCCGCGCGCCGTCGGCCTCGAGCGGTGCGAAACGATCGCCACCGACGAACACTTCCTGATATGCCGCATAAGCGAGGCGGGCGTTGGCAACGCCGGCCTGGCCGCGCAACGCCAGCGCGTCATCAGAGGCAATTTTCTCCAGGCGCTTGTCGATTTCAGTGTCGACCCGCGATACGAAAAATGATGCCACCGAATGAATCTTGGACAGGTCGTGTCCCGCCGCCTTAGCCGCTTCGAGCCCGGCCAGGTAAGCGTCCATCACCTCGCGGTGACGTTCGACCGAGAAGATCAGCGTGACGTTGACCGAAATACCCTCTGCCAGAGTCGATGTGATGGCAGGCAGTCCCTCCTTGGTGGCCGGGATCTTGATCAGAATATTGGGCCGGTCGACGATCTTCCACAACTCGATGGCCTGCGCGACGGTCTTGCCGGTGTCGTGCGCCAGCCGCGGGTCGACCTCGATCGACACTCGGCCGTCGACACCGTCGGAGGCCTCCCGCTGCGGCCGCAGCACGTCGGCTGCGTTACGGACGTCGTCGGTGGTCACCGTCCGGATGGTGGCGTCCACGTCGGCGCCGCGTTCGGCGAGTTCGGCGATCTGAGCGTCGTAGGCGTCGCCCTCGGCGAGCGCTTTCTGGAAAATCGACGGGTTGGTGGTGACACCGACGATGCACTTGGTGTCGATCAGCTCCTGCAGGTTGCCGGACTGCAAACGTTGCCGGGACAGGTCGTCGAGCCAGACCGATACGCCCGCGGCGCTCAGAGCGGCAAGGTTGGGATTCTGAGTCATCGGATTTCCCTTCGGTTAGTTGTCTAGTGTTCGTTCGGCGGCGTCGACGACGGCTTCCGGGGTGAACCCGAACTCGCGGAACAACGTCTTGGCATCAGCGGATTCCCCGTAGTGCTCGATCGAAACGATCTCGCCGGTGTCGCCGACCAGCTTGTGCCAGCACTGCGCGATGCCGGCCTCGACGGCGACCCGCGCCGACACCGACGGCGGCAGCACGCTGTTGCGGTATTCGTCGGACTGGGACTCGAACCATTCGACACAGGGCATCGACACCACACGGGCAACAATGTCCTTGGCCGCCAACAACTTCTGCGCTTCCACGGCCAGTTGAACCTCGGAACCGGTGGCGATCAACACCACGTCGGGCTCGTCGCCGCCGGGGTCGCCCAGGATGTATCCGCCCTTGGCCACGCCCTCATAGTCGGTGCCTTCGAGAATCGGCACACCCTGGCGGGTCAGGATGAGGCCCACCGGACCGCTGCCGTTGCCGCGGGCCAGGACGGTGCGCCACGCGTACGCGGTTTCGTTGGCGTCCGCGGGGCGGACCACCGACAATTTGGGGATGGCGCGCAGGGCCGCCAAGTGTTCGATCGGCTGGTGCGTCGGGCCGTCTTCGCCGAGCCCGATCGAGTCGTGCGTCCAGACGTAGATGGTGTCGATGTCCATCAGCGCCGCCAGTCGCACCGCCGCGCGCATGTAATCGGAGAACTGCAGGAAGGTTCCGCCGTAGGCGCGGGTCGGGCCGTGCAGCACGATGCCGGACAGGATAGAGCCCATCGCATGTTCGCGAATGCCGAAATGCAGGGTGCGGCCGTACCAGTCCGCCGTGTAATCCTTCGTCGAAATCGACGGCGGGCCAAAGGATTTCACGTTATCCATGGTGGTGTTGTTGCTGCCTGCCAGGTCGGCCGAACCGCCCCACAGCTCGGGCAGGTGCGGGCCCACCGCGTTCAGCACCTTGCCGGATGCGGCGCGGGTCGCCAGCTCCTTGTCGCCTGGTTCCCAGTGCGGTATGTCAGCGTCCCAGCCGTCCGGCAGCTTCTCGGCGGTCAACCGGTCCAGCAGTTTCTTGCGCTCGGGCTCACGCTTCGCCCACTCCTCGAAGTCAACGTTCCACTTCTCATGGGCTTCCTTGCCGCGCTGCACCAGCTCGCGGGTGTGGGCGATCACCTCGTCGCGGACCTCGAACTTCTTGTCCGGATCGAATCCGAGGATCTTCTTGACCGCCGCGACTTCTTCGTCGCCGAGCGCTGAGCCGTGTGCCTTGCCGGTGTTCATCAACTTCGGCGCCGGGTAGCCGATGATCGTCCGCACCGAGATGAACGACGGTTTGTCGGTGACCGCCTTGGCCTCGGCGATGGCCTCTTCGATGCCGACGACGTTCTCGCCGCCCTCGACGTGCTGCACGTGCCAGCCGTACGCCTCGTAGCGGGCGGCGGTGTCCTCGCACAACGCGATGTTGGTGTCGTCCTCGATCGAGATCTCGTTGTGGTCGTAGAACACGATGAGATTGCCCAACTGCTGCACGCCCGCCAGTGACGACGCCTCCGACGTCACGCCCTCTTCCATGTCACCATCCGAGGCGATCACGTAGATGTGGTGGTCGAACGGGCTGGTCCCGGGCGCGGCGTCCGGGTCGAACAGGCCGCGCTCGTAACGTGCCGCCATCGCGAAGCCGACCGCCGACGCCAGGCCCTGGCCCAACGGGCCGGTAGTGATCTCCACGCCCTTGGTGTGGCGGAACTCGGGGTGCCCGGGCGTCTTGGATCCCCAGGTCCGCAGTGACTCGATGTCGGAGAGTTCGAGGCCGAACCCGCCCAGATACAGCTGCAGGTAGAGGGTCAGGCTGCTGTGCCCACACGACAGCACGAACCGGTCGCGGCCCAGCCAGTGGGGATCGCTCGGGTCGTGCACCATCGCCCGCTGGAACAGCGTGTACGCCAGGGGCGCAAGGCTCATCGCCGTCCCGGGATGGCCATTGCCCACCTTCTGGACCGCGTCGGCGGCCAGCACTCGCACGGTGTCGACCGCAGCCGAATCGAGCTCGGTCCAGTCGTCGGGGTGGTGCGGTTGGGTCAGGGTCGAGATGTCTTCGAGCGTGGTCACTGAGTGGAGTCCTCGGGTCGGCAGAATGATCCTGCTCCCACCCTAATGCCGGAACGTTGCTGACGCGTTAGTGCGTATTTCGGGCCGCTGATTGTTCAGTCGCCGTCAACTGCGCGTTGCGTCTCGAACCTTGCCAATTGGCTGCGAATGGGTACTGCGGTGCATGCTGGGCAAGTCGTCCCGTCTACCATCGTGCGTAGTAGAAGCTGCGCGCTGCTGTGATCCGAGGAGTCCTTGCGTGAGCATTCGCGAGCGCGTTGCGCCGAGCCGAGTCAGCGGCACATTGCTGGCGTATTTGGCGCTGACCAAGCCGCGGGTCATCGAACTGTTGCTGGTCACCGCGATTCCGGCGATGTTGCTCGCCCACCGCGGCAGCGTGAACCCGTTGCTGATTCTCAATACGCTGGTCGGCGGAATGCTCGCTGCCGGCGGCGCGAACACGTTGAACTGTGTGGCCGACGCCGACATCGACAAGCTGATGAAGCGGACCGCGCGCCGTCCGCTGGCACGTGCCGCCGTGCCGACCAGAAACGCGCTGGTTTTCGGTTTGACGCTGAGCGTCGCCTCGTTTGCGTGGCTGTGGTGGACGACCAACCTGCTATCGGGCCTGCTGGCGG
>NZ_DASXHW010000153.1:0-15073 GCF_036488105.1 Mycobacterium sp. | reverse complement strand
ACTTCCTTGCTGGTAACACCGAGTTCCTTAGCCAACTCGTGTACGCGGGCCTTGCCTGCCACTACATCTCCTGTCTATGAGGCGACAGCGGTAGTAGGCCGCGCCTCGGGTTTAGCTATGACGCATGGTCATCGGGACTTCACGGTGTGCTCATGTTCTTTGCTGCCTGTTCTGTTGGCTGGATAGTCGGGCGCATCGAAAGCTCGATGTGCTCGACCACCGCTGACGTATCCGGTGCGCCGGCGATGCGCAACGCTCGAGCAAAAGCTCGCCGCCGGATTGCTTCTCTGGCGCACTGTGGAACGGGATGCAGCCATGCACCCCGCCCCGGCAGAGTACCCGCTGGGTCAACGGTCACGGCATATTTACCGTTCCCGGCCGACACAGCAACCACTCGGAGCAGTTCGACGGCCAACTCTCGCTTTCGGCAACCGACACATGTCCGCACCGGTCCTTCGGTGCGTCGATGCGCCGAGGCCGAAATCTCGCGCTGGACCACGGCTTAGTTTACCTGCACCCAACCGATGGTCAGAACCACCCGCACGGCTGCGGTCTGCGTTGCCGCCGTGCTAGTGATCGTGCGCGAGTCCGTGGGCCGCGCCGTGCTCAGGATGGTCGGCCTCCTGGTCGGGCGAGTCGCCGCGGATGTCGATCCGCCAGCCGGTGAGCCGGGCGGCCAGCCGCGCATTCTGGCCCTCCTTGCCGATGGCCAGTGACAGCTGGAAGTCGGGCACCACTACCCGGGCGGCCCGGGCATTCTGGTCGATCACGGTGACCGAGACGACCTTGGCCGGCGACAACGCGTTGGCGACGAAGCGCGCGGGGTCTTCGTCGAAGTCGATGATGTCGATCTTCTCCCCGGACAGCTCGCTCATCACGTTGCGCACCCGCTGACCCATCGGTCCGATGCAGGCGCCCTTGGCGTTCAGGCCAGGAACGCGTGAAGCGACCGCGATCTTCGAGCGGTGACCGGCTTCGCGTGCCACCGCCACGATCTCCACCGAGCCTTCGGCGATCTCGGGGACTTCCAGCGAGAACAGCTTGCGTACCAGGTTGGGGTGGGTGCGCGACAACGTGATCACCGGCTCGCGCACGCCGCGGCTGACGCCCACCACGTAGCAGCGCACCCGGTCGCCGTGCTCGTATGCCTCACCCGGAACCTGCTCAGCCGCCGGGATCACCCCTTCGGACCCCTTGATCTCGCTGCCCATCCGAACGACGATCAGACCACGCGAATTGGCCCGGCTGTCGCGTTGGATCACGCCGGCGACGATCTCGCCCTCGTGGGTGGAGAATTCCCCATAGGTCCGCTCGTTCTCGGCGTCCCGGAGACGCTGCAGCATGACCTGTCGTGCGGTGGTGGCGGCGATGCGCCCGAAACCCTCCGGGGTGTCCTCCCATTCGCTGACCACGTTGCCGTCTTCGTCGAGTTCGCGAGCAACCACACGGACCGAACCCGTTTTGCGGTCGATGTCGATGTGCGCGTCGGGCTGATGCCCCTCGGTGTGCCGGTATGCGCTCAGCACGGCGGCCTTGACGTCCTCGAGCAAGTCGTCGAACGAGATGCCTCGCTCCACCACTATCGCGTGCAGAGCGGCCATGTCGATGTTCATGTTCTGCCCTCCGTCTCCACGCTTCGATCGACCGTAGCCAGCTCCATCTCTCGTTGAGGAGGAGGCGAAAACTCCACCTGGACAACAGCTTTCGAGATACCGTCGAGCGAGATCGGCCGCACTGCCCAGTCGCGGGCGCGGTCGTCGCGAACCACCAGGCTCAGCGTGCCGTCGTGCAACTCGCCGACTCGACCGGTGACCTGTGTCCCGTCTGCCATGGCCAACTCGACCTTGCGGCCCCGCGCGCGGCGAAAGTGCTTGTCGCTGGTCAGCGGGCGGTCGACCCCTGGTGAGGTCACTTCCAAGACGTAGCTGCCGTCGAGGTCGGGCGCCGCGTCCAGCAGGCTCGACGCCGAGCGAGAGAGTACGGCGATGGTGTCCAGATCGAGTGCGGTGTCGCCATCGGCGATCACGGTTATCCGCGGCGGCTGCGCCCGCGCATCGATGACGACGTCCTCAATTTCGTAACCTGCGCGCGCGAACTCACCATCGAGCAGCTCGATCACCTGCGTCTGTGACGGTAGCTCGGTGGTCACGGCGAGCTCCTCATCTTGAGTTGTCCGGTCAGCCAGCCCTGCGGCGCGAGCGATCAGCACGCGGAGCAGCCTTTAACGATACGCCAGGAAGCCGTTGTAAGACGTGTTCGCGGCGACTTCACCTGGCGTTACAGGCGGCTGCCCCGGCAATGGCAGGATGTTGCTGTGCTGCACCCCGAGCCTGGTTTCGATCCGATCGTCAGCAGGCGACGGGTCCTGGTGGGCGGCGCGACGCTGGCGGTGCTCGGAATGGCAGTGCCGGCGTGTAGTTCACCGCCCGCGCCGCCGGCCGTCGACGAACTCGAAGCACAGCTGACATTGGCCCGGCAAGACAGCGAACTGGCCACCGCGGCGGCAGTGGGCGCGTCGCAGCCGGTGAACGCCGCGCTGACCGAAGTCGCCGCCGAACGCACCAAACATGCGCAGGCGCTGACGACGGAAATCGCGCGACTGGCAGTCAACCCGACGTCAACGTCTCGCGAGATGCCCGCGCCGACCACCACGCCTGCCGTCGCGGCTTCCCCGCCGCCGCTGGCCGACGTGATCCGGTCGTTGCGGGCGTCGGCAGACAGTGCCCGGCAGCTGGCGGGCACCTCGTCGGGTTATCGTGCCGGCCTGCTCGGCTCGATCGCCGCCTCCTGCACCGCGTCCCACAGCGTCGCGCTGGAATTCGGGACCACATCGTCGTGACGTCCGCTGAACCGTCACCGGCCGCCACGCCGTACGACACCGCGCTGTGCGCTGCGCTGAACAACGAGCACGCCGTGATCTACGGCTACGGCATTGTGTCGGCGCACTGCGCACCCGAGGTGAACACCCTGGTGTCGTCGGCGCTGAATCAGCACCGGCAAAGGCGCGACGCGGTCATCACGACGCTGACCGGCCGCTCGGTGACGGCTCCGGTGGCCGCTGCGGGTTATCAACTGCCGATGCCGGTCAACAACCCCAGCGATGCGGCGCGACTGGCCGCGCGCATGGAGAAGGACACCGCGGCGGTCTGGCGCGCGGTCGTCGAGCAGGCTCAGAGCGACCAGGACCGCACGTTCGCCGTGACGGCGCTGACCCAGAGCGCGGTGCTGGCCGCCAAATGGAAGCAGGCGCAAGGCGATTGGCCGATCACCACGGCCTTCCCCGGCGCCGACTAGCCGGCGACCGTCGCGGTGATGTCGGTGGCCAGCCCGGCGCCGGCCGTCAGCTCGCGGGTCTCACCGCTGAATCTGTTGCGCAGCTCCACTTTTCCGTCTGCCCAGCCACGGCCCACCACAACGATCCACGGCACACCGAGCAGCTCGGCGTCCTTGAACTTCACGCCGGGCGATGCCTGCCGGTCGTCGAGCAACACCTCGATGCCCAGCCGATCCAGATCGGTGGCCAGGGCGGTGGCCCCCGCCCGCGCTTCGGCGTCCTTGTTGGCGATCACCAGATGCACATCGAACGGCGAAACCTCCGACGGCCAGCGCAGTCCCAGCTCGTCGTGCTGCTGTTCGGCGATGACCGCCACCAGCCGCGACACCCCGACCCCGTAGGAGCCCATGGTCAGCCTCACCGGTTTGCCGTCCTCGCCGAGCACGTCGACGGCGAAGGCATCGGTGTATTTGCGGCCGAGCTGGAAGATGTGACCGATCTCGATCCCGCGGGCCGAGACCAGCGGCCCGGCGCCGTCGGGAGACGGGTCGCCGTCGCGCACTTCGGCGGCCTCGATCGTGCCGTCGGCGGTGAAATCGCGGCCGGCCACCAGGCCGACGACATGCTTGCCGGGCTGGTCGGCGCCGGTGATCCAGCTGGTGCCGTCCACCACCCGCGGATCGACCAGGTATCGAACACCGTTGGCCAGCAGTGCTTTCGGGCCGATATAACCCTTCACAAGGAAGGGGTATTTGGCGAAGTCGGCGTCGTCGAGCAACGCGTACTCGGCAGGGTCGAGCGCGGCGCCGAGCCGTTTGTCGTCGACCTCGCGGTCACCGGGCACCCCGATCGCCAGTAGCTCCCAGTCGCCGCCCGGTTGGCGCACCTTGAGCAGGACATTCTTCAGGGTGTCGCCAGCGTTGACGCTGCGACCCAGTCCCGCTCCGTTGGCCCATTCGACCAAGGTCGCGATGGTCGGGGTGTCGCCGGTGTCGTGGACCACCGCCTCGGGCAGTCGGTCAACGGGCAGGGCTTCCGGCCGGGCGGTGACCACGGCCTCGACGTTGGCGGCGTAACCGGATTCCAGGCAACGGACGAAGGTATCCTCGCCGATCGGGCTTTCGGCCAGAAACTCCTCGGATGCCGAGCCACCCATCGCGCCCGATACGGCGGACACGATGACGTAATCGACGTCGAGGCGGCCGAAGATGCGTTGGTAGGCCTCACGGTGTGCGTGGTAGGCGTTCTTGAGGCCGGCGTCGTCGATGTCGTAGGAGTAGGAGTCCTTCATGACGAACTCGCGGCCGCGCAGGATGCCGGCGCGCGGACGCGCCTCGTCACGGTACTTGGTCTGGATTTGGTAGAGCGTCAGCGGAAAGTCCTTGTAGGAGCTGTACTCGCCCTTGACCGTCAAGGTGAAGAGCTCTTCGTGGGTGGGGCCGAGCAGGTAATCGTTGCCGCGGCGGTCCTGAAGCCGGAACACGCCATCGCCGTACTCGGTCCACCGGTTGGTGGTCTCATAGGGACCCCGCGGCAGCAGGGCCGGGAACAGGATCTCCTGGCCGCCGATCGCATTCATCTCCTCGCGCACGACCCGCTCGATCTTGCGCAGCACCCGCAGGCCCAGTGGCAACCAGCTGTAGAGGCCAGGCGCGATCGGTCGGACGTAGCCGGCGCGGATCAACAGCTTGTGGCTGGCAACTTCGGCTTCGGCGGGGTCGTCGCGCAGCGTGCGCAAGAACAACTCTGACATCCGGGTGATCACAGCGCGCCAGCCTAACTGCTGGTGAGAGTTGATTGCCAAACAGCAGTCATGGCAATGGTCAGCGAGGGATTACAGCCCCGGCTGCTGTGTGGTGAAACACCGGGGTGTAGGGCTAAGCGGCGATGTCCGGCTCAGCGTTTGTCGGCCGTGTCGCAGCGGTGGTCTGGTGATCGGTTGCCGCGCGACGGGCTACCCGCCCCACGCTGAGCGCAAGCACCACCGCAACAGCGGCCGGCAGCACCCACCACACAGGCATCGCGGTCGCGCTCAGGCCATGGGTGAGGGCCAGCGCGGCGATCACCCCGACCGCCACGCTCCAGTCGTCGCCGACCACGAAGTCATACCAGAAACCGACGAATGCGGAGGCGCGGCGCTTCATGCCGGAACCTGATGCACACTGTCCGGTAACCGCGTAATCGGCTGTGCCGCAAGGCGCCGCAACACGGCGACAAGCGCCAACGCGAAGCCCGTCACGACCGGGACCAGGACTAAGAGTGCAGCGTCCGCGCCAGGCCATTCTGCGCCGGCGCCTTCGGCTCCCCAGAACACACCAAACGAGGTCAGCATGACTCCGACGGCGAACTTCATGGTGTTCTCCGGAACGCGGCTCAGCGGTGCCCGGACCGCAACCCCTGCGATGGTGACGACGAGCAACGCGACCACGGCGGCGACCACGGCCAGCGGCATGTTGCCTTGGTTGGCCCCAAACGTCACGACGACGAAGGCGACCTCCAGACCTTCAAGCACAACACCTTTGAAGGACAAGCAGAACGAGTACCAGTCGCCGACGACGGCATGCCGCCCCGCCTGCGCGGCCTTGGCCGCCGCGAGTTCGATGGCGTAGCAGGCGTTCTCGTCACGCAACGGCTTAATCCCGCTGGCACGCAGGACGGCCTTGCGCAGCCACTGCAAGCCGAAGATGACCAGCAGCCCGCCGACAACCAGCCGCAAGGCACCTAATGGCATCATGGTCAACGCCGGCCCGAGGACCGCCACTACGACCGTCAAGACGACGACGCCGGACACCATCCCACTGATCGCGGAGCGCCAGTCGCGGCCGGTCCCGGCGGCCAGCACGATGGTCAATGCCTCGACCGCCTCGACAGCACAGGCTAAGAACACCGCTAGAAACAACGCTCCGCTGCTCATCACCCGATGTCCTTAGTCGAGGTGATTGACCGCCTTCGCGACGACCGCGCCAACGATGGCAGCCAAAGGCGAAATCAACGGAAACGTTGGGTGTCTGGCGGGGGACTTTCCGGAATACGAGCTAGAGCTCGCCGGCGTCGATGGCGTCCTTGACTTCCTGCGCGTGCGCCACCTGCTCGGCGGTGTAGCCGATCAGCAGCGACACCCCGCCGACGATCACGGCGACGCCGGCCACCCACAGCAACCCGTAAGTGTAACCGTGGTCAAGGGCATTCAACTGAGCGGCGTTCATGTTCTTCACCGGGCCGTTGGTGCCGCCCAAGTACAGCGTGCGCGACGTGATGACGGCCTGGATGACGGCGAGAACCACTGGGCCACCGAGGTTTTGCAGCATCAGCGCGATGGCCGAGGTCGGTCCGATCTGGTCGAAACCGACGCCCGCGATCGCCGAGAGCGCCACCGGCACAACGATCATGCCGATACCGATACCTGCGATCACGACCGGCACGATCAGGTTCGGGAAGTACGGCATGCGGCCGTTGAAGGTCGACCCGTAGATCATGGCGCCGACCACCAGTGCTCCACCGGCGATGACCACGACCCGCGGCTGGAAGCGCGACACCAACTGCGACGAGCCGCCCAACCCGATGCCCATCGCAATCGCGAACGGGATGAAGCCGACACCCGCGCGCAGCGCGCTGTAACCCATGATGTCCTGCACGTAAATGGCCACCAGCACGGTGACGGTGAACAACACCCCACCAGCCATGAAGATCGCGGCGAATGTGGCCAGCCGGTTGCGGTCGAAGAACAAGTTGAACGGGACGACGGGGTTCTCGGCCGAGCGCTCGACGAAGGCGAATGCGACGAACGCGATGAGCCCCACCGCGGCCGAACCGATCGTGGTGAGCGAAATCCAGCCCGCTTCGGGACCCGACGAAAAGGCGAACACCGCGGCGGTGCAGGCCAACGTCGCGAGCACAGCCCCGGCCGCGTCGAGTTTCATCCGTTCGCGGTTGGTTTCCCGCAGCGCGGTGCGGGCCAGGTAGATCATCACCAGCCCGATCGGCACATTCACCAAAAACGCCAGCCGCCAGGACACCTCGGTGAGCGCTCCACCGACGACCAGGCCCATCACCGAGCCGACACCGGTCATCGCCCCGAAGACCGCGGTGGCCGCGTTGCGTGCCGGCCCCTTGGCGAACGTTGTGGCGACCAGTGCGAAGCCGGTTGGCGAGGCGATCGCGGCGCCCACACCTTGGAGCAACCGGGCAATAACCAAGGTGACGTCATCCCAGGCGATGCCGCACAGCGCAGACGCGATGGTGAACAGCGAGACGCCGACGATGAAGGTCCGCTTGCGGCCGATGGTGTCGCCGAGGCGGCCACCCAGCAGCATCAAGCCACCGAAGGTCAGTACGTAGGCGGTGATGACCCAACTGCGGCCGGCGTCAGACAGGCTCAGCTCATTCTGGATCTTGGGAAGCGCAACGATCGCGATGGTGCCGTCCATGGTCGCCATCAGCTGCATCCCGGCGATGGCGATGACCGCGGCGAAGAATCGGCGCGTCGGCAGCCATGTCGTGGAAGTCTTGGTCGGAGTCAACTCGGCGGTCTTTTCCGGGTGCGGTTGGGGCATGTGAACTGCTCGCTTCGAGGGTTCAGTCGTCCATTTTTGGACAGCCCGCTCTGCATCGTTGAGAGCCGTCATAAGAACTTACCCTACAGTAATCTTAGGGATCTTTTAAATGCCGAAGGCGGCCACCGAGCCGATAACGATGATCGCGGGAGGTCGAATACCCTCCGAACGGATCTTTTCCGGCGCGTCGGCCAGCGTGGCCCGCAAAGTGTGCTCGGCCGCCGTCGTACCTTGTTGGACAACTAGAACCGGCGTATCCGCAGGTCGGCCGCCCTTTAATAAGACTTCGGCGAACAGCTCGATGCGCTCGACCGCCATCAGCAAAACAATGGTCCCGGTCATCGCAGCTAATGCGTCCCAATTCACTAACGATTCGGGATGATCCGGCGCAACATGCCCGCTGACGACCACAAACTCGTGATTGATCGCGCGGTGCGTGACCGGAACACCGGCCGATGCCGGCACCGCTATGGCACTGGTCACACCAGGCACGACCGTCACCGGGATGCCGGCGTCGACGCAGGCCAGCAGCTCTTCGTAACCGCGGGCGAATACGAATGGGTCTCCCCCTTTGAGCCGGACCACGAATTGGCCGGCTCGAGCCCGTTCGATCATCACGGCGTTGATGGCGTCCTGGGCCATCGCCCGGCCGTATGGGATCTTGGCGGCGTCGATCACCTCAACATGCGGTGGCAGCTCCGCGAGCAGCTCCGGCGGCGCCAGCCGGTCGGCGACGACGACGTCGGCCTGCGCGAGCAGCCGCCGGCCCCGCACGGTGATCAGTTCCGGATCGCCGGGGCCGCCGCCGATCAGCGCCACCCCGCCGCGCACCACGTCGGTGCTTTCGAAGCTCTCGAGCGAAATCACGCCCTGCTGTAGTGCCTCGCGGATCGCCGAGCGGATGCCCGCCGAGCGACGGTGCTCACCACCCGCCAGCACTCCCACCGACAGCCCCGCGTACTCGAACGACGCGGGGGTCACCGCGCTGCCCTCGATCGCGATATCAGCGCGAACACAGAAGATTCGGTTGCGATCCGCTTCGGCCACCACCGCGGCGTTCACCTCGGGATCGTCGGTGGCCACAATCGCATACCAGGCGTCGGCGAGGTCACCATCGCGATAGTCACGCAGTGCCAACGTGATTCCGCTCATCGCCTCGACCGAGCGAGTGGCGCTGCGGGCAACGACGTGCACGTCCGCTCCGCTGGCGACGAGTAACGGGAGCCGGCGTTGGGCGACGCTGCCGCCGCCTACCACGACGACCTTCTTCCCGGCCAGCCGCAGGCCAACCAAATACGGGTTCTCCGATGCGGTGACCATGACCTCAGACCGGCGCGCCGGGCCGCAGCATCGGCACGTGCGGAACACCGTCGTCGAGGAAGTCGTCACCGTCTCGGACGAATCCATGCTGCGAGTACATGTCCGCCAGATATACCTGAGCGTCGATCCGGCACGGGTAGTCGCCGACTTCGGCCAACGCCGCACGTAATAACCGGGTGGTGTGGCCCTCGCCGCGCGCGCTGCGTTTGGTGCACAACCGCCCGAGCCGGAATGCCTTGTGCCCGCCCGGGTACTCCTCCATCAGCCGCAGCGTGCAGATCACCTCACCGTCGGGCTCCGCCAGCCAGAAGTGACGTGTCTCGGCCAGCAGGTCACGCCCGTCGAGTTCGGGATACGGGCGGGCCTGCTCGACCACGAAGACCTCCACCCGCAGTTTCAGTAGCGCGTAAAGGGTTGGCACATTGAGGTCTTTGGCCCAGGCGCGGCGCGATGCGACGCTCATGAGTCCCCCAGCGCCAGCGCCTTGTTGCTCCACGACCGCAACTCCTCGAATAGCACCGGCTCTTCGGACAAGGTAGCCCCCAGCGACGGCACCATCTCCTTGAGAGTTGGCAGCCAGCTCTGGTAGCGGTCGGCAAAGCAGCGCTGCAGCACCCCGAGCATCGCCGACACCGCAGTCGACGCACCCGGTGACGCGCCGAGCAATCCGGCGATGCCGCCATCGACGGCGCAAAGCACGGTGGTGTCGAATTCGAGCACGCCCCCTCGACGCTTGCGCGGTCGGATCACCTGAACCCGCTGTCCGGCGGTCGTCAGCTTCCAGTCGGAATCGACTGCGCTGGGCGCGAATTCGCGCAAGGTCTCGACCCGCTTGGCCTCCGACTGTCGCAACTGGCCGATCAGATAGCTGACCAGCCCCAGCTGGCTGGCGCCGGCCCCAAGCATGGTGGCCAGATTGCCCGGCCGGACCGATCGCGGCAGATCGCTGACATGGCCCTGCTTGAGGAATTTCGGCGACCATCCCGCGAACGGCCCGAACAGCAGCCACGGCTTGCCGTTCACGATGCGGGCGTCCAGGTGCGCCGCCGTCATCGCGGGCGCGCCCGGTGCCGGCAAGCCGTAGACCTTGGCCCGGTGCGCGCCGGTGATCGCGGGGTTGTCACTGCGCAGGAATCGTCCGCCGATCGGGAAGCCGCCAAAGCCCTTGGCTTCCTTGATGCCGGACTTCTGCAGCAACGGCAGCACTTGCCCGCCCGCGCCGACAAAGACGAATTTAGCCTCCAGCGTTCGGTTTTCGCCGGTACGACGATTGTGCACTGCCACCGCCCAACTGCCGTCGCGCCGACGCGACAGATTGCGGACCTCGTGTCCGAACAACACCAGGGTCCCGTTGCGCACGCCGTAGCCGATCAGCTGCCGGGACAGCGCGCCGAAGTCGACGTCGGTGCCGTCGGCGGCCCAACTGAGCGCAATGGGTGCAGAAGGTCCCGCGAGGTCGCGTTTGGCAGCCATGTAGGGCAGCCGGCGAGCGAATTCGTCAGCGTCCTCGATCCACTCGGTGCGGGCGAAGAGCGGATTATCGGCCAGCGCCTCGCGGCGCCGGCGGAGATAGTCGACGCGCTCGGCGCCTTGTACAAAGCTGACATGCGGAACCGGGTTGAGAAAGCCGCGGACGTCCGACACCATGCCGTTCTCCGCCGCGTAGGCCCAGAACTGACGGGTGACCTGAAATTCCTCGTTGACCCGCACCGCTTTGGCGATGTCGATCGAACCGTCCGGCAGCTGCGGCGTATAGAACAGCTCGCAAAGCCCCGCATGTCCGGTGCCGGCGTTGTTCCACGGGTCGCTGCTTTCGGCCGCGGCACCGTCGAGCCGCTCGACCACGGTGATCGACCAGCTCGGCTCCAACCGGCGCAGCAGCGCCGACAACGTCGCGCTCATGATCCCGGTCCCGACCAGCACGGCGTCGACCTTCGAAGTTGTGCTTACCTGCGGGTCTGACACCGAGCCGATCGTCCTTTGCGTTGGAGCGGGCTTTACCGATCGCTGCCAGGTTATCTCGGCCGCTTCTGACCCGCCGGTCTGCGCAGTCTGAGACGCTGTGGCCATGACCTGGCGAAATCGAACCGCTGCGGTCGCGCTGGCGGCGGTGCTGGTCGGCGGATGTTCCGCATCGGCCCATCACGACAACGCCGTGTCCGGCAGCCCCGTGACATCGACGCCGACGCCGGTCACCCAGGCCGCGGCGCGCGGTGTCGAGGCCGCGATCAGCACCATCCCGTGGACGCAGATCGGCCCCGGCTGGCTGCTGGCGACCTGGAGTCAAGTTCCCGGCCGGCGGCCCGGCGGGGATCTGTCGCCGGGAGAACCCACACCCGCGACGGCGACCACCACGCTGTACCTGGTTGACCCGGCAGGTGGTCGCTACCCGATCACCAGCTTCCCGCCGCCCGGTGCGGGACCGAGCCCGACGCTCGCCGACTGGTCAGGCGACGGAACCCACGCTCTCTTCTACGCAACCGCGCCCGCACCTTCGGGGGCTTACACGGTCACCACCGTCGACCTGCGTAGCGGCGCGCGGGCCTCGTTCACTATCGACAACGGCGCCAACAGCTTTGACGTCGCGGCGCGGTATTCGCGTCCGCAGGGCAAGGCCATATTGCTGGCCAAGTCAAACGGCGCCGAGGCTGACTGGCTCAAGCGAGTTGACCTCACCGGCCGGCCAGAGCTCACCTACCCGGTGGGCCGAGACTTTCAGGGGTCGTACCTGTCCACACCCGACGGGACCCAGCTGGTGCTCGGCATGGCGACCGGGCTGGCACTGATGGGCAATGACGGGACCACAGGCAAGACACTGCCGATCACCGGCGCCCAGGATTGCGCGCCAACCCGGTGGTGGGACGCGAACTCGACAGTCGTCGCCCGCTGCCGTGGCCACGGCCCGGCCCGACTATGGCTGGTCCCGATCAATGGCGCGCGGCCCACCGCGCTGACCGCACCGCTGAACGGGCAGGGACCCGACTACGGCGATCTCAACGCATGGCAGCTCCCGTCGGACACGTTCGTGCAAGTCGCGGGTGCGTGCGGCAGCGAATACCTTGGCAAGCTCAGCGGAGTCGGCGGCACCACGACGCGGGTGGACGTGCCCGGTGTCGACCCGCACAGCAGTATCCGCGTGATCGGTCCCAATGCTGGCCATCTCATCGTGCAGGGTCGAGCCTCGTGCGGCGGCGGCCAGACGTTGTTCGACTATGACCCGGCCGCCAACGCGTCGACAGTGCTGCTCGGGCCGCCGCTCAACGCCGGCGGCGTCATCGCGGCGCTGCCCTACCCCGGCCGCGGCTAGCGGGTCCGACGGCGACCACGCTTTAAGCTGGCGTGCGTGACTGGCTGGCAGCCCGATGTCCTGCCCGGCTACTGGCAACGCACCATTCCGCTGGGTGACGACCCCGACGGCGAGGGCGACATCGACGCGACGCTGCTGCGTCGCGGCGACGCCGCGCCGGCCTCAGATGCGGTCCTGGCAGTGCACGGGTACACCGACTACTTCTTCCACACCGCGTTGGCCGACCATTTCGCCGGCCGCGGCATCGCCTTCTATGCGCTGGACCTGCGCAAGTGCGGGCGCTCGTCGCGCAGCGGGCTGACCCCGCACTTCACCACCGACCTGGCCTGCTACGACCGCGAGCTCGATCGCGCACTGGAAATCATCGGCGAGGAGACAGGTTCAGCCCGTGTGCTGGTATACGGCCACTCCGCCGGCGGGCTGATCGTCTCGCTGTGGCTGGACCGGATGCGGCAACGCGGCGCGACCACCCGTAACCGGGTAGCGGGCCTGGTGCTCAACAGTCCTTTTCTGGATCTGCCCGGCCCGATGCCGCTTCGCTGGCCACCGACGAGAGCGCTGATCGCCGCGATCGCACGCTTCGGCGACAAACGGGTCGCCCGCGGCCCGAGCGAGACCGGCGGCGGCTATGGTGCGAGCCTGCATCGTGACTACCACGGCGAGTTCGACTACGACCTGCAATGGAAACCGTTGGGCGGCTTCCCCATTACCTTCGGCTGGCTGTCCGCGGTGCGGCGTGGCCAGACCAAGCTGCACCGCGGGCTCGATGTCGGCGTGCCGAATCTGATTCTGCGTTCGGACCACAGCGTGATCGAGGCCTCCGATGCGATCGCCCTCCAGTGCGGCGACGCGGTTCTCGACGTCAAGCACATCGCCCGCTGGGCAGGCTGCATCGGCAACCGCAGCACGATCGTCCCGGTGGTCGATGCCAAGCATGATGTGTTCCTGTCGATGCCGCAGCCGCGCAAGGTTGCGTACCAGCACCTGGACAGCTGGCTGGACGACTACCTGGGTGCGGCCTCCAACGTCGCTTCTCAGAACGGCTGAAGGACTACCGGATGGAAAGCTACGACCTGGCGATCATCGGAACAGGCTCCGGCAATAGCATTCTCGACGACCGCTACGCCAAGAAGCGGGTCGCGATCTGCGAGCAGGGAACCTTCGGCGGAACGTGCCTCAACGTCGGGTGCATTCCGACCAAGATGTTCGTCTACGCCGCCGAGGTTGCCGAAACCATCCGCTCCGCAGCGCGTTACGGCATCGACGCACACGTCGACCGGGTGCGATGGGACGACATCGTGTCGCGCGTGTTCGGACGCATCGACCCGATCGCGATCGGCGGTGAGGACTACCGGCGCGCTCAGCCCAACCTCGATGTCTACGACACGCACACCCGCTTCGCTGCGGTCCAGGACGACGGCCGCTATCTCCTGCGCACTGATGACGGTGAGGAGTTCACCGCCGAAAAGGTGGTGATCGCCGCGGGCGCGCGAGCGGAGATTCCGCCGGCCATCCTGGACTGCGGGGTGCGCTACTACACCAGTGACGACATCATGCGGATACCGGAACTGCCGAAACACCTGGTAATCGTCGGCGGCGGTTTCGTCGCATGCGAATTCGCCCACATCTTCTCCGCACTCGGCGTCCGGATCACGATGGTGATCCGCGGCGGCTCGCTGCTGCGGCATCTGGACGACACCCTATCCAGGCGGTTCACCCGCATCGCGTCGAGCAAGTGGGAAGTGCGCAGCCACCGCAACATTCTCGGCTCGCACGAAAACCGTTCCGGCATCGTGCTGGAACTCGACAACGGCTCGGAGCTACAGGCCGATGCCGTGCTGGTGGCTACCGGACGGCGCTCCAACGGCGATCGGCTGGCCGCCGACATAGCCGGAATCGAGATGGACGATCGCCGCATCGTTGTCGACGAATACCAACGGACCTCCGCGCGTAACGTCTTCGCGCTCGGCGATGTGTCGTCGCCGTATGAGCTCAAGCATGTTGCCAACCATGAAGCACGTGTCGTGCAGCGCAACCTGCTGCGCGACTGGGACGACACCAAAGCGATGGTCGCCACCGACCACCGCTATGTTCCCGCCGCGGTGTTCACCGATCCGCAGATCGCCTACGTCGGATTGACCGAGAACGAAGCTGTTGCAAAGGGTTTCGACGTGTCCTGCAAAATCCAGGACTACGCGGACGTCGCCTACGGCTGGGCGACCGAGGACACCGTCGGCATCGTGAAACTCATCTCCGACTCCAAGACCGGTCAACTGCTCGGCGCGCACATCATGGGACACCAAGCCTCGTCGATCATCCAGCCGCTGATTCAGGCGATGACCTTTGGCCTGAGCGTGCACGAGATGGCGCGCGGCCAGTACTGGATTCACCCCGCGCTGCCAGAAGTCGTCGAAAACGCCCTATTGGGACTGTCAGACTGACGTCCGTGCCTAGGCGCGGCGGGTTAGGCGGCGGTGCTTGACGATCGACCGCGGCGGCTGTCGATCGACCACAGATGACCACAGTTGGGACATTGCAGGTGCAGGAGCCACGCCTGGTTGTTCAGCAGGTACTGCCAGTGCGCATCGCAATTGCGACTGCTCTGGCAATCGGAGCACC
>NZ_DASXHW010000545.1:0-2160 GCF_036488105.1 Mycobacterium sp. | reverse complement strand
ATAGCCCGCACGCCTGCACTTTGACTCGCACTTGGCCGGCCGCAGGCTTCGGCATCGGCAGATCTTTCATCGACAGCGGGGCATTGCCGATCGGCCCGGGTTGTGAAAGCACCATCGCACGCATGACTCGGCTCCAGGCAGGGCGATGCGTCCCTTGACCTCAACTTCGCGCATCAGGAACGCTGCAACGAGACATGCTACCGCAACTACCGCCCCTCCGGCCGCGCCGGAACTTCACGACGCCACCTGCCGACAGGGCAATGGCATGTAGAGCGAAACCGGGATCGATGCTCCTTCCGCCGCTTGCGGCTTCGCGAACGAAGATGTTCTCTCCGTTGTAAAGTCGGATTTTGATTTTTTCCGCGCCATGTCATTCACCTTGGTTGTTGATTGTTTCTAGCCCGGTTGCAAAGAAGTTTCCGGCAGGAGGGCGATGACCCATGAGCCGTGCTTGACCTGGTCGCGCAGGTGTCGCTCGGCGTCGTAGGGGGTGCGGTCGGTCCACATCTTCCAGAGGATCTTGAGCCAGCGCATGGCCAGGCGGCGCAGGGCGTCGGCGTGGCCCACGCCCTGCTGGCGTTTGCGGCGGTAATATGCCTCGGCCCAAGGGCACTTGACGCGGCTTCGGTCGGCCCACAGGTGCACCGTGGCCCGCAGCGTCATATTGCAGGCCCGGCGGATGAACACCCTTCGGCTGCGTCCGGACTGCTGGGTCACCGGGGCGGCCCCGGCATAGCACTGCAACGCCTCGGGGCTCTGGAAGACCTGCCGGTCGGCACCCAGTTCGGCCAGAAGGCGTGGGGCGAGTTTCCCTCCGGCGCCGGGGAGGGAGCCGAACAGGTCGCGGTCGGGGTGTTTGGCGAACAGCTCATTGATGCGAGCGCGATACTCCTGGAGCTGGCCCTCCAAGGTCCGCAACTGTTTGGCCAGGGTGACCGCCAGCAGGCTCTTGGCGGCGGTGACTGCGGGGTTGGGGCTGGCGGCCTTTTGCGCCTGGGCGAAAAGCTCAAGGCGTTTGGCGCTGGTGGCCGGGCGATAGAGCTTGTGGGCGTGGAGGAATTTTTCCCATTTGCGTTTGCCGGCGCTGGCCAGGTGATGGGGGGTGGGGAAGGCGATGACAAACTCCCACGGGCCGCAGGCCGTCCAGTCGTCGAAGGCGGCCAGGGCGGTGGGGTAATACTCATTGAGCGCGGCCTGGATCTGGTTGACCAGCGCGGTGCGTTGGCCGATCAGCGAGATCTCGTCGCGGCACAGCAGCCGCAGCTCGCAGGTGAGCGGGTCCTGCGGCCGCAGCACGCGCCAGGCGTGGCCGTCGGTGCGCAGGGCGTCGGCAAAGCAGAAGGCGTCGAGCCGATCGCTCTTGGAGCCCGAGGGGGACTTGCGGTCACGGTAGCGTTCGGCGGCCTTGGGGTTGAGCGGAAAGACCGCCCAACCGGCCTCCAGCAATCGCTCGACGGCCGGGCCGGAACTGGTCTCGATGGCAAAGCCCACCACCGCCGGCGATCCCTCGGGCGTCTTCAACTCCGCGACCCGCGCCCGCACCTGTGCCCAGGCGTCGGGGGTGTCCTGGATGCTCAACTCCACAACGATCTTGCCGGCGGCATCAACCACGCACAGGTCGTGATGCCCCCTGGCCCAATCGACTGCGCCAAAGTGCGTCAGCGAGCCGTATGGCTCGGGAGGCTTTGACGAGGGTAAAGCCGAATCGGCCGGTGAAGTGGAAGTAGCGGAAGCGGCGGGCATGTCCATGGGTTCTCCAAAGTCCCGCGCGGCACGCTCGTCCCCCGCGCCCGGCCTGCCGCCGGTCGACCTGATACGGAGCCCTCGGGGCGAAGGGTTTGGCCTCCGCTGGGGCGGTGTTCTCTTGGACTTCTGGGCAGGCGCCTCGTCGCGGTCCGGTGATCTTCGTTCAAGCCTCGAAGGCTGAGGGACGTCAAACCGTGGCCGCGTCGTGGCGTCGGGGACAATCCTGCCTGGCTCGGGAGACGGCACATTACCCGCTTTGTCCACCGCCGGCCGGGAAGCTCCCGCCGGCGACAGCTTATTCACCGCGGCCAATTCCCCGGCCGCCGAGTTATCCACAATGCCGCTGCGCCGGCGTCTGAATGGCCGCTGCGCAGCATCATGGATAACATCGGAAGTAGTATCAGGGACGCTCTT
>NZ_DASXHW010000535.1:0-2640 GCF_036488105.1 Mycobacterium sp. | reverse complement strand
GGGAAATGGGCGGCTAGGTGAATAGGCTTGCGGTGCTGGCCTTCCCGTGTACTCATTCGCCGATCCCCCAGCGTTGTGCGAGCAACTCATGTGAGCGCAGACGCGCCTGGTGATCATGGGTCACCGACGTGACGACGAGTTCGTCGGCACCGGTGAGGCGTTGCAGGGCGGACAGCCGCTCGGCGACCTCTTCGGCGTCGCCGACGAATTGGGTCTCCAGCCGGTCCTTGACGACGGGCAGTTGCTCTTCGGTCAGCGGGCGGCAATCACCGGGGGCGGGGTAGGGCACCGCGCCCACCCCGGTGCGGATGGAGTACACCCACTGCCCGTAGCCGGCCGCCAGTTGCCGCGCCGTGGCACTGTCGTCGGCCACCACGACGTCGGCGGACACCACGACGTAGGGCTCCTGCAGTGTCGCCGACGGGACGAACGTATCCCGATAAGCCTCGATGGCTTCCAGTGCGGTCGCCGGGGTGATGTGGTAGCTGGCCACGAACGGTAGGCCGTGCGCACCGGCCAGCCGCCCACTCTGGCCCCGAGTACTGCCAAAGATCCAGGGCACCAACCCCGATCGCTCACCCGGCACGGCGTGCACGTCGAATCCCCCGGCCTTATAGCTACCGTCGAGCATCGCGATGATGTCGCCGAGTTGATCGGCGAAGTCGGGCGCCACGGCCTCCGGCTGCTGCAGGATCTCCATCGTCGCCATGACGCGCTCGCTATCCAGCAGTCCCTTGAGGTCGAACGGCAGCGGGATCACCACGCCGTCGACTTCGCGCCACTGCCGGGGCGGGCGATTCTTCGCCGATGGGCGCTTCGGCTTGAACCCGGTGTCGCGCCGCTGCCCGCGGCCGAGGCCGAGGTCGATGCGGCCCGGGTAGAAGGCGTCGAGCATGCCGAAGCTCTCGACCACCGTGGCGGCCGTCGTGTGGCTGAGCTGGACCGCGGCCGACCCGACGTGAATAGTGTTGGTAGCCGCGGCGATCTGCCCGATCAGCACCGCCGGCGCGGAGCTGGCGACGCCGACGAAGTGATGTTCGGCGATCCAGAATCGGCGATATCCCCATTGCTCCGCGCGTTGGGCGAGGTCGATCGTGTTGTGCAACGCCGTCGCGGCGTCACTGCCCGCGCTGATCGGCGACAGGTCCAGGATCGACAGCGGGACGATCGTCACGGGCGCACCTCCGAGTATCGGTTGGGCGCGACAGGCAAACCGAGTCGTTGACGCAGCGTCTCCCCGTCACGGTAGGACGTGCGAAACCGCCTGGCCCGCTGCAGCAGTGGCACTACCTCGTCGACGATCACCGGCAGGTCGGTGGCGTTGACGGCCGGCCGCAGCCGCACACCGTCGACGCCCCGTTGCTGCCAGCCCAGTAGCAGGTCGACCACATCGGCCGGGCTGCCGTCGAAGATCAGTGCGTCAGAACCGAATTCGGTGTCGCCGCCGAATGTCACCACCACGTCGGCATAGACTTTCAAATGCTGCCCGCCGGCCGCCTTGACCTCGTCGAGGATCGAGTCCAGCGACACGTCGTCGCTAGGAGTGATGAAGACGAGATCGGCGCTGGCGGCGGCGAATTCGTAGATCCTCGGCCCATGCGCCAGTGCCGCCACCACCGGCTGCCCCTGCGGTGGACGCGGGGTGATCGACGGGCCCTTCACCGAAAAGTATTTCCCGTGGAAGTCGATGTAGTGCAGCTTGGCCCGGTCGATGTAGCGCGCGGTCAGCTCGTCACGGATGATCGCGTCATCCTCCCAGCTGTCCCACAACCGGCGAACCACCTCGACGGCGTCGGCTGCCTCGTCGAACAATTCGCCGCCGTCGGCGGACGCATCGCGCCGCCCGAACAGCGCGGCCTCATGCGCCGTCGAGCTGACCCGTGGCTGCCAACCGGCCCGCCCCTGCGACACGTGATCCAAGGTGGCGATGGCTTTAGAGATGTGAAACGGCTCGGTATGAGTGACCGTGGCCACCGGAATCAGGCCGATGTGCTTGGTGACCGGCGCGATGCGCGCGGCAACGAGTACGGCGTCGCCGCGGCCGGCCAGCCGCCGCGGGCTGATCGATTCGCTCCGACCAGGCTGGGGCGTCAGCGTGTCGTCGATGGTGAGGAAATCCAGCAGACCACGCTCCGCCGTCGCCGCCAAACCAGACCAATACCGGCCGCTGAAAACGGATTCCGTGGCGGGCTGGGCGGCCAGCGTGGCTCGCCACGCCTGCCGGTGCCAGCCGTAGCCGTCGAGCGCAACGCCCAGATGCAGCTGATCAGTCACGGCAGATCCTTCACGAATGCGATCGGGAAGACCGGGCCCCGCGACGGTAGCGGCTCCGAAAGCCGCGTGTAACCCGTCGATTCATACAGCGCTTCGGCCTCGGGCTGACGGTTGCCTGTGGTCAGGTACACCCGCCGGTAGCCGCGAGCGGCGATGACGTTCTCCAACTCGACCAGCAATGCGGCGGCATAGCCGCAGCGGCGGTGCGCACTATCGGTCCAGATGCGTTTGAGCTCGGCCGTCTCCGCGTCGAATCGCTGGAACGCGCCGCCGGTGACCGTTATCCCGTCGACCTCACCGAGCAGAAAACCGCCATCTGGCGGCGTGAACTCCGCAACAGGCACCGACCGCAACCACGCCATCACG
>NZ_DASXHW010000519.1:0-2429 GCF_036488105.1 Mycobacterium sp. | reverse complement strand
CGTATGGACGCATGGGAACCTCATCACCTCCTATGGTCGTGTGCGGCCACGGCTCATTTCTCCGTGGCAGGAGGGTCGCCTGCGTCGGCAACTGTCACAGGCTACCGGACGGTGGCTGAGCTCGCGAAATCGTGCGCGGGCACGGCGCCGGTTGCGACCATCTGCCGTAGCCCGGCTGGGCGCAGCCACGAAGGCAGCCAGCTGGGCGGCGCGTCGGCGGCGCGGTCGAACACCCCGCCCGCCGGATCGTCCACCCGGCCACCCCAGCGGACCAGATCTTCCTCGGGCCGGTAGATCTGCCGGGCCACCAGCGCGCACAACGTCAGCACCGCGACGTCGCGCAGCAGCACCGTCGCGGTGAACCACTGCTGCGGCAGCCCGCGATCGGGCACGCTGTAGAGGTAGTACATCCGCGGCACCCACACCAGCGCGTCAATGGTCATCCACGCCAGCAGGATCCGGCGATGCGGCAACGCCAGCACCGCCAGCGGCACCAGCCACAGCGAGAACTGCGGGCTCCACACCTTGTTGGTCAACAGGAACGCCGCCACCACCAGCAGCGCCAGCTGCGCCACCCGCGGCCGCCGCGGGGCGGTCAGCGCGATGTAACCGATTGCGGCGCAACACAACACAAACAGTGCCAGCACGACCTCATTCAGATGCTCCGGTGGCTGCCAGAAACCGAGGTCCTTGTCGAAGCCCGTCCAGCCGGTGAAGGACTTGACGACGTTGTACAGCGAATCCATGTCTTCGCCGCGGCGGGCGTTCAGCCGGAAGAACTCCGACCACCCCCGCGGGAAGAGCACCAGCACCGGCAGGTTGACCAGCAACCAGGTCAGCACCGTCGCGGCCGCGGTACGGGCCACCTCGCGAAGCCGTCCGGTCCGGATGCCCAGCACCAGCAGCGGGCCCAGCAGCAGCACCGGATACAGCTTGGCCGCGACACCCAGACCGATCAGCACCCCGGCGAGCACCGGCCGCCGGCGCGCCCATGCCAGCAGCCCACCCACCGCCAAAGCCGTTGCCAGCGAATCGAAATTGGTGAAGATCTGAAAGATCACCAACGGCGACGCGCCCACCAGCGCGGCGTCCCAGACCCGCCGGCCGGCCAGCCCGGCGGTCGCCCACAGCGTCGCCAACCACGCCAACGCCAACCCGAGCGCGGCGACGTCGAAGAACACCACCACCTCCGCGACGACCGGTAGCGCAATCAGCTTGCTGAAGATGGTGTAGGTCTTGGCCAACGCCATCGACACGTACTGGTACACGCCGGTGAGCACGGGATACTCCATGTAGCGCACCGCCGGCCGGCCGTCGTAGCGGGTCTGCGGCTTGTCGGCGCCGTCCTTTTCGATCCAGCTCGACTTGTACGGAAAACGGCCCTGGCTCAACAACTCCGCGCCGTATAGCGGCACGGTGTCGGAGTAGCACAGCTCGTAATAGGCCCGCTGATTCTGCCAGTTGGCGACGCGTTGATCGGCTGGACCGGTCCCGATGGTCTGCAGGCACGGCGCCTTGGTCGACCAGCCCAGCGCCAGGAACACCAGCGCGATCAAAAACATCACTCGCAGCGGTGTCAGGACGGCGGTGCGACCGATGATCGCGTGCCGGCCCACCGGACCGCCGATGACATTCGACAGCGCCGCGCCCAGAAAGTCGGTGCGGCTGGGGCAATCACGGTCATCGGCGGAGCGCAGATCACTGGCCAACCGCCGCGGCGAGATGTCGGCGCGATCAGTCTCGGCGAGGGTCACGGCGGGGGCGGCGGTCCCGGCTCGGGCGCTCCCGGCGGCGATGGTGGCGGAGCGGCCGGTCCGACGGGCACGGTGGTCGGCGGCCCGACCGGAATCGTGATGCCCGGCGCAATTTCCATCGTGGGCTGAATGACCGTCATCTGCGGCGGCTGCGGCGGCAGTGGCGCGGCGGGCACACCGGCGGAGCCACCGATCTCGGCGGGCTTGGGGAAGGACTCGTTGGTGGTGCCTTTGAGCGCACCGTCCATCGTCGACTTCCAGATGTCCGACGGCAGACCCGACCCGTAGATCGGCCCGCCCCCCTTGGTCACCAGCGGCACATCGCCGCGCACGGTGCCGATCCACACCGCCGTCGACAGCGACGGGGTGTAGCCGACCATCCAGGCGTCCTTGTCGGCGTCGGTGTCACCCAACTGGGTGGTGCCGGTCTTGGACGCCGACGGCCGGCCGCCGGCCAGATTGTGTCCGCGCGAGTACCCCGCGATCGGCTGCATCGCCGACGTGACGTTGTCGGCGACATCCTTGGGGACCCGTTGCTCACCGGAGTTGTCCGAGCTGGTCGCGTCGAACAGCACCTTGCCGTCGGCGTTGACCACCTTCTGCACGAAGTGCGGCCGGTGATAGATGCCCGAGTCGGCCAGCGTCGCGTACGCCGAGGCCATGTCGATCACCCGG
>NZ_DASXHW010000435.1:0-7287 GCF_036488105.1 Mycobacterium sp. | reverse complement strand
CGGGCGTTGTTCACCACCTGGATCACCGCCCCGCCGCCCGACGTCGACGTGCTGGTGACTGCGGTACTGGATGGTGCAATCAGCTACCTGAGCTCGGGCGCAACGGAATTCGCGGCCGTAGCCAAGACGGTGCTGGAGCTGGGCGAGCGGTATCCCGGCGACGCCGGCGTGCTGGCCGCGCTGCTGCTCAACCGGATCACACTCGGTCCCGGCGAGGGGATCTTCTTGTCGGCCGGCAACCTGCACGCCTACCTGCGCGGCGTCGGCCTAGAGGTAATGGCCAACTCCGACAACGTATTACGGGGTGGCCTGACCCCCAAGCACGTCGACGTTCCCGAGCTGCTGCGGGTCCTGAACTTCAACCCCACCACCGAATCTCAACTGCGTGCCCAGACGCATCCGGATGGACTGGCGTCGTTCTACGACACGCCTACCGCCGAGTTCGCGGCGTCCATGCTCACGTTGGGTGACGACCAGATCGGCCACGAAGTCGATGCGCCGTCGCGCCACGACGGTCCGCAGATCCTGCTGTGCGTCGAGGGTGCCACGGCGGTGCACGGCAAGGGCGGGGCGCTGACGCTCACTCGTGGCGCCGCCGCCTGGGTGGCCGCCGACGACGGTCCCATCCGGCTGGTCGCGCACGAGTCGACGAAGATCTTCCGGACTACCCTCGGCCTGTGATCAGTGCGGCGCCAGCGCGCCGCGGCGTTCCGGCCGGCCAGCTCGACGCTCGGCGCGCCAGAGTCGCATGTTGTGCCGAATAGTACGGCCGACCAGCCTCGCCGACGGGACCATGTAAAGGCTGTCCAGTAACGAGAACCGGCGCAAGAACCATTCGGCCAGAACAGGATCGGTCTCGGCGGCGCCGAGGAACTGGTCGAACAGACTGCCCACCGGGCCGAACCACCACGGCTTGTCCCCGGTCGCGTGGTGGAAGGTGAGGTCGCCGATCGCCGTCATCGTCCAGACCGGATACGTCGACTTGGCGGTGGCCCGATTCACCCGGCGCACCAGGTCCTCGCCCGCACCGGCGGCCAGCGCTCGGCGCAGGTGACCGGCCTGCAGCGAGGTCATCGTCATGCCCTGGCCGTACGTAGGGTCGAAACTGGCCACCGCGTCGCCCAACGGGAGAATCCCGGCCGGAAACCGCTCCAGCTCGTGGTACCGGCGCCACCGGCTGACGGGGTAGCGGTGGAAAGCCACCTCGCCGACGGGTTCGGCCTGCTGCAGCGCGGTGGCGATTCGTTCGGGGAGCAGCGCGTTAGCCAGCGCCAGCATTTCGGGAAAGGTATGCGGCGGTTCGACTTTCGCGACGCCAAAGGTTGTCAGTGTCCAGGTGCCATCCTCGTAGCCGAGTAAGCCCAGCCCGAGTGGCTGCTCCCGCGACGCGCCGGCAACGATCACCCGCTCACGGATCGCGCCCTCGGGAAGCCGAAGCTGGTGCGACGCATAGCCGATGCCCACGTCGACCGTCTTCTCGGGCGGACGCTGAAATCCCCACTGCTCCAGCCACACCGGCAGCCGGGTGCCGCGGCCGGCCGCGTCGACGACCAGGTCGGCGGCGAGGAAGTCGGGCTCGCCGGCGTCGCTGTCCAGCAACACCCCGGTCACCCGCTGCGCATCGAAGTCGAAGCGTGGTTGGGCCACCGAGCGGTGTTGGATCTCGACGTTGGCGAGCTCGCGTACCCGGCGCCGGATCTGCCACTCCAGCTGCGGGCGGCTGGGCACGTAGGCGGTGAACTGATCGCGCAGTGTGTGCCCGGTGCCGAGCACGTGGCCGGCCGCGCCGAAGTGGATGCAGTCCGGGCGGTTCTCCAGGATGGGGACGCCGGCGGCCACCATGGCGTCGAGCAGACCGGGGAACAAGCCGTCGAATTCCATCGCGCCGCGTGCCATCAGCAGATGAACGTGACGGCCCTGCGGGACGGCGGTGCGGTTGCTGGGGGTGGCCGGCAGCTCGTCGCGCTCGAACACCGTTACCCGGTCGTAGAAGTCGGACAGCACCCGCGCCGCGCACAATCCGGCGATGCTGGCGCCGATAACTACGGCATGCCGCCGGGAATTCTCCCCACCCATCTAGCCACCGTACTCGGTACTGTCCGGGTCAATGGCTGATCGCTGGCGCACCAAGTCGATCGAACAATCGATTGCCGATACCGACGACCCGGATACCCAGCTGCGCAAGGATTTGAGCTGGTGGCACCTCTGCGTGTTCGGGGTGTCGGTGGTGATCGGAGCCGGCATTTTCACCGTCACCGCTTCTACCGCGGGTGACATCACCGGGCCCGCGATCTGGATCTCATTTCTCATCGCGGCGATCACCTGCGGGCTGGCCGCGCTGTGTTACGCCGAATTCGCGTCGATGCTGCCCGTGGCGGGAAGCGCCTACACATTCTCCTACGCCACCTTCGGCGAATTCGTGGCCTGGACCATCGGCTGGAACCTCGTGCTGGAACTGGCGATCGGCGGCGCCGTCGTCGCCAAAGGCTGGTCCAGTTACCTGCAAACGGTACTCGGATTCTCCAGTGCCACAGTCAATGTCGGGCCGCTCGCGCTGGACTGGGGTGCGCTGGTGATCGTTGGGGTGGTGGCCACCCTGATCGCGCTGGGCACCAAGTTGTCGTCGCAATTCTCGATGGTGGTCACCGCGATCAAGGTTGCGGTGGTGGTGCTGGTGATCGTCGTCGGCGCGTTCTACGTCAAGGCCGCGAACTACTCGCCGTTCATCCCGCCGCGCGAGGGCGGCAACGCCGGCGGCGGGGTCGACCAGTCGTTGCTGTCGCTGCTCACCGGCGCGCACGGCAGCCACTACGGCTGGTACGGCGTGCTCGCCGGGGCCTCGATCGTGTTCTTCGCGTTCATCGGATTCGACATCGTGGCGACGATGGCCGAGGAGACCAAGAACCCGCAGCGCGACGTCCCGCGGGGGATCTTGGCGACGCTGGGCATCGTGACCGTGCTCTACGTGGCGGTGTCAGTGGTGCTGTCCGGCATGGTCTCCTACACGCAGCTGAAGACCACCCCCGACGGCCACCACGCCAACCTCGCCACCGCCTTCGCCGCGAATGGCGTGCAGTGGGCCTCCGGGATCATCTCCGTCGGCGCGCTGGCCGGCCTGACCACTGTGGTCATGGTGCTTCTGCTCGGTGGATGCCGGGTGCTGTTCGCCATGGCCCGCGACGGGTTATTGCCGCGGCGGTTGGCCAAGACCGGTTCGCACGGCACTCCGGTGCGCGTCACCGTGCTGGTCGCGTTGCTGGTCGGCGCCACTGCCTCGGCGTTTCCGGCGGACAAGCTCGAGGAAATGGTCAACGTCGGCACCTTGTTCGCGTTCCTGCTGGTGTCCGCCGGCGTCATCGTGCTGCGACGCAGCCGTCCGGACCTGCCGCGCGGATTTCGCGCGCCGATGGTGCCGCTGCTGCCGATCACCTCGGTGGGCGCGTGTGTCTGGCTGATGGTCAACCTGACCGTCGTCACCTGGATTCGATTCGGCGTGTGGATGGCCGCGGGGGTTTTCATCTACCTGGGCTACGGACACCGGAAATCGGTTCTGGCCAGGCGTGATGCCAGCGCGCGGGTAGGCGATTGACGCCAGCGCGGCCGTAGCTGCTTTACAAACAACGGCTCTGTGTCTAGACAAAGGACGTAGGGCCAGCTATTGTCCAATCTCAAGGTGTTATGGCTCACAAGGAGGTTGGCAATATGACCGCGGCATTAGGTCCGAACGCAAGGGTTTGGCAGGACAAGAAGCGCTACATGTGGCTGATGGGACTGATCGTCCCGACGCTGCTGCTGACGATCCTGCCGTTCGTCTGGGCGATGAATCAGGCCGGCTGGCAGACCGCATCACAGGTGCTGTTCTGGATCGGACCGATCCTGCTCTATGTCCTGCTGCCGGCCCTTGACCTGCGGTTCGGAGCCGACGGCCAGAACCCTCCCGACGAGGTGATGGAGTGGCTGGAAAACGACAAGTACTACCGCTACTGCACTTACGCCTTCATCCCGTTCCAGTTCGTCAGCCTGATTCTCGGCGCGTACCTGTTCACCGCGTCGAACCTGAGCTGGCTGGGGTACGAGGGGCCGTTGAGCTGGCCGGCCAAGATCGGCCTCGCGTTGTCGGTGGGCGCGCTGGGCGGCGTCGGCATCAACACCGCTCATGAGATGGGCCACAAGAAGGACTCGCTGGAGCGCTGGCTGTCCAAAATCACCCTCGCGCAGACCGGCTATGGCCACTTCTACATCGAGCACAACCGCGGCCACCACGTCCGGGTGGCGACACCGGAAGACCCCGCGTCGGCCCGATTCGGTGAGACGTTCTGGGAGTTCTTGCCGCGCAGCGTGGTTGGCAGTGCGAAGTCGGCGTGGCGGCTGGAGGCTCAGCGGGTGCGCCGGCAGGGCGGCAACCCGTGGAATCCCAAGACCTATCTGTCCAATGACGTCATCAATGCCTGGCTGATGACCGTGGTGCTGTGGGGGGCGCTGATCGCCGTGTTCGGCCCGGCGCTGATCCTGTTCCTGATTGTCCAGGCGGTCTTCGGCTTCAGCCTGCTGGAGTCGGTCAACTACCTCGAGCACTACGGCCTGCTGCGGCACAAGAACGACAGCGGCCGGTACGAGCGCTGCACGCCGGAGCACAGCTGGAACTCCGACCACATCGTCACGAACCTGTTCCTGTACCACCTGCAGCGGCACAGCGATCACCACGCCAACCCGACCCGGCGTTACCAGACGCTGCGCAGCATGGACGGGGCGCCGAACCTGCCGAGCGGTTACGCGGCGCTGATCGGGTTGACCTACTTCCCGCCGCTGTGGCGCAGGCTGATGGATCACCGGGTACTGGCGCACTACGGCGGCGACATCACCCGGGTCAACGTGCAACCGCGCCTACGCGAGAAGATGCTGGCCCGCTACGGAGCCGCGGCCTGATGGCCGCCACCGCTGCCCCGGCTGCGACTACGTCTACGACGAATCCAACGGCTCTGTGCGGGAAGGCCTTTGGGAGTCGCCCGCGGCGGGAACCCGGTGGGACGAACTTCCCGAGGACTGGGGCTGCCCGGACTGCGCCGCAGGCGAAAAGCCCGACTTCGAAATTCTGGAGGTAACGAAATGAGCTGCGATGAGCGCTTGCGCGAAGAGCGTCAGACCCCGTTCAAACTGTTCGTCTGCGTGCAGTGCGGCTTCGAGTACGACGAGGCCAAGGGGTGGCCGGAGGACGGCATCGCGGCCGGCACCCGCTGGGACGACATCCCTGAGGACTGGAGTTGCCCGGACTGCGGCGCCGCGAAGTCGGACTTCGAGATGGTGGAAGTCGCCCGCTCGTGACACCAATCAGCGCGACCACGTCGAGCGCCGCGATACACAGGAGTGGCGCAAGAAGCGTTAGGGTCGCGCGTATGCGAAGGGTCCCGTACGCCGAGGCGTCGCGGGCCCTTCTGCGTGATTCGGTGCTCGACGCGATGCGCGAACTACTGGGTAGTCGCGACTGGTCGGCGATCACGCTGGCCGATGTGGCCCGCACCGCGGGCATCAGCCGGCAGACCATCTACAACGAGTTCGGATCGCGGCACGGCCTGGCCCAGGGCTACGCGCTACGGCTGGCCGACCGTCTGGTGGATGCCGTCGAGGACGCCATCTACGCCAACGTCGGCGATGTGTATGCGGCCTTCCTGCAAGGCTTTCGGGCGTTTTTCGCCGACTCGGCGGCCGACCCGCTGGTGATATCGCTGCTGACCGGGGTGGCCAAACCCGACCTGCTGCAGATCATCACCACCGACAGCGGGCCCATCATCACGCACTGCTCGGCCCGCCTGACCTCGTCGTTCGTGCACAGCTGGATGCGCGCCAGCGAGGAAGACTCCGGAATGATCGCGCGCGCCATCGTCCGGCTGGCCATGAGCTACGTGTCGATGCCGCCCGAGGCCGACCACGACGTGGCCGCTGACCTGGCACGACTGATGACGCCGGCGGCCGAGCGTTATGGCGAGTTCCGGGAAGACTTCGACGCGGAGGCCCGGGGTGGTACCACCGGCGAGCCGGGCGAAGCCAACTAATAGGCTTGTCGAATCCGACTGACCTCAGATCGCGACCGAGAATACGCCGCGACTAATGTGTAACCAAGCTAATTAGTTGACCAGAGGAATGGGTAGTAGATGACGACGACCGAACAGCAGCTGACCCCCGACGTGGTGGACGGGCTCGATTTCAAGGTGGCCGACCTGTCGCTGGCCGACTACGGCCGCCGCGACATCGAACTCTCCGAGCAGGAGATGCCGGGTCTGATGTCGCTGCGCCGCGAATACCACGACGTCCAGCCGCTCAAGGGGGCCCGTATCTCGGGTTCGCTGCACATGACCGTGCAGACCGCGGTGCTGATCGAGACGCTCACCGCGCTGGGCGCCGAGGTCCGGTGGGCCTCCTGCAACATCTTCTCCACCCAGGACCACGCCGCCGCCGCGGTGGTCGTCGGCCCGCACGGCACCCCCGAGAAGCCGCAGGGTGTGCCGGTGTACGCGTGGAAGGGCGAGACCCTCGAGGAGTACTGGTGGGCCGCCGAGCAGGTTCTGACCTGGCCCGATGTTGATGGCACCGCCGCGCCCGCGAACCTGATCCTGGACGACGGTGGCGACGCCACCATGCTGGTACTGCGTGGCGCGCAGTACGAAAAGGCCGGCGTGGTGCCGCCCGACGACGAAGACGACTCGGCTGAGCACCGGGTGTTCCTGAGCTTGCTGCGCAAGCGTTTCGAGACCGACAAAGACAAGTGGACCAAGATCGCCGCGTCGATCAAGGGCGTGTCCGAGGAGACCACCACCGGCGTGCTGCGGCTCTACCAGTTCGCCGCCGCCGGCGACCTGGCCTTCCCGGCCATCAACGTCAACGACTCGGTGACCAAGTCGAAGTTCGACAACAAGTACGGCTGCCGCCACTCGCTGATCGACGGCATCAACCGCGGCACCGACGTGCTGATCGGCGGCAAGAAGGTGCTGATCTGCGGCTACGGCGATGTCGGCAAGGGCTGCGCGGAGTCGATGGCGGGCCAGGGCGCACGTGTTTCCGTCACCGAGATCGACCCGATCAACGCGCTGCAGGCTCTGATGGAGGGCTACGACGTCGAGACGGTCGAGGACGCGATTGGCGCGGCGGACATCGTCATCACCGCGACCGGCAACAAGGACATCATCACGCTGGCGCACATGAAGGCGATGAAGGACCAGGCGATCCTGGGCAATATCGGCCACTTCGACGACGAGATCCAGATGGCCAAGCTGGAGCGCTCGGGCGCCAGGC
>NZ_DASXHW010000423.1:0-17115 GCF_036488105.1 Mycobacterium sp. | reverse complement strand
CAGGCCAACGAGGCCGAGACCACGACCGCATCCGGTCTGGTCATTCCCGACACCGCTAAGGAAAAGCCCCAAGAGGGCAAAGTCGTCGCCGTCGGCCCCGGCCGGTGGGATGAGGACGGCTCGAAGCGGATTCCGCTGGACGTGTCCAAGGGCGACACCGTCATCTACAGCAAGTACGGCGGCACCGAGATCAAGTACAACGGCGAGGAGTACCTGATCCTGTCGGCACGCGACGTGCTGGCCGTCGTCGACAAGTAGCTAGAGGCGTGTTCCGCCCCGGGGAACACCTGCGTCAACGCGTGGGTGATTTCCGGGGCGGATCGCTTATGAGACGGGACAAGTAAGGACCTATGAGCAAGCAAATTGAGTTCAACGAAACCGCGCGCCGGGCGATGGAAGCCGGCGTGGACAAGCTCGCCAACGCGGTCCGCGTGACGCTGGGCCCGCGCGGCCGGCATGTGGTGCTGGCCAAAGCCTTTGGCGGGCCCACGGTGACCAACGACGGCGTCACGGTCGCCCGCGACATCGACCTGGAAGACCCGTTCGAGAACTTGGGCGCCCAGCTGGTCAAGTCGGTGGCCACCAAGACCAACGACATCGCCGGCGACGGCACCACCACCGCGACCGTACTGGCGCAGGCCATCATCAAGCACGGACTGCGCAACGTCGCGGCGGGCGCCAACCCGATCGAGCTCGGTCTGGGTATCAGCAAGGCCGCCGATGCGGTGTCCGAGGCGCTGCTGGCATCGGCCACCCCGGTGTCCGGCCAGACCGGCATCGCTCAGGTGGCCACCGTGTCGTCGCGTGACGAGCAGATCGGTGAGCTGGTCGGTGAGGCGATGACCAAGGTCGGCCACGACGGGGTGGTCAGCGTCGAGGAGTCGTCGACGCTGAACACCGAGCTCGAGTTCACCGAGGGCGTCGGCTTCGACAAGGGCTTCCTGTCGGCGTACTTCGTCACCGACTTCGACGCTCAGCAGGCCGTGCTCGAGGACGCCCTGATCCTGTTGCACCGCGACAAGATCAGCTCGCTGCCCGACTTGCTGCCGTTGCTGGAGAAGGTCGCCGAGGCCGGTAAGCCGCTGCTGGTTATCGCCGAGGATGTCGAGGGCGAGCCGCTGTCGACCCTGGTGGTCAACGCTATCCGCAAGACGCTGAGAGCTGTCGCGGTCAAGGCGCCGTTCTTCGGCGACCGCCGCAAGGCGTTCCTTGAGGACCTGGCCATCGTCACCGGCGGCCAGGTGGTCAACCCCGACGTCGGGCTCGCGCTGCGCGAGGTCGCCCTCGATGTGCTCGGATCGGCTCGCCGTGTGGTGGTCAGCAAGGACGACACCGTCATCGTCGAGGGTGGTGGCAGTGCCGAGGCCATCGACAACCGCGCCAAGCAACTCCGTGCCGAGATCGAAGCCTCGGACTCCGACTGGGATCGGGAAAAGCTGGAAGAGCGGCTGGCCAAGCTGTCCGGCGGCGTGGCCGTGATCAAGGTCGGTGCCGCCACCGAGACCGCGCTGAAAGAGCGCAAGGAAAGCGTCGAGGACGCGGTTGCCGCTGCCAAGGCCGCTGTCGAAGAGGGCATCGTCGCCGGTGGTGGCTCCGCGCTGGTGCATGCCCGCAAGGCGCTCAAGAAGCTGCAGAAGTCGCTGTCCGGCGATGAGGCCAGCGGCGTCGAGGTGTTCTCCAACGCGCTCAGCGCCCCGCTGTACTGGATCGCGACCAACGCGGGCCTCGACGGCGCGGTTGCGGTCAGCAAGGTCGGCGAGCTGCCGGTCGGCCACGGGCTGAACGCGGCGACGCTGAAGTACGGCGACCTGGCCGCCGACGGGGTCATCGACCCGGTCAAGGTCACCCGGTCCGCGGTGCTCAACGCCGCATCGGTGGCGCGCATGGTGCTGACCACCGAGACGGCCATCGTCGAGAAAGTAAGCCACGACGAGGACGAGCACGGCCACGGTCATCACCACGGTCACGCTCACTAGAACTAGAAGTTCTCGCACTCACTCGAAGCACCCTCGGCCTCTGATCCGAGGGTGCTTTGTTTCTAGGGCGATCGACGTTTCTAGGGCGATCAACGACCTCAGCGACCGTGCGGTTTCTTTACGCAACACGCCGCAACGGCGTAAAAATTCGCACACTCGAGGACGGCGCAGCCCGGCCGTTCGCGACCACGCGCTACTCATACCCTCCCGCGGGCGGCCCACGGTGACGTACGGCAATTCCTCCGCAATACCTCGACGCACGTCAACGTCTGGCAACCGGCCACGCCCACTTTGAACTACGGTGCTCCAGTGACGTGGTGCTGCAGCGATCCAGCCCGACTGGATCTGCCTCGCCCTGCTGGGCCGAGTCCACCCGTTAACGTGGTGGCCCTGGCATGATTGCCAGGACAGTACGGCCCAACGACCGGTTCTGAGGGACACGCTGATGGGGTTACGCCAACGGGCGTTGGAGGGGGTCGCCGGGCAACTCGGCCGCCCGCATGGACTCGTGGGTCGCGGCGTAGCGGTACTGCTCAATCGCGGCAACCGGCCAGCAGTGGCAGCCGCTGTAGGCGCGACCGGGGCAGTCGCCGGAAACACCGTGGCCGATATAGGTTTTGGCGGCGGGTTAGGGCTGGATTTGCTGCTTCAGCGGGTCGGTCAGCAGGGCACCGTTCACGGTGTGGAAATCGCCGAGGACATGCTCACGCGCGCTCGTGCGCGCTTCACGACGCAAATCGCGGCTGGCCAACTAATGCTTGTCAGTGGGTCGCTGACCGCGTTGCCGCTCGAGGATAAGTCGTTGGACGCGGCGATCACCGTCAATACCGTGTACTTTGTGTCTGACCTCGACGCGGTTTGCACCGAACTTGCCCGCGTCCTGCGACCCGGTGCCCGGGCAGTGTTAGGGGTCGGTGATCCTGAAGCGATGGGGCGCTTGCCTTTTACCGCCAACGGGTTCAAGCTTCGTCCGATCGGCCAGGTCGTTGCCGCATTAAGGAGAGCGGGATTCGTGGATGTCGAGAACCGCCGCCTTGCCGAGGTGGCTATCCCACACCATCTGATCGTTGCCCGTGCCTTGGGGTAGACGATGTGGAGGATGAATTAGGTCTCAGCCGCGTCCATAGCGTCTAAACGGTGGTACGCACTCGTCAGGCCGCGACCCGATTCACTCGTGCGGGCCCGTCCCCTGACGTAGGGCGGTGGCACATGATGAACAACCGAGACGGCCATCGTCGAGAAGCCAGCCGAGGAGGCGGACGACCACGGTCACGGTCACCACGCCCACTAGTTCTTGAGACGGAACACCCCGGTCGATCGGCGGATTCATTCCGTTTTCGGCGGAGAGAGCGGCGTCACCAATAGTCGCAGCTCAACGGTGACCTCCGTTTAGTCTCTCGGCATGGACCGAATCTGGCAGTGGGCGTGGGATCGGTACGGGCCGAGGTACTCGTGGGCGCTGTGTGCGATGGGGTTTTCAGTGGTGCTGCCGATCTACCTGCTTGGGTCATTTGCCGTTGTCGCTTTTGAGAGGTCCGGTCAGTACGTCGAGGCAGCCGTCGTCACCGGTGTTGCCGTGCTGGCGATGTCCTACATGTTCCTTCCTCCGGGACACCGACGGTTCCGCCTTGCACAGCAATGGGCAGCCGGGCGCGAGGTAGATCGGGCGACAGCCCTGCAGGACACCTATGCCTATACTCGGCGGCCGGTTTCCCGGTTGGTGGCGGTCCACGTTGTTCTGGCCGCCACGCTGTTGGTTGTTGTCGGTGTCATTGCCGGCGCGACGGGGGCGCGGCTCGTCCAGTACGCGATTGTGGGAACCGTCTTCGGAATTGCCGTCCAACTGATCGCTCTGCACAGCGTCATCGAAGGAGCAATGCGACCGGTCAGGATCGCGCTATCTGGTGATACGGGGATCGGTGACACCCTGCCCCGCTCACGACCAACGTTTGCGGCGTGGTCGAACCTATCCGTGGTCATGGTCGCGCTCGCGTTCGCCGTCTCGGGCGCGATGCTGGCGGGCGTGTTCAAACGGGCTACTGAGGTCCCCGTCCTCTGGGTCGTGATCGGGTGCGCGTTGGCGTTTGGCTTCGCGTTGCCGATCACCGTCGGCGTCGGGTTCTCGCCATCCTTGCGTCCGATTCGCGACCTCGCCGCAGGAACCGAACGAGTTGCCGCCGGCGACTACAGCCGACGGGTGCCGGCGGTTCAAGACGATGACCTCGGTGCGCTGGCGGCGTCATTCAACAGGATGCAGGCGGGTTTGGCGGAGCGGCAACGACTTCAGGGGGCGTTCGGGACCTATGTCGACCCGGCCCTCGCGGCGCGACTGCTCGAGCAGGGCGACGACGTCTTCACCGGCGAGCGCCGCGAGGTGAGCGTCATGTTCGTCGACATCCGCGACTTCACCCCGTTCGCCGAGGCGAACACCGCCGAGGAGACCGTCGCGCGTCTCAACGCCCTGTTCGAGATCGTCGTGCCTGCCGTCCTCGACGCCGGTGGGCATGTCAACAAGTTTCTCGGCGACGGCGCGCTGGCCGTGTTCGGCGCCCCCAACGACCTTGCCGATCATGCCGACGCCGCGGTGAGCGCTGCGGTTGTGATTCACCGCCTGATAGCAGAAAGGTTCGGCGGCGCGCTTCGGATCGGCATCGGGATCAATACCGGTGTGGTGATCGCCGGCACGATCGGCGGGGGAGGCAAGCTCGAGTTCACCCTGATCGGCGACACCGTCAACGTTGCGGCCCGCGTCGAGCAGCTCACCAAAACTACCGGTGATGCGATCCTTCTCACTCACCAGACTGTCGACGCCCTGGTTTCTCGACCCCTCGGCCTCACCGACCGGGGATCGCAGGCACTCAAAGGTAAATCAGCCGGTGTAAGGGTCTTCGGACTCGACCCATCGATGACTCGTTGACGGCTTACCTTCAGCACCACCGAGACGGCCATCGTCGAGAAGCCAGCCGAGGAGGCGGACGACCACGGTCACGGCCACCATCACGGCCACGCCCACTAGTTCTTGAGACGGAACACCCCGGTTTTCACCGGGGTGTTTCGCTTTCTCGGTTAGTGCGTCAGCCTCATGGAGGCGGGCTCGTTGTACCGGTCATGGTTGGTGCCATCGTGGAGGTCGGGCTCGTCACCGTGACGGTGCTCGTGCTCGTGCTCGTCGAAGGCGGCGGCACGGCGACCGTCGTGGTGACCGTGCTGACACTGGTGGTCGTCGTGGACGACGACGTGGTGCTCGCTGGGGCGGCGATCACCCCGCACGCCACACGCTTGCCCGCTTCATTCATAGCGCTGGCGCCGAGGTTGCCGGCGCCCTGGTGAAGGATCAGCGCGCTGCCCGAGCTATTTCTCAAGTCCGCTGCGGTGAACGCACTCGTCGTGGTGACCAGTTTCGCCGATCCATCGGGCCGAACCTGTAAATCAGTCAGCTCACCGCTGGCGGGATTACCAGTGTGGTTCGGCGCCTGGTACACGTCGCCAGCGGATTCGAAGTCCCCGGTCGAGCCTCCCGTCGGCGCAGCCGAGTTGGCCACACACTGGCCGACCGAGTGAACCATCAGCGCATGAAAACCGGGGGACAGCACCTGGTTGGGGCCTGCTTCCACGGTGACCGTCGCGTAGCCATTCGTGAACTCGAAAGTGGCATTGCCGACCACGTTGCCATCGGCGCCCTTCAACTGCGTAGTCATCTTCCCCGCGTTGGACTGCGAGGAGGACGTCGACGTCGCGGGCTGGCTACTATTCGGGTTTGCGCATGCGCCTAGCGATCCTACGGCCACCGCACATACCGCGGCCGCAACGGTTACATCCATTTTCGATGCCTTTTTCATGGGCTGATCCTAAGCACGCCAACGGGTCGTCTCTGGTGTATTCGACAAGAGCGTCATGGCAGCTCTTCGCCAGAAGCCAGCGGCCAAAGACCGGGGTCTTCTTATTGACGCGTTAACGAGCGACTAAGACGACGACTGTCGGCTTCGGATGCGACCCTGCGACACCGACGCCGGATGGATCCCGAAGACGCCGAACCGCTCGGGTGGTGCGTCGGCTGACGCGGTGTGCTCGTTCCGCCATACGACCGACTCACCTGAAAGCCGGGTATGCGCGGGTTGGGGATGCTGCTGGAGTCGGTCGAACTTGTCCAGCCGGTGACCCGGCGTGAGCCCTACCAAGATGAAGTTCCAGAACTCGCGAATGAAATTGCCGGCCGTACGACGAGTATCCGGGCCGTTGACGTAGCGGCGTGCGATGGTCAGAAAATCTTCGGGTTCGACGCCAGCGACATCACGGACGTGAGTCGTCGGGCCCCCGACTTCCCAGGTTCCCAGTGCGGTCTCGGGCAGATAGTGGCGCAAGCCGGACTGGGTGTACACGTCGAAACCGAGTCGTTTTTCGTTCGCGCGCAAGGCCTTCATGAACATCCACGGAGGGATATCGATGTGGCGCACCCGTCGGCCCAGCGCCTCACCCATCGCGTCGGCGATCTCTGCTCCGGTTAGCAGCGTCGGCCCGGTCGGGCGGTAGGCCCGGCCGTCATGACGGTGCGGGTCCAGCAGCGCACCCACTGCAACGCGGGCGATGTCTTCGTTGGACGGCGGTGCGTTGCGGCCCGCCCCGGTCGGCATCGGCAACACGCCCAGCTGGGCCGCCTGTGGCATCAGGTTCATGTAGTTATCGGCGAAGAAGCCCGGGTCGACGGCGACGTGGGCGGTGTCCGGCAGGAGCTCAAACAACTTGTCGGTCAGCCAGGCCTGCCTTGTCATCAGTGATGGGTGCTCGGGGCTGGCCAGCCATTGCCCAAGCGCCACCACGGCTTCCACCCCTGCGCGTCGTGCCGCTACGGCGAACGCAACCGCGCTGTCGAGCACATGGGGATGGTACGGGGGATTGAAATAGAGCCGGTCGACCCCGGTCATCGCGGCCGTAACCTGTTGAATGTCAAACATATCGGCGACGACGACCTCGGCTCCCAAGCTCCGCAACCGCGCGCTTCGCGCGTCGTCACGATGCACCATGGCCCTGGTCGTGATGCCCTTTTCCAGCAATTGGTCGGCCACCGCGCCGCCGATCTTGCCCGTGGCGCCGGTTACCAGTACGCGTGTCGTTGTCATGGGGGTTCCCTTTCTTCGTCGGCGGCCAAATGTGACCACTGGTTACTTCGCCTAGTATGGGATCAGATGTGACCGTTGTCAACATCGCGCGTGGCGTGCAATTCTGAGGGCATGAGCCCCGAAAGCGCCGATCCGGATCCGCGGAAGCCCTACCATCACGGGTCGTTGCGATCGGCCCTCATCGAGGCGAGCATCGCGCTGGCTCGCGAGGGTGGCCCTGATCGGGTGATCCTGCGCGAGGCCGCCCGCGCTGCCGGGGTGTCGCATTCGGCTGCCTACCGCCATTTCGCCGACCGCGAGGCGCTGTTGGTCGAGGTGGCGCGCTTTGCGCGCAACGAGCTCGGCTCTGAGATGCGCCGACGGGTCAACCGCGCCAAGGATCCCCGGCGCCGGTTGCGCGCGGTCGGCACCGCCTACATCCAATTCGCACTCGCCGAGCCCGGACTGTTTCGCACCGCGTTCACCTCGCATCCCGCCACATCCGGTGACGCACCGAACGATCGAGCGACAGGAGGCTCAGACCAGGAGGACACCAGCGACGCCACCGAGCCCTTCGAGGTTCTTGGTCAAGTCCTCGACGAAGCCGAAGCCGCCGGTCTACTGGATCCTCGCCGCAGGCCGGGGGCCGAGATTGCGGTGTGGTCGGCGGTGCACGGCTTGGCCGGCCTACTCCTCGATGGACCGTTACCCACGAGCGATGAAGCCATCAAATTTGCGTGGCAGCAGGTGCAAGGGCTCGTGGAGCGCGGACTGCTGGACGGCTAATCGCGATCGCGACCAGCTTGTATTGATGGCGGTCCGCCGGTGCCCGCCCGTCAGGGTTGACGCGCTGCCGCATGCGGTGCAATGTGATACACGTCATATGACCACTGGTCACGCCCGGCGGAAAGGCGGCAGCTCATGACCACGAGGGACAAGTACACCGACGTGCCCGCGCCTTACTCGTGGGAGGTCGCCAGTGCCGGCGACGCGCGCTTCACGTGGGAGTACGACGACGGGCGCGCCCGGCTCCTTTCGCTGTATCAAAAGGGAAAGGACAAGCAGTGGGATGCCCAGTCGCGCATCGACTGGGCGCAAGACGTCGACCCGATGAATCCGATCGAGCTGCCCGACGAGTTCCATCCGCTGTTCGGCAGCCCGATGTGGGACGCCGCAGACGACGCACGTCGCGCCGAGATGCGCCAGCACTTCCAGGCCTGGCAGCTCTCGCAGTTCCTGCACGGCGAGCAGGGTGCGATGGTGTGCGCGGCCAAGATCGTCGAGGTCGTCCCGGACCTGGACGCGAAGTTCTACGCGGCCACCCAGACCATGGACGAGGCCCGGCACGTCGAGGCATTCTCGCGGTTCCTGCAGGAGAAGGTCGACGTGGTCTACCCGATCAATAAGCACCTGACCGCGCTGCTGGACGACACCCTGCGCGACTCGCGCTGGGACATGCCCTACCTCGGCATGCAGGTCCTCATCGAAGGGCTCGCACTCGCCGCCTTCGGGGTGCTGCGGGACATGTCGGCGCAGGACTCGCTGGCCAGGAAGGTGCTGGCCTACGTCATGCAGGACGAGGCCCGGCACGTCGCCTTCGGCCGAATCTCGCTGAAGGACTACTACTCCGCGCTGACCGAAGCCGAGCGGGGCGAGCGTGAAGAGTTTGTCGTCGACGCGTGTTATCTGATGCGCGACCGGTTCCGCGGCGAGGAGGTCTTCGAAACCCTTGGCATGGACGTCCAAGCGTGTGCTGAGTGGGTCGACACGTCGCCGCTGATGATTCAGTTCCGCTCCCACCTGTTCAGCCGCATCGTGCCGATCGTCAAGGACATCGGGTTGTGGGGCGACAAGGTCCAGAAGGCCTTCAAGGACATGGGTGTGATCGACATGGCCGGCCTCGACATCGAGGCGCTGATGAAGGCCGATGAGGATCAAGCCGCCGCGCTGGACAAGGCACACCAGGAGATGGCCGACCGGGCCCTCGAGGTGGACGAGGTGATCGCGGCGGGCGCGAGCTAACCCAATGTCCGGTTGGGCAATCGGTTAGCGCCGCCGCAAGACCATCACGTGGTCAGTGAGGATCGCCTGCTGCCCCTCCGGTCCGAGCGCGTCGCGCTCGACCGCTCCGACCCTGATTCGATCCCATTGAGAGTCATCGAGATTCAATGACGACACCACTTCGTGCGCGGTCGGGAACTCATGGCGACGGTGATCCAGCTTCGACGCCCACGGCGGTGCCGCGCCATGATCCACCACCACCAGCGCGCCGCCCGCGACGACGGCCTGGGCCGCCCGCCGCAACAGCCGCGTCCGATCCAGCGGGACTGGCGAATGCAAAAACTGCGCCGACACCAAGTCGAACGCGCCATCCGGAAAACTTTCCGTCAGGTCGTGACGCTGAAAGTCGATGCCAGCGCCCAGATTCCGGGCCGCTGCATCGACCGCCGCCCGGTCCAGGGCGGTCTGCGAGACGTCCACTGCCGTCACGCGCCAGCCGTGCCTGGCGAGCCACATCGCGTCGGCGCCCTCACCGCAGCCGAGGTCGAGCGCATGGCCCGGCGCCATCGGCTCGACCAGCTCGGCGAGCCTGACGTTCACCCGTCCACTCCACACCCGATCGCGGGTGCCGTAGCGCTCTTCCCAGGCCTGTTGTGCCTCAGACATTGCCATGCCGTCACCTTGCCCGCGGCTGGTGCGAGATGGCAAGGTGTCTTGCCATGGAGGCAAAAGTCAGCGTTGATGTGCTGGTACGGCGGCGGCTGCGTGAGCTACGCACGCAGCGCGGGCTGACGCTCGAGGACGTCGCGCAAGCAGCGCGGATCGACGTGTCCACGCTGAGCCGTCTGGAGTCGGGGAAACGGCGGCTTGCGCTGGATCATCTGCCGCGACTGGCCGCCGCGCTGTCCGTCAGCACCGACGACCTGGTGCGCGAACCAGCGGCCGAAGACCCGCGCGTACGCGGGAGCTCGCAAACCCGCCACGGCGTCACGTACTGGCCACTCACTCGGCAGGGCCCCGCTGGCGGGCTGCATACGTTCAAGATCCGGGTCAGTTCCCGCCGTCGCAAGCCGCCCACCGAGTTGCCCGTGCATGAAGGTCAGGAATGGATTTATGTGCTGTCAGGTCGGTTGCGACTTGTCCTCGGTGACCGCGATTTCACCATCAATCCCGGTGAAGCCGTGGAGTTCTCGACATGGACGCCGCACTGGTTCGGCGTAGTCGACGGTCAGGTGGAGGCGATCATGATGTTCGGGCCACACGGTGAACGGCTGCACCTGCACAGCTGATTCCGGGGAAGGCTACTCAGGCGGTTGCGCGGGTTTTGCAAGGGCATCGCGCCCAGGATATCGTCGGCGGGCACTCACCAACAGGTGTAGCCGCCGTCGATCACGATGTCGGAACCGGTCATGTAGCTCGACGCGTCGCTCGCGAGATACAGGTATAGGCCGACGAGTTCCTCTGGCCGGCCCAAGCGTCCGAGCGGGATCTTCGGTTCCCACAACGGGTGGTACTCGGCGTAGGGCTCCACCAATTCGGTAAGGATGTAGCCCGGGCTGACGCTGTTGACGCGGATGTTGTAGGGCGCGAACTCCACAGCCATAGCCTTGGTCAGGTGAATGACCGCTGCTTTCGAGGCGCAGTAGTGGCCTACCTGCTGCGGGGTGTTGGCGATGTGGCCCGACATCGATGCCGTGTTGATGATGGTTCCGGTTCGTTGCTGCGCGACCATGGCCTTGGCCGCGGCCTGTGCGGTGAGGAAGACACCGTTGACATTGGTGTTCTGGATGCGCTGAAACTCCTCCAGCGGCATGTCCAGCAAGCTGTTGAGGGTGATGATCCCGGCGTTGCATACCGCGATGTCGATCCCTCCCAACTCGTCGTTGACTCGGCTCAGCATGGTGGCCACCGATTCGGGCCGCGTGACATCGCAGGTGATGGGAACCGCTGTCCCACCACCGGCAGCGATCTCGGCGGCCAACTCCTGCAGTGGCTCCTGATGCCGGGCCGCGAGCGCCACTGCGGCCCCGGCTTGCGCGTACGCCAGCGCCACTTGCTTGCCGATACCGCTGGAGGCGCCGGTCACGAGAGCGTTCTTGCCATGCAAGTCAAAGAGATTCATTACGTTCACTCGCTCACGACCCTCCCCGACGGCCCTCTTTTTTCCGGCACCGTGCCCGCCACCGCACGGCTAGCAGGGCCGTCCTCAGACCACCGTCAATCGCAGCGCACCGGGCGCCGTCTCCGGGACGGCCGGCAGCTTCGGCGCCACCGGTGCGAGGCGCTGGTACGGCTCGCCTAACGCCGGGCGCGGGTCCGCATCGCCCTTGTTCGGCCAGAACGACATTGCCCGCTCGGCCTGGGCGGTGATCGTCAGCGACGGGTTCACGCCCAGGTTGGCGGTGATCGCCGAGCCGTCGGCGATGTGCAGACCCGGGTAACCGAACACCCGTTGGTACGGGTCGACGACACCCTCCTTCGGCGACGTGCCGATGACACAGCCGCCGATGTAGTGCGCCGTGGCCGGGATGTTGAACGGGTCGGCGAACGAGCCGCGCGTGTCACCGTCGATCTTGTTGGCGAACAGTTTCGCGATGTCGTGGGCGATCGGGATCCAGGTGGGGTTCGGCTTGCCGGTGCCCTGCTTGGTGAGCAGCCGTCCGCGTCGGCGGTAGGACGTCAACGAGTTGTCCAGGGACTGCATGAACAGCAGGATTACGCTGCGCTCCGAGGCGTGCCGGTTGTTGAGCGAGCGCAGGAACACCGTCGGGTGCAGCACGTTCGCGAGCAGGAAGCGCACGAACCGGAACGCTCCGCCGTCGACCATCGGCACCGTCTGAACGAAGAGTGCATTCTGGCCCTTGCCGTAATGGCAGACCTCGAGGTGGGTGTTCGGGTCGGGGTGAATCGACGACGTAATCGCGACGCCCTGAGCGAAGTCGGTCCCCCGCTTCTTCGCCACGGCGCCCAGGATTGCCTCGGAGTTGCTGCGGGTGAGCTCGCCTAGCCGCGGCGACAGCGCCGGCAATGTGCCGTTGTTCTTCAGCTTGTGCAGCAGCTTCTGCGTGCCGAGCGCTGCGGCAGCGAAAACGACCTGCTGGGCGATGTACGTCTTCTCGCCGCGGCGCAGCGTGCCGTTCGCCCGCACCGTCTCGACCTGGTAGCCACCGCCGTCGAGGGAACGCACCGAGGTGACCGTCGTCAGCGGGTGCACCTGGGCGCCGGCTTGTTCGGCCAGGTACAGATAGTTCGTCAGCGTCGTGTTCTTCGCGTTGTGCGGGCAGCCGGTGAGGCAGCGGGCGCAGTGGATACACCCCGCTCGGCGTGGCCCGGCGCCCCCGAAGTACGGGTCGGCGACCTCCTGGCCCTCGTGGCCCTCGTTGAAGAAGACACCGACGTCGGTGGCATGAAACGTGTCAGCGACGCCGAGTTCGTCGGCGATTTGCTTGACCACCTCGTCGGCCGGCGTCAGGCGAGGGTTGGGGTTGACGCCGAGCATCCGGTTGGCCTGGTCATAGTAGGGGGCGAGCTCGGCTTTCCAGTCGGTGATGTGCGCCCACTGCTTGTCGCGGTAGAACGGGTCGAGCGGCTGGTACAGCGTGTTGCCGTAGATGATCGAGCCACCGCCGACCGCGGCCGCGCTGGACACGAGGCACTTGCCGAGGGTGCTGATGCGCTGAGGTCCGGTCAGCCCGAGCTTCGGCGCCCAGATCGACTTGCGCGCGTTCCAGTTCGACTTCGGTAGTGAGTCCGAGTCCCAGCGCCGGCCGGACTCGAAAACTCCGACCCGGTAACCCTTCTCGGTCAGCCGTAGGGCGGTGACGCTGCCGCCGAAGCCGGACCCGATCACTAGGACGTCGTAGTCGTAGTCACCCATCGTTCACACCGTTTCGTAGTGGTCGGCGACGAACTTCATCATCTGGTGCCGGTGCCGGTGCCGGTGCCGGGCGCCGAGCAGAGGACAATGAATCTTAATTCCGCGCTCCGCTAGTTGATAGGGGCGTAGCTGGATAATCTCGATGTCCGACATCGAAGTCGCCCAACTCCCGCTGACACCGAATGGGGACGACGCATGAGCATGGCTTACCTGGCGCAACCGGAGCAGCAGCAGCAATTGGAATGGCTCGACGGCGGCACGCTGGCGATCTTGCTCGACGGCAAGGCCACCAACGGCCAGCTGATGGTGGGACGTTTCGATGTGAGCGAGGGCGAAGCGCCGCCGTATCACAAACACACGCGTGAGGATGAGGTCTTCATGCTGATCAAGGGCACCGCGCTGCTCTGGCTGGACGACGAGGAGATGGAGCTATCGGAGGGCGGAATCGTCTTCTTGCCCAAGAACATTCCGCACGCCTACCGCATCACATCCAAAAAAGCGGATTTGCTCATGATCAACACGCCCGCGGGAATCGAAGGCATGTTCCGTTACGCCGGTCGTGACAAAGCAACGCCGCGCCCGGACGGTTTCGAAATCTCGCCCGAGCGGATGGCCGAGGGAGCGGACAAGTTCGGACAGATCATTCTTGGCCCTCCGCGGTGAAACTCGCCGCATAATGGGGCAAATGCCCGATGCGTACGACATTGCCGAAGAGCAAAATCCTTGGGTCATGGAGCAACTAACCGCAGCGTAGGCAGCGGCGACGTTGACGTCCGGTGGCTTGGTTCTGGCCGGTCAAGGTCAAGGCATCGATGGGGGCCCCAATCCGCCACCCCCGCAAAGCCTTCCAGCCTCCGCCTCCCGGGCTGCCTCCGCCTCCCGGTATGTGCTGGAGCATGTGGATTCCCGGGCCCTGCCCCGGCGGCTAGCGGGCGAGGGCGTCAGAGTCCGACAATGACGATGACGACGCCGATCACGATCGCCACCGACAATGACACCAGCAGGAAACCGAAGACGCTCTCTTTGACCTTCGAGGCTTCGTGGTCTCCCGCAGCGATCGGCGTTAGCTTGCGACCGGCGCCCCACGCCGCCGCGAGCAACGTCCCGAGCCAGTTGGCGAACGCGGAGTACACGATCAGAACGACCGCGGTAACGCCCCAGGCGTGGGGGAGGTGGACGTGTGGCCACAGCAGGCCGAGTAGCGCTAGGAACATGCCGTTGAGGACGCCTTCGAGGTGGCTCGTCAGGCCCATCCGCGGGTTCTTCAGTGCGGGGATGGCGAATCCGGTCAGCAGGCCGATGACGAATAGGACCAGCCCGAGCTTGAAGAGCAGGGTCTGCATTGCCGGATCGTAGCAATGCAATCGCGCGACGGCCTCGGACTCTCCGGAGGAACAGATATTTGGTCGCCGTGGCTGGCCCAGCTCGACCATGTGTGGATGCGACCTGACCGGTGGGCGAGGAGTCTCGTTGACTCTGATCGAGCCGGGCCTCTACTCTGGAACAGATATTTGGTCAGGATGGATGCGGAGGTGGCCGGTGACGGAAGGCGCTGATGCCGACCGGTTGCACGACTTTGGCATGTTTGCCACCGCCTTTGCCGGACGACCAGTGGCAGTCGATGGACAGCCGCCCGGCGATCCGCCCTGGTCGGATGGCCAGACCGTCTTCATCGACACGGCGGCGCCCTTCCGGGCGAGCCTGGAGGCCATCGCCGTACAGGCGTCGATGATCGCCGCGGGCAGCCTCGATCCCGACGTCGTGCGTCCATTGGCCCGCCATTCTCGTTTGGCCAGAAGGTATTTGGCGATCGAAGGTCACCGTGCATTAATCGCCAACGCCGACGTGTTGCCGCGTGTGCTGACCTCGTTGGGTGCCGCCGACGTCGCCGAACGCAGCGGTTCGCCGGCAGAGTCGCTGACCGTGGCGTCCGGCAAGGGGCAGATCGACGATCCGCCACCCGAATTCGGCATCATCCGTGCCGCCAAGGTGCTGGCCGTGAGCGCGCGTGCGGAGAAACAGACCGAGCAGCAGGCACCGGCACACGTCCCGCGACGCGAACAATCCCAACAGTTGACGGACCTCGGCGACGACGAGAACGACGACAGCGACGATCCCGACCTGTTCACCAGCCCAGTCGGCGGCGGCGGTTTCATCGGCAGGTGGCTGAAGAGGATGCTGTCCTCGGCGCGCAAGACCGGAAGCGGTGGAGGGCCGCCGGGTGCGGATACGCCGACGCACCGGACCAACTCCGGCAAACGCGGTGCCAACGCGGTGTCATCGCTGGCGTCCGCGTCGGGTGAGAACATCATCGATCACGTTGCCGACCTGCGATCCCGGGGGGTGAAGTATCCGGAATGGGATTTCAGCCGTAAGAGCTATCGGCCGGATTGGTGCACGGTGTTCGAAATCGAGCCTGCGACAAAGGGATCGGCGAGCTCGGCGATCGACGATGCCATCGGCTTGCGGCGCCCGCTGGCGCGGCTCGGAATGGGCCTGCACCGCAGACACCGTCAGCCGCAGGGCGACGACATCGACATCGATGCGGTGGTCGAGGCACACGTCGAAGTGATCGCGGGATCGGTACCCGACGAGGCGGTATATCTGGATAGCCTGCGACGGCGACGTGACTTGTCAGTTCTGTTGCTGCTGGACATCTCGGGTTCGAGCGCGGAGGCCGGCACGCTGGGCCGAACCGTGCACGAGCAACAGCGCACCACGGTCGCCAACCTCACCGTCGCATTGCACGATCTCGGGGACCGCGTAGCGCTCTACGCGTACTACTCGCAGGGCCGAGGCGCGGTGAGCGTGGTTCCGGTCAAGCGATTCGACCACCACCTCGACAGCCACGTGATTAGGCGGTTGAACAGTCTGGAACCTGGCGCATACTCGCGACTCGGCGCGGCGATCCGGCACGGCGCGGCTGTGTTGGAGGCGCACGGAGGTACCTCGCGGCGGCTACTGGTGGTCCTGTCCGACGGGCTGGCCTACGACCACGGTTACGAGCGGGCCTACGGCGCGGCCGACGCGCGCCGTGCGTTGAGCGAAGCGCGCCGCCGTGGCACCGGCTGCGTCTGCCTGACCGTGGGGGCGGGGACCGACGTCGAATCGTTGCGCAGAGTATTCGGAAGCACGGCGCACGCGAGCATCGCTCGTCCCGATCAACTCACGAGTGTTATTGGGCCGCTGTTCCGTTCGGCGATTCGCTCGGCCGAGGTGCGGAGGCGAGTCGCATGACGGACCGCGGCCCGGTGACGTTCTTGAAACTAACATCTGTTCCACTTACGCTCCATTCACCGCAACGCAGCGGCTGGCGGAAGGGTAGTAATGGCTAACGAGCCCACGCTCGCTCACCCAAACGGTGTCGCGCCGACAGCAGGCGCCGCCCGGCCCTACTACACGGCAATCGGCAACGAAGAAGCCGTCTTCAAGGCCGCCTACCGGCAGGGACTGTCGATCCTCCTGAAGGGACCGACCGGATGCGGTAAGACCCGCTTCGTCGAGGCGATGGCCCACGACCTGGGCCGGCCGTTGATTACCGTGGCCTGCCACGACGACCTCACCACGGCCGACCTGGTCGGCCGGTATCTGCTGAAGGGCGGCGAGACGGTCTGGGTCGACGGGCCGCTGACCCGTGCGGTGCGAGACGGTGCCATCTGCTACCTCGACGAGGTGGTGGAAGCTCGCCAGGACACCACCGTCGTGTTGCACCCGCTCGCGGATTACCGACGTCAGCTGCCGATCGAACGACTCGGCGTGACGCTGGACGCGACACCCGGGTTCGGCCTGGTGGTGTCCTACAACCCCGGCTATCAAAGTGTGCTGAAGGACCTCAAGGACTCCACCCGGCAGCGAATGGTTGCCATCGAATTCGGCTTTCCGGCGCCCGAAATCGAAGAGGGGATCGTCGCGCACGAAGCCGGTGTGGATACCGCCACAGCGGCCGAGCTGGTGCGATTCGGTCAAGCCATCCGCCGCCTGGAGTCCGGTGGCCTGCGCGAGGTCGCGTCCACCCGGGTGCTTATCGCGGCCGGCCGGCTGACCGCCGAGGGGCTGCCCATGCACGCGGCGGCCGAGGCGGCGATCGCCGGCCCGCTCACCGACGACGTCGCGGTGAACCGCAGCCTCAAAGAGATGATCAATGTGTATCTGAGCGAGTCTGTCC
>NZ_DASXHW010000127.1:0-4202 GCF_036488105.1 Mycobacterium sp. | reverse complement strand
GCGTGGACAGGTGTCTTTGACGGGTGGTTGTCACCTCGGCCCCCGATCTCGGAGTTGGCCGTGTAGTTGTTCGACAGCGTGCCGGAGCTGTCCGTTCTCCTGGCGGAGTTGAGCAATGCGCTGATGGGCCAGATCGAGTCGGCGCTTGAGTGAGTCGAGGCTTGCCCGGCTGGCTGCCGGAGAGCGTGGTGGTCGTGCTGGCGCTGCTTGGTGCAGTTGCTCGATCCGGTCCCGCAGTTCGGGCTGGGTGTAGATCCATGAGCGTGACACACCCGCGTTCGTTGCGAGGCTCGCGACGGTGACGGTGTCGCCGCGGGCTGCCATCGCGGTGAGGGTGTCCTGCGCTCGCTGCAACGTCTGCTCGGATCGGCGTCGTGCGTTCGCGGTCAGGCGTTCGATCTGGTCAACCGACATCGGGGGCCTCCTTCGTGATGGTGGCACCGGCGCAGCCGCATCCGACAGCGGAGCCCTGGCAGCAAGGCGGCTCGGCGGTGAGGCCGGTGAGGCCGGTGAGGCCGGTGATGATCGCTAGCAGGTTCGTCTCGACGGTGCGGTTCATTTCGACGACGCGTTCCTGACCTCGCTGTTCGGCTTGGCTGATCAGAGCCCGAGTTGCTTCGAGCTGACGGCGATGTTCGGGCAGGAACTCAGCGGTGGTGACGAAGACTGGGCAGGTCAAGCATGCGTTGGCGTACTGGCAGCTCTGCTGCGGCGGCAGGGTGCAGTAGCCGTTCGGCAGCGCCATCTTGGCCCGCGCGAGGTTGTTCTTCATCCAGACCGCCTCGGCCATCGGCCCGCTGTCCGCGGCGAGCGCCTGCCCGCTGACGTTGACCTTCCGCGCGCGTTCCCATTGCTTGCGAATGGTGGTGTCAGCCAGCCGCGCATAGTGAGCGGTCATCTGATGCGAGGAGTGATCCAGCAGTCGCCGCACCGTCTCCTGCGGGACCTCCAAGTTGATCAGGCGTGTCCCGAAGGTATGTCGCCACTGGTGCGGCGTGACGTGGACAGGCTTGCCGAGCTCGTCGCGGATATCGCAGTCGCGCAACCATTCGATCAGCTCGCCGCGGAACGTGGCGGTGCTGAACGGCTGGTGGCCGTCCGGGTTCCGTGTCGGCCGTGGGAGCAGGAACGTCGCGGACGGAAGTTCGGCGACCACCGCCTGCTGCTGGCGGCTGATCGCGTCGGCCACGTCCACCTCGATGGGCACGAACGCTTCGCGGCGCATCTTGTGGTTCTTGTAGTGCAGGTATGGAGCGCCGTGGACGTCGCGGACGACGCAGTCCAGGGCGAGCTTGCATCCGTCGCCGACTCGCAGACCGGTGCTCATCAGGATGCGGACGATGAGCCGGCCGCGTGGGTCCTTGAACCGGGCGAGGTTATCGGCGTGTTCCAACTGGGCCATGACCGCTTCAGACAGGGCCCGCGGCTGGCTCTGGTTCAGCCGCGGGTAGTCCTCGCGGTAGAGGTCGACGTGGGCATCCAGCCCCGGTTCCCAGCCATGTTGGCGGGCTGTCCGGAGCAGACTGGCGACCGCGCTGATATAGCAGGTGCGTGTCTTCGGCGACGGGTATTGAGTGGCGAGGTGCGCCAAGTGAGCCTCGATCAACTCGCGGGTCACCGCCTGCGGCCCGCGCTGCAGCGACGGGAACGACTGCGCGAACAGCGTGATCGCGCGCACGTCCAGGCGCACCGCGCCGATGCTAATCCCGGTCGACAGCCGCCAGCGGATCCAGCGCTTCGTCAATGCGCGCAGCCATGGCGCTTCGATGCCATCGAAGCGCAGTTGGCCGTCCCGGCTCGGATATCCGATCCGACGCAGCAGCCAGACGTCACGGGGGTATTCCTCGTCCCACCCCACGCCGTCCATCAGGTCGTGTAGGTAGCTGATCGCGTCGAGCAGGAACCTGCGCTCGATATAGCCGCGCTCGCTGGAGTAACGAAGGTAGGTGGTCCACTGCTCCGGGGCGCGGTCCAGCAGCGAGGTAGCGCCCGCTCGAGGTAGCGCGCGGATCAACCGCAGGATGCTTTCGGGGCGGGTCTTGGTGCGCCGCTCGTCGACGCGCCGCTGGATCGCGTAGGCGATCTCCCACCGCATCGGTGTCGGCAGCGCGCGCAGGTCGAACTTGTCGCGCCCCCAGAACATGCAGTGCTCGATCCACTCCTGGACCGGCGGGCGGGCGTGGCGGATCCATCGACTGCGATGAACTTGGCAGAGTCCGGCCGCGCCTTCGGCGTCCAAGGTGCAGGTAGGAAACACGCATGCCGGTGCCGCCGGCAACGGACCGCCACCGCCTCCGGCGGCGATCCACGCACCGCGCTCGGGCCGTCCGGCCTGCTCCCATCGGACGGCATGGGAATGACACAGGTCGTGCTCGCATAGAGCGCGGCGGCAGGTAGCGATCGCGCACTTCCGCGGTTCCTGCAACCAGCGGGTGTTCGCCGTGATCGATGCCGCCCACGAGTCGATGTCGGGGCGACCGTCGGCGTCCCAGCGCTGGTAGTGGCGGTTGCACATGCCCTGGTGCACCGCGACGCGGTCGCAGACAGCGGCGACGCAGACCGGCCCGCCCGTCACCGGGTCCGTTGGGTCGACCAGGATGACCGGCGCCGCGAACTCCGGCCGCAGCAGCGTCTGCAGCCGCGTGGGCAGATCGTCGTGGGCCGGACGAGCCGGCGCCAGCCGGGTCACGGTGTCACCTCGGCCAGCACGCCGGCGGCCACCAGAGCGCGGCGGGCATCCTCGATACCGAGGTGGCTATAGGTGTCGACCGTCGTGCTGACACTCGCGTGGCCGAGCAGATGCTGCACCACCTCGACCGCGACGCCACGACGAAGCAGGTCGGTGGCGTAGCTGTGTCGGAACTGGTGGGGCGTGAACTCGATGCCGGTCCGACGACGCAATCGCCGGACGAGCCGATCGACACTCGGGTAACTCATCGGCCGGCCGACCGGCGCAGCCCAGAGGTTCACGAACACGTAGTCACAATCCAGCGAGCCGTACTCCTCGTGCAGGTAATCGCTATAGAGCCGGATCAACGCCGGATCCACAGGCACCTCGCGTGAATGGGTCTTCGCGCGAGCCCGGTTGATGTTCACCCGCTGCTGGACCACCACCACCCGACGCATCGCATCGACGTCCTCGTGCCGCAGGCCGAGAGCCTCGCCAATACGAAGCCCGGTCCCGCGCAACAGTGACAGCAGGAACCTGTCACGCAACCGGTCGCACGCACCGACCAACGCTGTCATCTCCGTGAAGGTCAGCTCGCGAGGCAGGCGACGCTCGCTGCGCAAGGCGATCACGCGGCGCCGCTCTGGCTTGTCGCCCAGATGCGCCAGGAACGGCCGCCAGGACCCACCACGTCCGCCTGGTCGCCACCGTGTCAGCAGTTCGTGCAGGTCGATGCCGTGGCGGTGGTGGAACTTGTAGAACGAGGCGATCGCCGAGATCTTGCGGTTCACCGTCGCCGCCGATAACCCGCTCTCCACCCAGGGCAGAGCTGTCACCTGCCCGTCGCGAGCGGCCCCGCTCAGTCGCAGCCAGGCGACGAATCTGCCGAGGTCCTCCAGAACTACGGCATCCCACGCGATCCCTCGTGACTCGAGGAAGGTGAGGAAGTCGCGCAGGTCGTGGGCATACGCGCGCACGGTATTGGGTGACCGCTCGATCGCCGTCAGATGCGCGAGGAACCGATCCGCGCAATCAACGACATCGCCCTCCCGCACGACAGTCGAGGACTCCACGCCGGACGGCATCAGCACACGTTGAACCCGAACCGAGGTCGTCATCGACACGGGAAGATAAGTCGTCCACGACAGCACCGACCGCAGGCCCGCCACCCCGTCACGGACGCTTCAGACACTCGACATGCAGTAGTCAGATAACCGCCGCCATGATCGACCGCCTCGTCCACCACGCCGAAGTGATCGCCCTCAAAGGCGACAGCTACCGACTCAAAGACCGCGACCTCGGCCGCGTCCCCGCCGCCAACCCAACCGACGAATGAAGATCCAACCGATGCCAGGGGGTCAATTTTCAGATGCCGTCAGGGGGTCAGTTTTCGGGCTCTGGCACACATTCCGTGGTCTGTGCTGCTCAGTTAGCGAGTAGGACTCGGCGGCGGAGCAAATCGAAGTTCGCCCTGCCGTACATCTGTCGCTTGATCGCTTTGATCCTGGTGACGTTTCCTTCGACCGCGCCGCTG
>NZ_DASXHW010000348.1:0-15139 GCF_036488105.1 Mycobacterium sp. | reverse complement strand
CTAGCCGTCGCATCTGGCCCTCACCCCTGGTCGGCGCAGTCGTCTGCGCCCGCCGGCGACGCTCGCCGACGCTGTGTCACACAGCGCAATGTCGTGTCGTCCCCGCACGGCGTTAGCGCATCTCAGAAAACTTCCAGCCATATAGGTGCTCGGGCTAAGCGACGCGGCCCCAATGCCCGCTGTCAGCGACCCGCGTGCACACCGACCGCATCGCCTCCATGTAGCGGGTCACCGACTTCTGCGCGACCGGGTTATCGGGGTGCATGATCGCCATGACCGTGCCCTCGCCGTACCGGAAGATGTAGATCGTCAACTGATACGAGTACCGGCCGTCGGGGTAGATCCCGATGTTGTTCGCCAAGCCCAGATCGCCGGCGGCGAGGATGGCGTTGAGCGGAGCAGCTCCGCCGTGCAGGAAGTTCGTCACCGGGAAATTCGGCTGCGGCCACTTCAACCACGGCGCCAATTCCAAGGCGCGGTAATACGGCACCCTCGCCATGTCCAGACCTGAGTCGAAACACGTCTGCGCCGCATATGCCGCGTCGTTGAACGAGGTCGCAGCGATGGGCATGGTGATCGGAATCAGGCCGGTAAACCACCCCTGCGTCATGAAGTTGTCCGCGCCGGTGCGGGAATCCCTCGGAGTAAGCCCGTAGTAGGTCAGGGCACCGGTCAACTCGTGCTCCACCAGACCGAGGCAGGCGAACAGGCCGCCGACGAAGCGGGCGCCGGCCGTCCCGCAGGCTGCTTCGAATCGTTCCGTCTGCGCCGTGTCCATCAGGAGCTCGGCGGCCATGTCACTGCTGGTCGACCCCGACTGATTGCCCAGCGGGAGCGGAAATTCCGGGAAGCTGCCGCCGTTGTTTTCCGCGTAGTCGATCCACGCGCTTACTCCGGGCGAATCCACTGTTAACGTCGACGTGAACTCGCGCTCGCGGACGCAGAAATCGTCAAAGCTGCCGGCATCGGGAAGCTCAAGGGGTTCACCGCCTCCGCTCAATGCGGAATACATGCCGTTGGCTTCCAGCATCGTGGTGCCGATCAGCGTCGCGTCGCCGTGCACATGGTCCATCGCGGCAAAGAAGGTGAAGTGGCCGTCACCCTGAATGATCCCGAAGGTGAAGCAGCCCCACTCCAGTGGATTCGGGATATTCACGACGTGAGCGCGAATCTGGTCAACCGTCATGTCGCCGTGATAGACCGGCTCGAATTCGATGTCGGCGGGATCGGTAATGGCATGCCGGATGAACGTGTCATCGTCGGTGCGCGCGAACCAGCTGCGAAACGTGTCATGGCGACGCAGATATGCGTTGAGGGCGACATCCATGGCGGCGATGTCGCACTCGCCGGGCACGTCACAGCTGGCGATGATCTGGCGGGAGAAGTTCAGCCCCGCAGCTGTCCGGTCACAGTAGTTCCGTAGATGCTGGCCCTGCATGTAACTGACCGGCACCGAACTGGCCGCAGCGTGCCGGGCTTTCTCTGCGGATGCGGGCGTCGGGTGCCAGGAGGTGACCGTGCCTGGCGCCAACACCCATTCCATGAGTGAGCCGACGGTGATTTTCCCGATACGCAAAGCTTCGTCCTCCTGAGTTGAACGGCCCGATACGGCCGCTGCTGCAGCGAGATCCAAGATAGCCCGCTCCGCAGTCACTGTCGCGCATGCGCGCGGGCGCGCCGACCCTTGACTTCGAAACCACTCGGCGTGGACGAGGGTTGACAGCCATACCTTGCGGTACGGTGCGCGAAGACCGGCAGAGCCGCCGGGGCGGCACTTGTAATACTGGACAGCGGAGCAATTCTGTTGCGCATCCGGGCCGTACGCGGCGACCGAATCATTCTCAGTCTTCAGAAGAGAGGACATGCATGGCATCCGTCGAAGGCCCGCAGCCAACTCCCAGTTTCGCGATCGTTGGGTATGCGGCGCGCTTTCCGGGTGCCGCCGATGCGGCCGAGTACTGGGACGTGCTGCGGGAAGGCCGCGACGCGATATCGGAGGTGCCCAAGGACCGGTGGGACGTTGACGAGTTCTTCGACCCGGACCCCGACGCACCCGGCAAGGTCGCGACCCGTCGGGCAGGTTTCGTCGATGACGTCACCGGATTCGATGCGCCGTTTTTCGGTATGTCGACGCGGGAAGTCCGGATGTTGGACCCGCAGCATCGGCTCTTGCTGGAGACGGCCTGGCGAGCGGTGGAGCATTCCGGTACTGCGCCAACGGCTTTAGCCAACACCAACACCGGTGTGTTCATCGGTTTGGCCACCCACGACTACCTCGGAATGGCATCGGGCGAGCTGACTTTCGCGGAGATCGAAGCCTATATGGCCATCGGCACCTCGAATGCCGCAGCAGCCGGGCGGATTAGCTACCGATTGGGACTGCAGGGTCCGTCGGTCGCCGTCGACACGGCATGCAGCTCGTCGCTGGTGGCCATCCATCAGGCCTGCCAGGCACTGCGCCTGGAGGAGTGCGACCTCGCGCTGGCTGGCGGTGCGAACGTCCTGCTCACCCCGGCGACCATGATCACCTTCTCCCACGCGCACATGCTGGCGCCCGACGGTCGCTGCAAGACGTTCGACGCGGCGGCAGACGGCTACGTGCGGGGCGAGGGTTGTGGCGTCATCGTCGTGAAGCGGCTGGAGGATGCGATCCGCGACGGCGACCGGATCCGCGCTGTCATCCGGGGCAGCGCCATCAACCAGGACGGTGCATCTGGTGGTTTGACGGTGCCGAATGGTGGTGCACAGCAACGGGTTATCGCCGACGCGCTGAAGCGCTCCGGGCTGGTTCCCGCCGATGTCGATTACCTGGAGGCGCACGGGACCGGTACATCACTGGGTGACCCGATCGAGGCGCAGGCGGCCGGTGCGGTACTCGGCCAGGGCCGCAAGGCTAGCGACCCGCTGTTGATCGGCTCGGCAAAGACGAACATCGGGCACCTGGAAGCCGCCGCGGGCATCGCGGGCGTGATCAAGGTCATCCTGTCGCTCGAGAACGAGCTACTGCCGCCGCACCTGCACTTTCAAAATCCGTCGCCGCACATTCCGTGGGACCGCCTCGCGCTGCAGGTCGTGCAGGAGGCCACGCCCTGGGAGCGCAATGGCCGGCCGCGTATCGCGGGCATCAGCTCGTTCGGCTTCGCCGGAACCAACGCGCATGTCATCCTCGAGGAAGCACCCGCTCAAGCTCTCCAGGCGGCTGCGGAACCGGCGCCGGCTGACCAGCCGGGGGACCAGCGGTTCAGTATCTTGCCGGTCTCGGCGCGCACGCCCGACGCGTTGGTTCAGATTGCCGACCAGTACCGCACCTGGATGAGTGCGCACCCGGAGGCCACCTTGGCTGACGTGTGCCACACCGCAGGGGCCGGGCGAGCACACTTCGAGCATCGTGCTGCGCTGGTGGTCAATTCGATCGAATCAGCCAGCGAGTTGCTCGGCGCACTCGCCGACGACCGCCCGGCGCCCGGTCTGGTGCGCGGGGTATCCGATGACACGCCCAAGACGGCGTGGCTGTTCACCGGCCAGGGTAGTCAGTACCCCGGCATGGCGCGGGAGCTGTTCGATACCGAGCCAGTGTTCGCCGAGACATTGAGCCGGTGCGCGGCAGCTGTCGCCGATGTTCTCGAAAAGCCGTTGCTGGACGTCATTTTCGATGCTGAAAGCACTGACAGTGCGGAAACGCTGCGGCAGACCTCTTACGCGCAGCCGGCCTTGTTCGCGGTGGAGATGGGCTTGGCACGGCTGTGGCAGTCCTGGGGCTTCGAGCCCGCCGTCGTCTTAGGCCATAGCGTCGGCCAGTATTCAGCGGGCTGCGTCGCGGGTGTGTTCAGCATCGAGGACGGCGCGAAGCTGATGGCCGAGCGCGGCCGCCTTTTCGGCAGTTTGCCCGCGGGCGGCCGGATGGTTGCGGTCTTCACCGGCGCCGAACGCGTCGAGGGATTCACCGACGAGTTCCCAACCCTGTCTGTTGCCGCCTACAATGGCGCCAACACCGTATTGTCGGGGCCTGCAAAGGATCTGGAGCAGGTCGTGGCCAGGTTGCAGGCCGACGGCGTCCGGTGTGACTGGCTGGAGACCAGCCACGCGTTCCACTCGGCCCTGCTCGATCCGATCCTCGACGAATTCGAGTCGTACGCAGACCAATTCACATACGCTTCCCCAGACCGGATTTTGGTGGACAACCGCACCGGTGCCGCGATCGGCAGAAGCCAGAAGCTCGATGGCAAATACTGGCGTCGCCACGCACGGCAGCCAGTGGAATTCGCCAAGAGCGTCAAGACGCTGTCCGACTTGAGTTGCAAGGTGCTGCTGGAAATCGGGCCGCAACCGATTCTCACCGCCGCAGCTCTGCGGGCATGGCCAGACCCGGCCACCACGCCGCGGGCAATCGCGTCATTGCGTAAGAACACCGCCGACCACCGCCAGATCACCGAAGCCCTTGCCGACGCCTATGCCCTTGGGCAGCTGCCCGACTTCGGCGCACTTCGGCAATATGCGGCGCGAAAGCTCGACCTGCCCACGTACCCGTTCCAGCATCGCCAGTACTGGTACAAGGAGAAGCGAGAGCTACCCAACCAACAACAGCACACCGGCGGCGCACGTACCGAAGCCGTCCGTCTGCTGGAAGACGGCCGGATCGAGGATCTCGCGGCCCTACTCGGCGGCACGAGTGGCGACGATCAGACCGTGCAGGTGCTGACAAAGCTTGCCGCACAACACAACCAACAACGGAAGTCACAATCCATCGCCGACGACCGTTACGAGATCCGCTGGGAGAAGTCCAGCGCCCAGGCTGCCGACGCCGAGGGCGACGGCACGGCCACCTGGCTGCTGATCGGCGATGACGGCGAAGCCGTTGCGCCGTTGGTCGACGCGCTGACCGCGCAGGGCCACCAGCACCGCATTCTGGGGTTGCCGGCGTCCGACGCGGACGAGCAGCAGCTCGCCGCCGCGTTGCGTGCCGCCGCGCAAGAGGTGCCGACGCTGCGTATCGTGCACGTCGCAGCGCTCGACTCGGACACCGCGCCGTCGACGCGGTCGTTGTTGCGGGTGCAGCACCAAGTCCTGGGTGGAACACGGCGACTCTTTCGCGCCGCGGCAGCCGCTGAATTGCGGGCGCCTATCTGGCTGGTTACCCGTGGCGCACAACGAGTCACCGATACCGACACCGTCGCGCCGGCTCAGACCGCCCTGTGGGGATTCGGCCGTGCCGCCTCGCTGGAACAGCCGCAGGTATGGGGCGGACTGGCGGACCTGTCTGAAGGCACTGCCGACGAATGGTCGCGATTCATCACCCGGCTGTCGGCGGCACCGCGCGGCGAAGACCAGTTTGCGCTGCGGGGTCAAACGGTCTACGTGCCCCGGCTGCTCCGTCGGGTTGGGGCGCCGAGCGCAACGCCGCTGGCATTGCGTGATGACGCAACGTATTTGGTGACCGGTGGACTCGGGTCGGTCGGCCTGGAAATCGCCGGATACCTTGCCGCGAACGGCGCCAAGCATCTGGTGCTGACCAGCCGACGCCCGCCCAGCGACGCCGCGCAACTTCGCATCGACGCGCTGCAGGAACAGCATGGCAGCGACATGCGGGTCGTCACGGCCGATGTTGCCGATGCGCACGACGTCGTGCGGCTGTTGGCCACCGTCAAGTCCGAACTACCGCCGCTGGCCGGCATCGTCCACGCCGCGGGCGAAATCGGAACCACACCGATGAGCAACCTCGACGACGCTGAAGTCGATCGCGTGTTCGCCGGAAAGGTCTGGGGTGCTTGGCATTTAAGCGAAGCAGCGGCGGACCTGAAGCTGGACTTCTTCCTGAGCACCTCCTCGATCGCCTCAGTGTGGGGCAGCTACGGTCAGACCGCCTACGGCGCAGCCAACGCCTTCCTCGACGGCCTTTCCTGGCGGTTGCGCGAGCAGGGTGTCTCCGGTGTCAGCGTCAACTTCGGTCCTTGGGCGGCCGGTATGGCCGACGAAGAGGCCCGCGCCAAGCTGGCCAAGCGCGGGGTCCGGACCTTGTCACCCGCCGATGCGCTGGCAGGTGTGGCCGACCTGCTCACGGCGTCGTCCGAACAGGGTGTGGCGCAGGGCGTCGTGGCCCGGATCGACTGGGCCCGTTTCCTGCCGCTCTACCAGCAGACGGGCCGGCGGGCGTTTCTCACCGAGCTGGAGCGTGAGGTGCCCAACGCGGTGCCGGCGACAACCGCATCCGGAAAGACCCAGCTGGTCGAGCGGCTCACCAGCGCGCCGGTGCAGCAGCGCCGAAAACTGATGGCGGACTACCTGCGTGACGCGGTCGCAGAGGTGACCCGGGTCGATGCCTCGGAGATCCGCGAGGACGCCGGATTCTTTGACCTCGGCATGGATTCGCTGATGGCGGTCGAATTGCGGCGACGCATCGAGATGGGCGTCGGCAAGGAGATCCCGGCGACGCTGGCGATGGACTACCCGCGTCTGTCCGACGTGGTGGACTACCTGCTCGGCGACGTGCTCGGGCTCAGCGAGCAGTCATCGAAGTCGGGCCCGTCGTTGGCGACAGCAGTGACGACCCGCTCCGACGAGCCGATCGCGATCGTCGCCGTGTCGTGCCGTTTTCCGGGCGCGCCCAACCCGGAAGCGTTCTGGGATGTGTTGTCCGGTGGTGTCGACGCGATCCGGGAAGTTCCGGAGGACCGCTTCGACATCGACGAGTTCTACGACCCGGATCCAGACACTGCGGGCAAGACCTACACGCGCTTCGGCGGATTCCTGGACGGAATCGACGGATTCGATCCGGAGTTCTTCGGCATCTCGCCGCGCGAAGCCGTCTGGATCGAGCCGCAGCAGCGGCTGATGCTCGAAACCGTTTGGGAGGGCTTAGAAAGGGCGGGGTATGCGCCGTCAGCCTTGCGCGGCAGCCGAACCGGCGTCTTCGCGGGCGTGGCCGCCAACGAATACGCGCATCTGCTGTCCGCCGAGTCGATCGACAAGATCGAGCCCTATTTCATCACCGGCAATGCGCTGAATGCGATTTCGGGTCGGGTTGCCTTCGCGCTCGGATTGGAAGGACCGGCAGTCGCGGTCGACACCGCCTGCAGCTCGTCGTTGGTGGCCGTCCACCAAGCCGTCCAGGCCTTGCACTCCGGTGACTGCGATCTGGCGGTGGCCGGCGGGGTGAACGTCTTGCTGAGTCCGGTGACCGTTGTTGCCGCCTCCCGCGCCAGAATGCTGTCGCCGGTCGGTCGATGCAAGACCTTCGACTCCTCCGCCGACGGCTACGTGCGCAGTGAAGGCTGCGGCGTCCTGGTGCTCAAGCGGCTCAGCGATGCGGTGCGCGACGGCGACCGGGTTGCCGCGGTGATCCCGGGCACTGCCGTCAACCAGGACGGCGCGTCCAGTGGCTTGACCGTTCCCAATGGCGGTGCCCAGCAACGGCTTATCGCCACGGCACTGGCCCGCGCCGGCCTTGCGGGTGGAGACGTCGACTACCTCGAGGCGCATGGCACGGGTACCCCGCTGGGCGACCCGATCGAGGTGCAGGCGGCCGGTGCGGTGTACGGCGCCGGACGCGACGCGGACCGCCCGCTGCTGATGGGATCGGTGAAGACCAACATCGGTCACACCGAGTCGGCATCCGGTGCCGCCGGGCTGATCAAGGTAGTGCTCTCGCTACAACACAGCGTGCTGCCGCAGAGCCTGCACTTCGACAACCCTTCGCCGCACATCCCTTGGGCCTCACTGCCGGTGCGTGTCGTTGGCGAGTCGATTCCGTGGGAGGCCAATGGGAGGCCACGGCGTGCCGGCGTGAGTTCGTTCGGATTCACCGGTACGAACGCCCACGTGCTGATCGAGGAGGCACCCGCACAACCGGTCGCCCCCGACGAGCATCCAGCCGACGACACCACCGCGACACCCGAATCGGACGGCCAACAAGACTCGGTCAACGTGTTGCCGCTGTCGGCGCGCTCACCCGAAGCGCTGGTGGAGTTGGCGCAGCGGTATGGGTCCTGGTTCAACGACAACCCGGAGGCCGACATCGCCGAGGTGTGTCACACGGCCGGGGTTGGTCGCTCGCATTTCGAACACCGGGCCGCGTTGGTGGTGGATTCGGTGCAGAGCGCGGGCGCGGCTCTGGCCGACCTGGCCGCGGGCCAGCTCCGTCCGGGTGTGGTGCGGGGCGAGTGCACCGACCGGCCGACAACGGCCTGGCTGTTCACCGGACAGGGTAGCCAGTATCCGGGGATGGCACGCGAATTGTTCGCCGCTGAGCCGGTTTTCGCCGAGACCGTGAAACGCTGCGCGGACGCGGTCAGCGAGATCCTGCCGCAGCCGCTGCTGGAGGTGATCTTCGCCACCGACCGCGAGACCGGTGGCAAGGCCGGAGAAACGCTGAAGCACACGTCATTTGCGCAGCCGGCGCTGTTTGCCATCGAGATGGGCCTGGCCCGGCTGTGGCAATCGTGGGGCATCGAGCCCGACGTGGTCCTGGGGCACAGCGTGGGCCAGTATGCGGCGGCATGCGTCGCCGGGGTGTTCAGCCTCGAGGATGGCGCGCGGTTGATGGTCGAGCGTGGCCGGCTGTTCGGCAGTCTGCCGGCCGGTGGACGGATGGTGGCGGTGTTCGCCGACCCCAAGCAGGTCGAGCAGGTCGCCGGAGAATTCCCGCATCTGTCGGTCGGCGCGTACAACGGACCCAACACGGTGCTGTCCGGCCCGGGAGAAGACCTCGATCAGGTCGTCGCCAAATTCAGCGAGGACGGGGTCCGCTGCACGTGGCTGGAGACCAGCCACGCCTTCCATTCGGAGCTGCTGGAACCGGTGCTCGGTGAATTCGAGTCGTTCGCAAGCCAATTCGAATTCGCTGTACCGACGTTGCCGCTGGTCTGCAACCGCACCGGTGCCATCCTGACGGCGGAAACCCCGCTGGACGCCCAATATTGGCGGCGGCACTCCAGGCAGCCGGTGCAGTTCGCCGAGAGCGTGCGCACCGTTGCGGCGCTGGGTTGCTCGGTGCTGATGGAGATCGGCCCGCAGCCGGTGCTGACCGGGGCCGCGGTGCAGGTCTGGCCGGAGCATCTGGCGGCGCCGCGCGCGATCGTGTCGCTGCGCAAGGGTGTCGCCGACCACCGTCAGATCGCCGACGCGCTGGCCATGGCGTATGTCAGCGGCCACCGGCCCAAGTTCGCTGCGCTGCATCACGGGCATGGCCGCAAGCTTGAGCTGCCGACCTATCCTTTCCAGCGCCGTCGCTTCTGGCCGAAAAGTTCGGCCATCACCGTCGACGGTCCGGCGATGTCCGGACTGCTCGGCAGCGCAAAGGATCTCGCTTCCGGCGACTGCGTGTACACCAGCCGTCTGTCGGTCAAGTCGCAGCCGTGGCTGTCCGATCACGTCATCTACGGCACCGTCGTTGTCCCGGGCGCCACGTATGCCGCGATGGCCTTGGCCGCCGTTGGCACGCCGGCCCACGTCACGGACGTCTTCTTCTACGAGCCGATCATCCTGCCCGAGAAGGCTTCTCGTGAGCTACAGCTGACGCTGCATCCGCTCGATGACGGTGGCGGCTGGAAATTCCAGGTGCACAGCCGTCCCTACGGTGTTCGCGACGCTGAGTGGTCGTTGAACGCCGACGGCACCGCGGTATCGGGTGTCGATGTCGAGCCGGTGGCCGAGCCCTCGGATCCCGTGGATGCGGCGATCGAGCGGATGGAGCGCATGCGTCCGCAGGAGCTGTTCGAGACCTTCGCCGACATGGAACTGTCGTGGGGGCCGAACTGGTCCGGATCGCTGAAATCGCTGTGGCTCGGCGAGGGTGAGGCGATCGGTGACATCTCCGTCGGCGAGGAACTGTCCGAGCAGCTCGGAACCGAGCCGATGCACCCGGTCCTGATGGATCTGTGCACCGGTGTGGCCTTCCCGGCTTTCCCGGCACTGCTGGCGGCCGAACAGGGCGTCAACGATCTGTTCCTGCCGCTGCGCTACGGGCAAGTGGCGCTGCGAGAGAAGATGCCTCGCCGGTTCTACTGCCGCGCCAAGTGGCACACGAGTGAACTCAACAGCGAAACTCAGGTCTTCGACCTCGACTTCGTCGACCGGGATGGCCGCCACTTGGGCGGTATCCGGGAATTCACCGTCAAGCGTGCGCCCCGCGAGGCGTTGCTGCGGGGGCTCGGCGGCGACACCACGCGGCTGCTGTACACCCTCGGCTGGCACGAGGTGCCGATTGCCCCGGCCGGCGAAGACGCCGGAACCCCCAGCGGCACATGGCTGGTCGCCGGCTTCAGTGAACTGGCGGCTGCGCTGCCGGGCTGCATCCCGTTCGACCGGGCTACCGACTCCGAGCTACTGGGCCAGGTGTTGGCCCAGGCGCACGAGCGTGGGATGCCGTACGCCGGCATCGTCTGGCACAGCTCCGGGCCGAAGGCCGAAGAGTCGACCGCGGAATCGATCACCCGGCTGGAATCCGAGATCGAAAATCTGCTCAGCGCTGTGCACACCGCGCAGGCCGACAATTCGGTGAAACTACCGGGCGGGTTGTGGGTCATCACCGAACGAGCGGTGGCGACCGAATCCGGTGAGCCGGTCGACCCGGTGCAGGCGGCGTTGTGGGGACTCGGGCGCACCATCGGAAACGAGGAGCCCGGTCTGCGCAGTAAGCTCGTCGATCACGACGGATCGCCAGAGGCCGTGAAGTTGCTGACCGGTCTTCTGGGTGCGCCGGTCGACGAGCCCGAACTCGCGCTGCGCCAAGGAAAAGCGTTGGCGTCCCGGTTACTGCAATGGTCGCGTAGCGGCCACCTCACAGTGCCGCGTGCCGACGATTACGCACTGCTCCCTACGGAGCGCGGCGCGATCGACAACCTGCGCCTGACCGAGGCCGCAGTGCCGGCGCCGGACGAGGGCTACGTGCAGGTGCGGGTCGAAGCCGCGGGCCTGAACTTCCGCGACGTGCTCAACGTGTTGGGCCTCTACCCGGGTGACCCGGGGCCGGTCGGTGGCGACTTCGCCGGCACCGTCACCCAATTGGGCGACGGCGTGACCGGACTGGAGGTCGGTCAGCGGGTCTACGGCTCCATGCAGGGTGCTTTCGCCAGCCGATTCAACGTGCCGGCCCAGTTCCTGGCGCCGATCCCGGACGGGGTGAGCGCGGTTGCCGCGGCGACCATTCCCGCCGCGGCGCTCACGGTTCGGCTCTCGTTCGACTGGGCGAAGCTGAATCCCGGCGACAAGGTGCTCATCCACGCCGCCAGTGGTGGTGTCGGGTTGGCCGCCATCCAGATGGCGCAACAGCACGGTGCAGAGGTCTACGCGACGGCGAGCACCTTCAAGCGGGCGACGCTGCGTAAGCTCGGCGTCAAGTATGTGTACGACTCGCGGACAACCGATTTCGCCGACCAGATCCTCGCAGACACTGACGGTGCCGGCGTCGATGTGGTGCTCAACAGCCTGACCAGCGAAGGGTTCGTCGAGGCGACCGTCCGGGCCACCGCGGAGAACGGCCGCTTCGCCGAGATCGCCAAGCGCGACATCTGGACTCCCGAGCAGATGGCCGAGGCCCGGCCCGACATCGCCTACGAGATCGTCGCGCTGGACACGGTGATGTTCACCGAGCCCGAACGCATTCGCACCTTGCTCAGTGAGGTGTCGGAAGGGTTGGCCAACGGGGAGTGGACGCCACTGCCCGCCGAGATCTACCCGCTGACCGAGGCCAGGACGGCGTTCCGCCGCATGCAGCAGGCACGGCACATCGGCAAGATCGTGTGCCAGATGCCGAATCCGCTTCAGCCGCGTGGTGATCGGAGCTACCTGATCACCGGTGGACTCGGCGCCATCGGTCTGAGCACGGCGTCATACCTCGCCCAACTCGGGGCCGGCGACATCGTGGTGACCAGCCGGCACGAGCCGGACGCGGACGCGCAACGGACGATCGAGGAGATCACCGAGCGCTACAAGTGCCGCATCCACACCTTCTCGGCCGATGTCGGCGTCGAGTCGGACGTCGAGAAGCTGCTGGAGCGCATCCGTGCGGAGTTGCCTCCGCTCGCGGGGGTTGCGCATCTGGCCGGTGTGCTCGACGACGCCCTGCTCAACCAGCAGGACCTGGACCGGTTCCGGACCACGTTGGCGCCCAAGGCGTTCGGTGCGTTCTACCTGGACCGGTTGACGAGGGACGACAAGCTCGACTTCTTCATCGTGTCCTCGTCGGTGTCGAGCTTGCTCGGCTCCCCGGGTCAGGCCAACTACTCGACGGCCAACGCGTTGCTCGACGGTCTGGTCGCCGACCGTAAGGCGCACGGCCTGCCCGCCACCGGGATCAACTTTGGCCCCTGGGGCGGGGGCGGGATGGCATCGTCGGAGGCCGCCAGCGCCAATATCAGTGCGCAGGGTCTGCTTCCGCTGGATTCGTCGGGTGCGCTGGGTGCGCTCGCCGAAGTGGTCGCCAACGGCACCGGACAGGCAACGGTCCTGAAGGCCAACTGGGCGCGCGCGGCCAAGGTGCTGGGCAGCTCACGGCCACCGATCCTGGATCTGGTGTTGCCGAGTGACATGACCGAGGTGGTCGACAGCGAGTTGCTCAAGCAACTGCAGGAGATACCGGTGGCGCAGCGGGCCAACTTCATCACCGAATTCCTGCAACGCGAAGTGCAGGGCTTCCTGCGACTTGCGCAACCGCCCGCCGCAACGAGCCGGTTCCTGGACCTGGGCACCGACTCGCTGATGGCGGTCGAGCTCAGGAACCGGTTGCACAGCCAGTTCGGTGGGGCGTTCACGATCAACGCGACCGCGGTCTTCGACTACCCGACCATCGGTGGGCTCGGCGAATACCTCGCGGCTCAACTGCCCGATGCGGAACCGGCGGCGGCCGAAGCCGGGTCGGAACCGGAGGCGACGTCGAAGACGGCTGCCGGGCCGGAATCCAATGGGGCGCAGGCGGAGACGGCCGCGCCGACTTCAGCGTCGAACGGCTCCAATGGGTCCACCGTCGCTGCCGAGCCGAGTGTGGAGTCTGAGCCAGCCTCAGAGCAGAGTTGACGGTTTAAGCGTCGAAATCGACGTTAGCGTGGGAGAGCTCGAGAAGCCTTCACGCTAACGTCGATCTCGTTGCAGAATTTGAGGCCTTACAGCGTGACGACGTCGTAGTCGTTGACCTGGCCCGTCAGCACGTGCAGCTGATCTTGCGACGACCCCAGGGTGTGGTCGATCGCGGTCAGCCGCGCCGCGTAATGGCCGACCGGGTATTCGTTGGTCATCCCGATGCCGCCATGCAACTGAATGGCCTCCTGGCTGATGTGGCGGCCGGACCGGCCGATCTGCAGCTTGGCGCGCGCCGCGATCACCGGGTCGAAGTTGACGTCGGCGACGGAGAGGCCAGCATAGAGGTTCATGCTGCGGGCCAGTTCCAGCGACACGTACATGTCGGCGGACCGATGGGTCAGCGTCTGGAAGGTGTTCAAGGTGACGCCGAACTGCTTGCGCTGCTTGAGGTAATCGGTTGTCAGGCGCAGCGCTTCCTCCATCGCGCCGACCGCCTCCGCGCAAAGCGCGGACTGGATGCGGACCAGGCCGTTGCCGATAGCCGCCGATGCGTCCACCGCCTCGCCGAGCGGTTCGCCCAGGGCCTTGTTCAGGTCGATCTGGGCGCCACGCTGGCCGTCGAATGTGCGGTACGGGTGGCGGGTCACGGCCTCGCCGTCAACGAGGAACAAGCCGATTCCGCCGTCGGGCAACTTCGCGCTGACGACCAAGGTGTGAGCGGAGTCGCCGGCGAGCACCGGGTTCTTCCGTCCGCTCAGCACCCACGAATCACCTTGTTGCACAGCGGTCGTCGAGACCTTCTCGGCGAAGGCCGCGCGTGCGCCGGGCTCGAGGTGGGCAAACGCCAGCAGCCGCTGACCTTCGGCGACCTCGTCGAGCAGTTGCTTCTGGGCGTCGGTGCCTACCTCGGCGATGATCGCCCCGGGTCCCAGCGCCGCGTGCACGACGGGTTCGGGCGCAAGTCGGCGTCCGACTTCGGTGAGCACGGTGATCACCTCGATCTGCCCGGCCTCGTCGGGGTCGAATCCCAGTCCGAGAATTCCGATTTCGGCGAGCTGCGTCCACACCTCCCGGCTCCAGCCGAGGTCGGAGTCGACCGCCTTGATGCGGCTCTCCGCGTCATAGCTTCGCGACAGCAGATCGCGAGTGGTGTCGCGAAGCAGCGTCTGTTCTTCGCTCAGTTGAAAGTCCATGTCTATTCCTGCCTCACAAGCCGAGAATGGTCGACGCAATGATGGTGCGCTGAATTTCGTTGCTGCCGCCGTAGATCGACGTCTTGCGGTAGTTCAGGTAGTGCGGTGCGCTGCGCTGTGCCCATGACGGAGAAGCAATCTCGTTGCCGGCTTCGAACGGCAGCGCGTCCGGCCCGGCGACCTCGACGAGCAGTTCCGTTGCGATCTGTTGCAGCTGGCTGCCGCGCAGTTTGAGCACCGACGACGCCGGGTTCGGCTTGCCCTCCTTGGAGCCGGACGCGACCCGCATTTGGGTGAGTTCCAGTGCCAGTAAGTCGTTTTCGGCCTCGGCGACCCGGGCGGCGAACAACGTATCGTCGAGCAGGCCGCTCTCGGCGGCACGCTTTTTCACGTTGGCGAGCTTGACCTTGGTGCGGCCCACCTGGGCGATTCCGGTCCGCTCGTTGCCCAGCAGGAACTTGGCGTAACTCCAGCCCTGATTCTCTTCTCCGACAAGCTGATCGGCGGGCACCCGGACGTCCTCGAAGAACACTTCGTTGACCTCGACGCTGCCGTCGATCAACTTGATCGGGCGCATAGTGATGCCTGGGGTGTCCAAATCGATGAGCAAGAACGAGATACCGGCCTGCTTCTTGGGCGCCTGCGGGTCGGTGCGCACCAGGCAGAAAATCCAGTCGGCGTACTGGCCGAGCGTCGTCCACGTCTTCTGCCCGTTGACGACGTAGCTGTCGCCGTCGCGCAATGCGGTGGTGCGCAGTGATGCCAAGTCGGAGCCGGCTTCGGGCTCGGAGAACCCTTGGCACCACCAGATGTCCAGGGCGGCCGTGGGCGGGAGAAAGCGCTCCTTGATCTCCTGCGACCCGAACTCGGCGATGACCGGACCGACCATCTTCGCGTTGAAGTTCAGCGGCTCCGGCACGGAGGCCAGCTGCATC
>NZ_DASXHW010000314.1:0-12627 GCF_036488105.1 Mycobacterium sp. | reverse complement strand
GCATGCCGGAAGTGGTAGATCACGTACGCGATCAAGACCGTGACGACGTAGGCGGGCATGATGCGCCGCACCCGGTGCCAGGCGTAGCGACGGACCGACGGCTCCGGGCCGCCCGTCGCGGCCGACTTCACCCAGGGTCGGAACAACAGGAAACCCGACAGCACAAAGAAAATCGGGACGCCGATCTCCAACCGCGAACACACCAGGCCGAAATAGCCCTCGATGTACTTGCCGGTTGTGTAGGCCGCGTGGGTGCCCACCACGAGAAGGGCTGCGACGGCACGGATACCGGTCAACGACACGACCCGATCCGGCCCGGCGACCTGTTCGAGTCCGCCCTGGGCCGCGGTGTCGGCCTGGGTCATCCCTGGTGTTCCCGCCTCGGTGCGCCACGACCGCCGCGGCGGTTTTTCTCTGCAGGCCGATCCGGCTGCAGGTTGATCAGCACACCGGAAATGCGAGTCTTCTCAAGCGCTTTCAACGTCGCATGGGGCAACTTCGCCGGCAGCTCCACCAGCGAGAAGTCTGGCTTGATCGTGATATGGCCGAAATCGCTGCGGTGCAAGCCACCTTCGTTGGCAATGGCGCCGACGATCGCCCCCGGCCCGATCTTGTGCCGCTTGCCGACCGCGATGCGGTAGGTGGCGAATCCTTTTTTGGGGCCCTCGCCCGCGCCACGGGCCGGCCGGTCGGGCCGGTCCTGACGCTCCTTCGCCCGGCGCTCGGGCGGCGGCTCCGTCATCAGGAAGGCTTCGCCGTTGCGCGACTGCAACGCCAGCGCCGCCGCGATATCGGCCATCGGGACGTCGTTGTCGCGCTCGTAATCCGCGACCAGACGACGGAACAGATCCAGACCGGGCGACCCGAGACTGTCGGTGATGGAGTCGGCGAATTTCGCCACCCGCTGTGCGTTGACGTCGTCGACGCTGGGCAGTTGAGCTTCAATGAGCTTCTGCCGGGTCGCCTTCTCGATCGACTTGAGCAGGTGGCGTTCCCGCGGCGACACGAAAAGCAGCGCCGACCCCGACCGCCCCGCCCGCCCGGTGCGACCGATCCGGTGCACGTACGACTCGTTGTCGTGCGGAATGTCGTAGTTGAGCACATGCGATATCCGCTCGACATCCAGCCCGCGGGCCGCGACATCGGTGGCGACCAGAATGTCGATTCCTTTGCTGCCACCTTTTTTGAGGGCAGCGATGGTCCGCTCACGCACGGCCTGCGGGATATCACCGTTGATCGCCGCGGCGGAAAAGCCCCGGGCACGAAGCTTTTCGGCCACCTCTTCGGTGGCCTGCTTGGTGCGGACGAAGATGATCATCGCCTCGAAGGGCTCGACTTCGAGGACCCGGGTCAGCGCGTCCATCTTGCGCGGGCCGGCCACCTGAATGTAACGCTGCGAAATGTTATCGGCGGTCGCGGTTTTCGCCTCGACCTTGACTTCGGTCGGGTCGTGTAGATATTTGGCGGTGAGCTTGCGGATCGCCGATGGCATCGTCGCGGAAAACAGCGCCACCTGCTTGTACTCCGGGGTATCGGCCAGGATCCGCTCGACGTCTTCGGCGAAGCCCATCGCCAGCATCTCGTCGGCCTCGTCGAGCACCAGGTAGTCCACCTTGGACAGGTCCAGCGTCCCGCGCTCGAGGTGGTCGATCACGCGGCCGGGCGTGCCGACCACCACCTGCGCGCCGCGCTTCAGCCCGGACAACTGCGTCATGTAGGACGCTCCGCCGTAGATTGGCAGCACGTTGATCTGAGGCAGGTGCGCACCGTACCGGCTGAACGCCTCGGCCACCTGCAGCGCCAGCTCCCGCGTCGGCGCCAGCACCAGCGCCTGAGTGGCTTTGCTGCTGGTGTCGATCTTCGACAGGATCGGGACGGCGAAAGCGGCCGTCTTGCCGGTCCCGGTCTGCGCCAGCCCCACCACATCCGACCCCGCCATCAGGGCCGGGATCGTCGCCGCCTGTATCGCGGAGGGGGTTTCGTAGCCGACGTCGACGAGCGCCTGCAGCACCGACGGGTGAATCTGCAGGTCGCCGAAGGTCACCGCGGCATCATCTTGGGAGTCCATGTCGAAACGAAGTTTAAAGCGTGTCGAACACACACCGAGTTAAGTGTTCGCCACCGCCCTTCTCGGGCGTCGTCGGTTCAGGCCGCGGGTGCGGTGTGAACGTCGGTTCCCGCTTCTTTCGGGCTGGTTTCACCGGCACCCGATGGGTGCTGGTCAGCGCCGTCCCGTCGGCGGGCGTTGATAGCCCGGCCCCGTTGCTTCGAGGTCCGGGGATCTGGTGATGCGTTGTGATGGGCCCGGCCCCAGCGGGCCAGATTGACCGCCGCATTGGTGTCGCGATCTGCGGAGTATCCGCAACCGCAGGTGAACACCCGATCGGCCAGCGTCAGGTCGCTTTTAGTCGCGCCGCAAGCCGCGCAGAGCTTGGTCGACGGATACCAGCGATCAGCGAAAGCGAGCGTACCGCCCCGCCAGTCCTGCTTGTAGCCCAAAAGGCGAGCAAATTTGCCCCAGCCGGCGTCGGAGATCGCTTGGGCGAGGCGATGGTTGGCCAGCATCCCAGACACATTGAGGTCCTCGATGACGAGCCGGTCGTGAGTCTTGACCAGCGCGTTGGATACCTCGTGGAGAAAGTGCCGACGGATGTTGGCGACGTGATGGTGGTGCCGGGCCAGTTTGGCAGCAGTGCTTCGGTGGTTGCGCGATCCTTTTTGCTTGCGCGCCAACGATTTCGCCAGCCGCTGTTGCCGTTTCATCCCAGCGGCCAGCGGCTTGGGGGCATCAGGTATACGAGCGACCTCAGTGCCATCGGCAGTGCCTGCGACCACAAACGCTGACAGGCCACGGTCGAGGCCGACCCACCCGCCGTCATCGGCCGGATCGCGCGACATGTGGTGGTGGGCGGGGTGCAATTCAGCAGCCTCGATGTTCAGCGACACCCACCATCGCCCGGCGCGCTGGCTGACCGTGGCGAACAAAATCCTCCCTCTGTTTTTGTCCAGCAGGCAGCGCAGTCTGCGGGTGTCGTCATGCACCGTCACTCGACCAATGCCGGGCAAGGTGACTGAGCGCGGCCGGCCTTGATCACCGACACGAATCGGCGGCGGACGGCCTTTGGAGTGATTGTTGCGCAGCCGAAACGACGCCACAGCGCCGGCTTTCTTCTTAAAGCGGGGAAAGCCGACTCGTTTGCCCGCGCGTTTACCCGCGCGTGACTTGGACCACGCCGCCAGCGTTCGTCCACAGTCCACCGCGGCTTCTTCGAACACTTGCTGGCACACTTCGCGCCGCCACATAAGGCCCGTGACCACCGTGGCGGCGATGCCAGCGGTGTCGACCGTGAACAACCGGCCCGCGTCCGCGGTTTTCTTCCACCCGTTAAATGCGTTGATCAGATCAAAACCCGTCCACGGCACATCCACTTCCGGACGGCTCTTCCGCCGGTTCAGCGCGGTTTTGACCATCTCCAGGCATTGGTTGAACGCGAACCTCGCTGCGCCAGCATGTCGGGCCAGAACCTCGGACTGCTCAACGGTGGGGTCGAGGCAGAACTTGAATGTGGTGTGTCGGCCCATGAGTTGTGAGCATCCCACCACCCACCGACAAAGGTCGACGTCATGCTTGTGCAGCGCCGCTCGGCCACGCCTGCCGCGTCGATAGAGCTGGTCAAGGTACCGTGCGGCGTTGTGTGGACACGATTACGCGGTAGCCGGCGGTGGACCGGGCTGGCCGCTGCCGCACTGCTCGCCGCGACACTGAGCGGCTGCGGATCAGGGGATTCGACCGTCGCCAAGACGCCGCAGCCCACGACCCATCCGACCGCCGCCCCACACTCGGCCGCACCAGCGCCGGCCCCGACCGCCGCACCGACCAGCGCCGGGCCGGTCGACCCGTGCGCGGTCAATCTGGCCGACCCCGCGATCGCGCGCGGGGTATCCGAGCTGCCGAACGACCCGCGCAGCCAGCAGCCGTGGAACCCCGAACCGCTGGCCGGCAACTTCAACCAGTGTGCACAGCTGTCCGCGGTGATCGTCAAGGCCAACACCAACGCCGAGAGCCCCAACACCAGAGCGGTGCTGTTTCATCTCGGCAAGCTCATTCCGCCCCAAGGCGTTCCCGACACCTACGGCTTCAACGGGATCGACAACTCGCAGTGCACCGGCGACACGGTCGCGCTGAGTTACTCCGGCGGCATCGGTTTGCCGAGCGTGGTGAAGTTCCGCTGGAACGGCAAGGGGGTGGAGTTGATCGCCAACGCCGGCTGATTTGTCGGCATAGCCGCCTACAGTGGCTGCTGTGTTCATGGCAGGCGACAGCGTCATCTACAGCGCCTCGGATCTCGCATCCGCCGCGCGCTGCGAGTATGCCCAGCTGCGGGAATTCGACGCCAAGCTCGGCTGGGGTGAACGGGTCACCATCGAAGACGAATTGCTGGCCCGCACGGCAACTCTCGGTGACGAGCATGAGCAACGCCGTCTCGACCAATTGCGCGACGAACACGACGACGTCGCCGTCATCGGCCGTCCCTTCCCTTTCACCATCGAGAACATCACCGCGGCCGCGGCGCAGACCCGCCGGGCCATCGACCGCGGCGCTGAGGTGATCTATCAGGCCGCCATGTTCGACGGCCGCTTTGTCGGGTTCGCCGACTTCCTGGTGCGCCGCGACGAGAAGTATCAGGTCTCCGACACCAAGCTGGCCCGCTCGGCAAAGGTCACCGCCTTGCTGCAGATCGCGGCCTACGCCGATGCGTTGAGTGATGCCGGCATCCCGGTGGACGACGAGGCCGAATTGGTGCTCGGCAACGGGACTGCGGTCAATTACCGCGTCGATGAGCTGATTCCGGTGTACCGCGATCAGCGCGCGCGATTGCAGCAGCTGCTTGACAACCACCACGCCAGCGGCGTGCCGGTGCGCTGGGACGACGAAAACGTCCGGGCCTGCTTCCGGTGCCCGGTCTGCGAGGAGCAGGTGCGTGCAACCGACGACCTGTTGCTGGTCGCGGGCATGCGGGTTACCCAGCGCGCCAAGCTGATCGATGCGGGCATCTCCACGCTGTACGAGCTGGCCACCCACACCGGACCGGTCGACAATGTCTCCGCCCGATCGTTGGCCAAACTGGTCGCGCAGGCCGACCTGCAGGTTCGCCAACGGGGAGCCGGCACACCGCAATTCGAGGTCGCCGATCCGCAACCGCTGGCATTGCTGCCCGACCCCGACGAAGGCGATCTGTTCTTCGACTTCGAGGGCGACCCGCTCTGGACGGCCGACGGCGTCGACTGGGGCCTGGAGTATTTGTTCGGGGTTCTCGAAGGCGGCAAGTCGAGCGCCTTCCATCCGCTGTGGGCGCATGACCGGCCCGATGAGCGCCATGCGCTGATCGACTTCTTGGCGCTGGTTGCCAAGCGGCGCAAGCGGTTTCCCAACATGCACGTCTACCACTACGCCGCCTACGAGAAGACGGCGCTGCTGCGGCTGGCCGGTCGCCACGGCGTCGGGGAAGACGACGTCGACGACTTGTTGCGCAGCGGGACCCTGGTCGACCTGTATCCGATTGTCCGCAAGAGCATTCGGACCGGTAGCGAGTCGCTCAGCCTGAAGGCGCTGGAACCGCTGTACATGGGTTCGCAGCTGCGTTCCGGCGATGTCACCACGGCAGCCGACTCGATCACACAGTACGCGCGCTACAGCGAACTGCGTCGCAACGGCGAGGTCGACGGGGCGGCGACCGTACTCAAAGAGATCGAGGACTACAACCACTACGACTGCACGTCCACTCGCGAACTGCGAGATTGGCTGCTGCTGCGGGCATTCGAAAGCGGCATCACCCCGAGCGGCGCCCAGCCGGTCAGCGACGGCGGCGATATCGAACCGGCTGATCGACTCGCCGTGGCGCTGGAGAAGTTCACCGGAGTTGCGGCCGCCGCCGACCGCACTCCCGAGCAGACCGCGGTTGCCCTGGTATCGGCCGCACGCGGGTATCACCGCCGCGAGGACAAGCCATTCTGGTGGGCGCATTTCGACCGACTGAACTACCCCGTCGACGAATGGGCCGACGAGACCGACGTCTTCATCGTCAGCGACGCAGAGGTCGCGACCGATTGGCACAAGCCGCCGCGCGCGCAGAAGCTGCAACGCCGGCTGCAGCTGACCGGCGAATTGGCGCGCGGCGCCATCAATCGAGAGGTCTACGCGCTCTACGAGCCACCCGCCCCATCCGGCTTGACCGGCAACCCCGATCGAAGGGCGGCCGGCCGGGCTGAGGTGGTCGGGGTCGACGATCCGAGTGTGCCGACCGAAGTGGTCCTTCTCGAACGAACCCCCACGGACGGCAGCACTTTCGACGAGCTCCCGTTCGCGCTGACACCCGGCGCACCGATCGGAACCAAGCCGCTGCGGGAGGCAATCGAGGCCACGGCGGCCCAGGTGGGCGCCGGGCTGCCGCAACTCCCCCGCACCGCGGTGTTCGACATCCTGCTGCGCCGCCGGCCCCGGACCCGCAGCGGCGCTGACCTTCCCCGAGACGGCGACGATGCCGACACCATCACCGCCGGCCTGCTCGATCTGGATTCGTCCTACGTGGCAGTGCACGGACCACCCGGCACCGGCAAGACCCGTACGGCCGCGCAGGTCATCACGCGGCTGGTCACCGAGCACGGCTGGCGTATAGGCGTTGTCGCGCAATCACACGCCGTGGTGGAGAACCTGCTGGGCCGCACGATCGCCGCCGGTATTGATCCGCTGCGCGTGGCCAAGAAGAAATCCGACCGTCGAGATGTCGGGTGGCAACAGATCGACGAGAAGGAATATGCCGGATTCATCACCGGCACAACAGGATGCGTGATCGGCGGCACCGCCTGGGACTTCGCCAACCCGAACCGGGTTCCGCCGGGAAGCCTGGACCTGCTGGTGATCGACGAAGCCGGACAGTTCTGTCTGGCCAACACCATTGCCGTCGCCGCGGCGGCCGCCAACCTGCTGCTGCTCGGCGACCCTCAGCAGCTGCCGCAGGTCAGCCAGGGCACACATCCCGAGCCTGTCGACGGATCCGCGTTGGGCTGGCTGGTGGAAGATCACCGCACCCTGCCCACCGAACGCGGCTACTTCCTCGACCGCACATATCGCATGCATCCCGCGGTGTGTGCACCGGTGTCGGTGCTGGCCTATGAAGGGCGGCTGCAGTCCTGCGACGACGTCACCGCAGCGCGTCGTCTCGAGGGTTATTCGCCCGGAGTGCATGTCGTTCGTGTCTCCCACGACGGCAACGCAACTGAGTGCCCCGAAGAAGCCGCCGCCATCGTTGCCCAGATCAGGGCCTTGGTCGGCTTGGCATGGACGGCCGAAGACGGCACCCGGCCGTTGACGGCCGCGGACGTGCTGGTGCTGGCCCCCTACAACGCTCAGGTGCTGCTGCTGCGGGAACACCTGGCCGCCGCGGGGCTCGGTGAGGTCCGGGTCGGGACCGTCGACAAGTTTCAGGGCACCGAGGCGCCGGTGGCCATCGTCTCGATGACGGCCTCGTCCGTCGAAGACATACCGCGCGGAATCCCGTTCCTGCTCAACCGCAATCGGTTGAACGTCGCGATCAGCCGCGCGCAGTATGCGGCAGTGATCGTGCGGGCCGAGACGTTGACCGATTACCTGCCCGCCGCGCCGTCCGGTCTGGTGGATCTCGGCGCTTTCCTGGCCCTGACCGGCTCCGGCGCTCCGGCGTAAGGGCTTACCGGCGGGCCACAGTCGCGGCACACGCTGCTAAGGGTCGGGATCGGACCGATGGTGCCTGTTCGGCGGCGGGCGGTGATGGCCGTTGCGGAGTTCGTCGCGTGGGGCGGCACCGGGCGGGCGCGGTGCATGGTCGCTTGACCCACCGTAGGTGTCGATGTCATCGAAGAACGGTTCGTCATAGTCGACGCGGCGTCGGTCCCGCGGAGAGAATTCCTCAACCGGCCGGAAACGTTGGTCGTCGTCGACACGGAAGCCGTTGTGGGCGAATCCGATTAGCTCGTCCTGCGGTGCCGAGTCGGTTTCGTCGAGCAGGCTGCGCCACGATTCGACCGGTGAGCTGTGCCAGTTCTCGGCGGGCGCCGGCCGCGGATGCTCGATCCGGACGGTCAGCGGTTCGGTGCGGGGCTCGTGGACCTGCGCGCGGGCCGGTCGGCTTGCCGCGCGCGACGGCGGTGCGGTGGGCGCCGGCGCCAGGGTGTATTCGACGTAGTCGTCGTCATCGTCGAAGCCGTCGCGGAAACCGTCGAAACCGCTGTCGAAACCGTCTGCGGCACTGGGCCTTACCCGCACACGCCGGGTCGGAGCGTCCGGGCTGTCCACGGGGGGTCCCGGCTCATCCCCGCCCGCCGTCGATCCGCCGACCAGGAAAAGTGCCGCCCCGATCCCGAACAACGCGATGAACGCCGGAAGCAGCATCGACTGCGACATCGCGGCGGCGAACGGCTCGCGCAAGAACGCCGGCATCTGCAAGGCCATCCCGCCACCACCCGGCGGACCCGCGGCGCCGTCGGGCATCAGCGGCAGTTCCGAGGTGATGCGCGACGTCATGAACGAGGCCATGCCGGCACTGCCCAACACGGCGCCGACCTGACGGGTCGCGTTGAACACGCCGGAACCGGCGCCGGCGAACTGCGGCGCCAGGTTTCGGGTCGCGGTAGCGGTCAGCGGCGCCCAGATGAACGCCATCGCTATGCCCAAGACAAAGAACGGCAGAATCAGTTCCCAGATTGCGGTGGACGGCGTCATCACGATCGAGAGCCAGGTCAGGCCGATCGCCAGCGCGGAGAAACCGAATCCAACGACGGACTGTGGATGGGCCCGGTCGACCATCCTGCCGACGAACGGCGCGAGCACACCGCTGGTAATCGCCATCGGTGCGGTCAGCAGCGCCGAGCGGGTCGGCGACAATCCGCACACCGCTTGCGCATAGAACATCAGCGGCAAGATCATTCCGGTGGCGGCGAACGCGATGACGACCGCCGCGACGTTGGCCAGACTGAAGTCGCGGTCGCGGAAGATATCGAGCGGAATCAGCGGCTCATGGGTGCTGACCGACTGCCAGTAGACGAATGCCGTCATGAAGCCGATGCCCGCAACCAGCACCGCCCAGATCCATGGCGCCCAGTTGTTGGACTGCCCTTCCTGCAGGGAGAAGACGATCAAGAACATCCCCACGCCGGACAACCCCACACCGATCAGGTCGAAGCGATGGCGTTGGGTGGGCAGATCGGGGATCAGCCACACCGCCAGCCCCAGACCGATCACTCCGATCGGCACGTTGACGAAGAAGATCCAGGCCCAGCCCAGCGCGTCGACCAGCACCCCGCCGGCCAGCGGGCCGACCAGCGTGGCCACGCCCGCTGTGGCACCCCAGACACTCATCGCCACCCCGCGGCGATCAGACGGGAAGATGCGGGTGATCAACGACAGCGTCTGCGGACTCATCACTGCGGCGCCCAGCCCCTGCACGACTCGGGCGGCGATCAGCATCCCGATGGTGCCGGACAGGCCGCACCACAGCGACGCGGCGGTGAAGACCGCCAGCCCGACCACGTAGAGATTCTTCGGACCGAACCGGTCGCCGAGTCGACCGGACACCAGCAGCGGGACCGCGTACGCGAGCAGGTAGGCACTGGTCACCCAGATCACGGTGTCGTAGCTGGTAGCGAGCTTGACCATGATGCTGGGGTTGGCGACGGCGACGATCGTCGAGTCGAGCAAAATCATGAAAAAGCCGACCATCATCGCCCACAACGCGTTCCAGGGGTTCACATTGTCAGCGCGCTGTGAAGCGCGACTCGGGCGGCCGCCACCGGGTCGCCCGCGAGCAGTCGCCGTGGTCATATCCCTACCTCGTCTTGGCTTCGCACCGTATTGCCGGCCACCGTCAGCCGCCGCCGCGGACCGCCGGATCGCATCGAGTCGGCAAAGCTTCGCAACCAAGCCAGCTCGGCCTGCGTCGTCGCCAGCAAGTACTCGAATGCCAGCAGGTATCCGGCGGGTGTGACGCTGGCATCACGAAGCGCCATGATCTCGGCGGCCCGGGCCTCCAGCGCCCCGATACGGTCGTCAACTGCGTCCGCCGCGGCGTCTGTCCCCAGAGTATCGATCTGGGCCAGCGCGACGGCGAACTGCGGAAACTCATACGCCGGCACGGCGATCAGCTGGCCCACCCGATCGGCGAGCGCCTCGGCGCCGGCGTCGGTGATCTCGTAGATGGCCCGCTCCGGCCGCTTACCGTCCCGCGCAGTCGCCGCCCGGCGGATCAGCTTCTCCTCCGTCAGCCGGTCGACGACGTGATACAGCGAGCCCGGCCGAACCTTCACGATCCGGTCCGCGTGCCGTTCGACCAGCGTCTGAAACATCTCGTAGCCATGCATCGGGCGCCCTCGCAGCAGCGCCAGCACTGAGACACCCAACGAGGTGAGTTGATAGGCCATCGACTATCCGTCAGCTTGGCGGGCCGCCCCCGGCGCGTCGTCGGGCTGGGCGTGACCCCGCATCGTCATCGCACGTGTCTGAGCCGGATTATTCCTAACGGACTATTCGCCGCGACGCCTGCCCCCCCTTGCCGGAACCGGCGCTAGCCTGAAAGCACGTCACTGCCCGCACAGAACCGGGCACCAAGAGCCGGAGGCATTCATGAGCGCCCGACGGACCCGATCATCGACCGACTCGCTGCCCGCCACCCCCGAGGGGAAGCCCAAGAGGTCGGCGCGGGCATTAGCCAGCATCATCGAACGCAGTTCCCGCATTCAGGGACCCCTGGCGACTGCGTACGTGGACAGGCTGCGCCGCGCGGATCCTGACGCCGGCCCTGCCACGATCGTCGCGAAGCTGGAGAAGCGATTCGTGGCCGCCGTAACGGCCAGCGGTGCAGCGGTGGGGTCGACCGCGGTACTACCAGGGCTGGGCACACTGGCCGCACTGTCCGCAGCCGCCGGCGAGACGGCGGTGTTCCTGGAGGCCACCGCGTTCTACGCGCTGGCGACCGCGGCGGTGTACGGCGTTCTCACCGAAGACCGGGAGCGCCGACGCGCCCTGGTGCTCGCGGTGTTGGTCGGCGACGACAGCAAGCAAGCGATGTCCGAACTGATCGGCGGGGGCCGCACCGGCGGGGCGTGGTTGTCGGAGGGAGTGGCATCGCTGCCGCTGCCGGCGTTGTCACAGTTGAACTCGAGGTTGCTCAAGCGCGCTGTGCGGCGGTTCACGCTGAGGCGTAGCGCGCTGCTGTTCGGCAAGATCCTGCCGGTCGGGATCGGCGCCGTCATCGGCGCCGTCGGCAACCGCCTGGCGGGCAAGAAGATCGTGCGTAACGCCCGCCATGCGTTCGGCACGCCGCCGGCGCGGTGGCCGGTCAACCTGCACCTGCTGCCGACGGTTTCCGACGCGGGCTGACCGCGAGAACCCTGTCAGAACTCACGTGGCGGATCGCTGTCGAAGGGTTAGCCTTTATGAGGCGGCCGGTCGACACCGCGGCAGGTGCGACGCGCCGACGCCGGGCACGTAGTGGCGAGCGCGGCATAGCGCTTCCGGACAGAGGAATCGAGGCGAGCAGCTGCTGTGAGCAGTACGAGTTCACCATTCGGACAGAACGAATGGCTGGTCGAGGAGATGTACCGCAAGTTCCGTGAAGACCCCTCCTCGGTCGATGCAAGCTGGCATGAGTTCTTGGTCGACTACAACCCCGAGCCGCCGCTCGACGCTCCGGCCGCTGTGAAGCCGCCCACACCGGCTGCGGCCCCGCCGCCTCCAGCGCCCGCTCCCACTCCCCCGCCGCCTGCACCCGCCGCACCGTCCGCGTCCGGCAACGGTGCGCCAAGCGCACCGGCGCCCGCTGCCAAGTCAGCCGGCCCGCCACCCGGCGACGGCGACGAGGTCCAGGTGTTGCGGGGTGCGGCCGCCGCCGTCGTGAAGAACATGTCGATGTCGCTGGACCTTCCGACAGCGACCAGCGTGCGCGCGATCCCCGCCAAGCTGATGATCGACAACCGCGTGGTGATCAACAATCAGCTCAAACGCACTCGCGGCGGCAAGGTTTCGTTCACCCACATCTTGGGCTACGCGCTGGTGCAGGCACTCAAGGCCTTCCCGAACATGAACCGGCACTACGCCGAGGTCGGCGGCAAGCCCACGTCGGTCACGCCCGCTCACATCAACCTCGGTCTCGCCATCGACTTGCAGGGCAAAGACGGCAAGCGGACATTGGTCGTCGCGGCTATCAAGCGTTGCGAAACCATGAGCTTCGCGCAGTTCGTCGCGGCCTACGAGGACATCGTCCGGCGAGCCCGCGATGGCAAGCTCGCCGCGGAAGATTTTGCCGGCGTGACGATTTCGCTGACCAACCCCGGCACCATCGGCACCGTCCACTCGGTGCCGCGGCTGATGGCAGGCCAGGGAACGATCGTCGGCGTCGGCGCGATGGAGTACCCGGCCGAACTCCAGGGCGCGAGCCCCGAACGCATCGCCGAACTGGGTATCGGCAAGCTGATCACCCTGACCTCGACCTACGACCACCGCATCATCCAGGGTGCGGAATCGGGCGACTTCCTGCGCACGATTCACGAACTCATCCTCGCCGACCATTTCTGGGACGACCTGTTCCGGGAAATGGG
>NZ_DASXHW010000254.1:0-5557 GCF_036488105.1 Mycobacterium sp. | reverse complement strand
GCCTGTGTGGCCAGCCATGTGACTGTTTCCCGCACCTCTCGGGCGTCAGCAGCCCTGGCCCGCCAGTGAGAGCGGGTGTTCCCGTGCAGAGACCTCGGGGGGCGCTGATACGGCAACTCAAGCCGGTAGGTGGCCATCAGGACCCCCCGGCCGTGCGGGCGCGCCGCTTCGCCCTAACGGCGTCAGCTTCGCAACGGCGACACCTTCTCCCGCCAGTCGGCCGATGAAAGGTATTCACCTCGTTCGCCTCGTGCTTTTGGGGACAGTGCGTACGCAACACCCCGTGTAAGCCTCGGCGGGTGTTCTCCGGGCCCGTCACGGGCTCCAGGTGCTCCGGATTTACACAGCTCCTGTTTCGACACAAATGATCCAGCTGTAGGTCCGGTGGAATCGGGCCGACCCGCTGCTCGTACGCCCAGCGATGAGCCAATGGCGTGCGCGTTGGCGAGAACCGGATGGCAACGGTTCGGCCATAGCCCCCCGGATATTTGTCTCCCAGCCAGAGCCAGCAGCCATCGTTAGTCGCGGGGATGGCCACGTGCGCCCAGAACCACAGCTTGGGGTTGCTCTTACTTGTGATCGGGTAGAGCTCGCCGTGCTTCTGCATCCGCATCCTGTGCCGACCACACATTCCGCCAGCGTGTGCCACGGCATGACAAGTGATCACGAAGCATCCCCGTGGTGTCCCCAGGCGTCCATTATGGCCACGGATGAACCTGCGCGTCACGTTGCTAACCTCTTGACCACATCCACATGCACACAGGTTCATGCCCCACCTCCGTACCCGATGGTGCGATGCTCCGACCGGACCGTGGCGGCGCAAGTTCTCCCGACGTCGATGCGCCGGTCTAGCGTCTTGTGTGCGTTCTTCAACTGCCGTACCCGCAGCTTCGCCACTTCCATGTCCAGGCGCAGTTGCGCGGTTTCGATCCGTGCTGTTGCTTCCCGGATAGCGATCGAGACAGGCTTTGAGCCTTCCCCCGCCTCAATGAAGGCCATGTCGTAGGCCAGCCCGTAGTCTTCGGTCAGGCGCGTGGCCTCTTCGTCTGCCTCTGCTAGCTGGTCGGTGAGCCGCTGTAGATCCATCGACAGTTCACCCAGCGCCCTGCCTACCTGCCCGGCGGTTGCGGGCACTAACCCGGCGACGATCTTTAGCAGGGATTGCTGCTGCTCGGTGAGGTCTTCGGTGCTCACGCGGCCTCCTCGTTGGGAGGTGTTTGGATGCGGGCGCGTTCCTCGAGCTCGGCGTCCTGGGCGGCGTAGAGTAGTCGGCGGTAGTCGTCGAAATCCCGACAGGCTTCGGCCTCTTGGAGCAACTCTGCGGCGGTGCTCATGCGGCTTCCGCCTGCCTAGCGGAAGCGCGTTTGCGTACGTTCGCTATGTGGCGGCGTTCGCGCTCGCTTAAGTTTCCCCAAATGCCGAACCGCTGCTGAGTGGCCAGCGCGTACTCACCGCATTCGGTGACCACCGGGCATGTACGGCACACTTTTTTGGCCTCTGCGGTTGACCCACCTTTTTCGGGGAACCAGAAATCCCCGCCAACTGAGGCGCACGCCGCTTCATGCCGCCACTCTTCGTCGTCTGAGCTACTAGGCTGCAAGCCAATGAAGACAGGTGTGGTCATGGTCGTGGTGCCTCCGTGAGGATGGTGCGGGTGGCCGAGGTAGGGGTGGGACCTCGGTTGAGTGCGGTCCTACAACTCGTCTGGGGTGTCTGAGTCGAGCAGTTCTTCGATCTTCTGTGCCCAGTACGGGCGTTGGAGATGCTCCGGGAGTAGCTGCGAGAACTGGCCAGCGGTCATCCCCGGGGTGACGTACTTGCGGCGGTACTCCTCGATCTCGGCTTCACCGCTCACGCTTCACCCTCGATCCTGTAGGTGACGGAATGCGACCCGATGCCGAGGGGCCAGCTGATGGTGTTCTCGTCAACCCACACCACGCCGTGGTTTTTCTCCGGCAGGGCGATGGTGATGGGCCCGTCTCCGCCGGTGACACGTTTGCAACCAACCCGGCCGCAGTGAACACCCGTCACCAAATGTTCGACACCGTTACGGACCGGGCGGTACGTGTTCTCCACACATGTCAGTTTCACCCCGGGGATGAGGCGTTCCCGGAACCGTTGCAGGCCGGACATCACGCCACCTGGCCGGGGCGCTCGTCCAACTCTGCGGCGGCCTGGGCAACACCCTCGTTCACCGAGTAGCCGTTCGACCCGACATGCTTACGAACCTCCCGAGCCAGATCAGTCAGCGGAACCCGCTTGCCGGGGGCGCGCACAATACCCAGCACCTCGGCAGCATCCCGAGACAGAAGCCCGGCGATGTCGATACGACCAACCTTGGCATCCGAGCCGATCGTGACAGTCAACGCATCCACCTTGTCCTCAGTGTTCGCCGCGAGCAGCGCGTCAAGGAGTTGGCTTACGCCGACCGGCTTGACGGGCTCGTCCTCGACCAGTTCGGCGTCCACGGTGATCGGCTCATCCTCGGCGGGCTTCGCAGCGTTCCCGGTTGTCGCCGCAGCCTGAATCTTGGTGCGCGCCTCGGAGTCCTTCGGTGCGCGCTTCCACAACTCACCCAGGGCCTTCTTGTCGCCGCCACACTTGGTGATCTCTGCGGCCCAGTCGACCCCGGCGGCAGGGGCGGGCTGGACCTGTTCAACGACGGTGGCAGGCATGCCTTCCTCGTCAACCTCCGCGCCCAGCTCCTCAGGTGTGTAGTGACACCCGTTGAGCGCCTCTTCGCAGGCGTCGCGGGCAGCCTCAGTCACAGCCCGGGCCTTCAACATCGCGGCCGGATACTGCTTCCACGTGTTCTTGTTGAGCAGCCCTGCCTGCTTCGCCCGTTCGATCGTCCACTCAGAACGGAACGTGAACCCGGGGTCATCCTTGCGGACAATCTCGGCGACGGCCTTCTGGTCGTTGCCTGTGACCCGCAGCCGGTGACCCGCGGTGCGAACCAGCCCGGAGATCAGCGCGGCAGACGCGGTGGGCTTGCCTTCGATGATGTAGATGCCGTTCACGATGGCCATCGTGGACAGGTGCAGGCTCTCGGCGTACTCCTGCGCCCACAGCACGTTCGCAGGCTTGCCCCGGTACACGGCGGGGAGCAGGCCAGACTCGGCGAGTGCCTTGGCGTAGGTCAGCTTCGAGCTGAGCGAGTTGCGGGGCCGGAACTGGACGATCTCAGCGCCCGACGACTCGGGCTGTTCGATGGGTGACGGGTCGGTCATGACGTGGCGCCTCTCTTGCGGTGGTACGGGTGCGCCCAAGTGGGGTGGTGGGCGCGGGGTTCATATCTACAGGTCGGTGTATCCGCCCGGATACAGGTCCAGCGCGGCTACGGCCTCCGTCAGGGTGATCTTGCGGGCGGTTACATCGCGAGGCGCGTCTAGGCCGTTCCATATGAACTCAAGGTCCCACGCTTGGCCGGAGTCGTCCAAGTTGATGTAGTTGCGGGTGAAGTAATGCTTGTACTGGCGGATCACGTGACCGCCATAGCTGGGAGCGTTGCCCATGTACATGAGGTCATCGACGAGGTGCGGGACGTACTGTTCGGCTGGCGCCCAAATGGGCTCTGCGTGCTCCATGGTCTCGTCCAAGTCCTCAGGCTGCGGGCTTGCGGTTAACGCGCTTCACGTCGATTCCGTCGTACTTAAGGTTCTTGGTGATGGCGTCGGAGACTACGGCCGCCAGCTGGTCTTCACCAGCGGCGGCCAGGTCGTGCGCCAGCCCCCGAACCTTCGTGACCTTCGGCTTCGCCGCACCGAGGAACTCACAGGCCCGTAACGCGACGGCGCAGGCGAACTGTTCTGGGTCTGAACTCGGGGTGATGTCGGTGACCTTGCTGACGAACGCGGCAGCCCACTCGGCGGACACCAGCGCACTCAAGGCGGCGATGACCTGCGGAAGGTCCACGAAGTAATCGTTGTGAGTTTTGCGGGTGATCTGGATGTCACCACCAGCCTGCGGCACGGTCATTCCTGACGTGGGGATGCCGTCGCTGTCGCCTACCGCGGTGAACAGCTCATCCTCGATGACGCCCTTGCCGGTCGTGGTCACGGCGGTGAAGGCGGCGGCGTACTCGGCCATCAGCTCGTCGAACGCCTGGACCGAACGAATGAGCGCGAAAGTGTCCTCACGCCCGTGGACGGTGCGCTCCTTGCGAGCCTGCACTACGGCCTCAAGGAGGCGTTCGACCAGTTCGACCCGGGTGTCGTGAGGGGTCGGCAAGCCGGGGAGGCGCTGCGTAGGGAATGGCACGAGGGACTGGGAGAACACGCCAGCGTCGGGAGGTGTGGTGCCGTCGCTGGCCCCTGGGGTGGTAGGGGTCATGCACCCATAGTACATCCGACCCAAGGTCCGGTCAACGGTTAGTTAGGCGGCTGCCGAGTAGGCACTTTTGGGTGGCCAGGCCATCATCACGGCGTCACCGCCAGCCTCCACATACGCCTCCGCGGCGGCCTGCAATGCGGCGGCCATGGACGAACCAGCGCCCATTATCAACGCCTGGTACCGGGCGTAGTCCTCTTTGCTCTGCAACCAGCGCACCTCGCGGACATCGCCGAGGCTGTCGCGGCGCAACCCGTGTTGCTGCGGCAGTAGGTGCCCTTGGCCTTCCACTGCGAGCCGGGCAGCTGTGGTGGCCCAGTGGAAGAACAGGTTGGACACGTTGGTCCCGTGGGCTAGGGCCTGTTGGCGCACGGCGTCTACCAGGGAACTTGGCAGGTCGACGGAGGTGCGGTGCTGTCGCATGTTGCGGAGGCTAGCACCATAGGTCGGGTCTCCACGTAGCTGTTAACACCCGTGGGCGTGTCGTCCCAAGACCGTAACCATGGGCGACACGCCGAGCGCGGTGAAGGTGCGGTGTTTGACAGATCCGGCGCTACTCTTCGCCCAGACCTACAAAAAAAGGCGCCACCCCCACGTTCTAAAGCTTGGCCGGCTTAAAGGGGGCGGCGCCATCCGATGAAAGGATTGCCGTGAGCTTAGACGTTGCTGCGTCGCGAGTCCATCGAGACACGCCGAGACGCCTACCGCCTGCCGCGCTGCGCCTGCTGGCCGAGCTTCAGCGGCGAGCCGTGGATACACCGGACGGCGCGGTCCTTGCGCCCCTCGCCGAGTTGGCGGAGAGCCTGAATGTTTCGGAGCGCACGATCCAGCGCGCCCGGGGCCGCTTGGCTGGTGTTGGGCTGATCGTGGTGGATGGCCCCGAAGAGCGGTACACGCCGAACACGTACCGGGTCGTTCGACACTAACTGTCTCACCGGGGCGGCATGTGTCGCACCTTTGACCGGAACTTATGGCTGTTCGGTATACGCATTGCCACCGATCGTGCACGGGCAGTTAGATCCACTACCACCTACTACAAGTGGATCTACCGTTCGGCGCAATCTGGTGACACCAATGTTTAACCTACGGCCATCGGGGGGACCAGGCGCGACACAAACGCGCTAGCCTCACCCACCAGCGTTACTCCTAAAGTCGCCCACCCACCCCGCCTGCCAAAGGCAACCGGGTGACCACGGAGTATCAGCCGAACCGTTCCGCGTTGAGGGCC
>NZ_DASXHW010000116.1:0-1555 GCF_036488105.1 Mycobacterium sp. | reverse complement strand
TCCCTTGCCGCCTTCGACCATGTCGACGGCTACGCGCTGGCCTTCCCCCAGCTCGGCGATACCGGCGCGGTTCAGCGCCGAGGCATGCACAAAAATGTCCTTGCCGCCGCGGTCCCGCACGATGAATCCGAATCCTTTATCGGCGGCGTAGAACTTCACCGTGCCGATCTCCTCGACCGAGGCCTGGTCGACCGGTGTATAGGATCGCTCGGGCCGAGGACGCCGAGGCTGCTCTTGCTGCGCGGTGCTGCTATCGACGCTCAGGATTTCCGTTACTTGCGGCCCCTTGGGCCCCGGACCGGCGCGGACCTCGAGCGTCGCGCCCGGCGGGACGCTGCCGTGCCCGCTGCGTTCAACCACACTCGCGTGCAGGAAGGCATCACCGGACCCATCGGCAAGCTGTACGAAACCGAACCCCTTGTCGGGGTTATACCATTTGACGACCGCTTGGACCGGGGAACCGGCGGGTCCTTCAAATCTCTGGGCGCTGGATCCCGGTGTAGATCCGAAGCCGCGCCGGGGTGTTTCGAAGTTGTCGTCGTCGAAGCCACGGCGGCGGGTCGGACGAAAATCTCTATCTCTGCTGCTCACTGGAGTTCCTGGGTCGAGCGGAATACTCGCACTCTGAAATGAGGCGGTGTGATCGTCAACGCATTCCACTGCTTGGACGGCGGCCGCGGAACGGACAGCCCGCCACGACACCGGCGGCTAACTTCTCACCGCCTCCGCACCGACTCTACCATTCGCGTAACAATCTGCCGCAGAATCGGCGCCGTCGTCGCGAAATTCAGCCGCGCAAATCCAGTGTATTCCGCCCCAAACGTCTCGCCAAAATTCAGCCCGACCCTGGCATGATCCAGGAAGAACTGCCCAGCGGAGCACGGCAGGTCCAGGGCGCGACAGTCGAGCCAAGCCAGATACGTCGCCTCGGGCACCCGCATCGTCACGCCCGGAAGGTCGGCTTCGATGGTGTGCGCCAGCCAATCGCGGTTCGCGCGCAACCGAGCGAGAATCTCGTCGAGCCAGTTCTGTCCGTCGTCCCAGGCCGCGGCGGTGGCATCGACACCCGTAATGCCTGGCGAGCCGAGCAATCGTGACGGGATGCGGCGCAGAAAGCGCCCCTTCAGTTCCGGGCTGCCAAAATGCATGACGGCGCAGCGCAGTGCCGGGATGTTGAAGCTCTTGGTCGCCGAGGTGATGGTAATGGTGCGGGCGGCGATCTCCGGATGCAGCGACGCCAACGGAATATGCATGTTGCCAGGATAGACGATGTCCGCATGAATCTCGTCGGATACCACCACCAGGTCATGACGGATCGCAAATGCCGCCACCGCCTCGAGTTCCGCCCGGCTGTAGGCTCGCCCGGTGGGGTTCTGCGGGTGGCAGAATATCAGCATGCGCGTGCGCGGATCGGGGGCCGCCTCGTACGCGGCGAGGTCGAGCACCCACCGCGTGCCGTCGTCGCGCATCGGGTTGGCGATCAGGCGACGGCCCGTGTCCTCGATCGCGCGCATGAATGGCGGATAGGAGGGAAGCTGCAACAGAACCGCGTCCC
>NZ_DASXHW010000226.1:0-8318 GCF_036488105.1 Mycobacterium sp. | reverse complement strand
AACTACTTCCGCTGGTTCGGCAGCCCGGAGGACCCGTTCGGCTGGTACTACAACCTGCTGGCGCTGATGACGCACGTCAGTGACTCGAGTCTGTGGATCCGGTTGCCCGACTTGGTCGCCGGGCTGGTGTGCTGGCTGCTGCTGTCGCGTGAGGTGCTGCCCCGGCTGGGGCCCGCGGTGGCCAAGAGCAAACCCGCCAACTGGGCCGCCGGCCTGGTGCTGCTGACCGCGTGGATGCCGTTCGACAACGGCCTTCGGCCCGAGCCCATCATCGCGGTCGGTTCGCTGATCACCTACGTGCTGATCGAGCGGGCGATGCGCTACAGCCGGATGACGCCCGCGGCGCTGGCGGTGGTGACCGCGGCGTTCACCCTGGGCGTGCAGCCCACCGGCCTGATCGCGGTGGGCGCGTTGGTGGCCGGTGGTCGTCCGATCCTGCGGATCCTGGTGCGACGTCATCGGGTGGTCGGCACCTGGCCGTTGGTGGCGCCGATGCTTGCCGCCGGCACGGTGATCCTGACGGTGGTGTTCGCCGACCAGACGCTGGCAACGGTCTTGGAAGCCACCAGGATTCGTACCGCGATCGGCCCAAGCCAGGCCTGGTACACCGAGAACCTGCGCTACTACTACTTGATCCTGCCCACCGTCGACGGTTCGCTGTCGCGCCGGTTCGGGTTCCTGATCACCGCCCTGTGCCTGTTCACCGCGGTGTTCATCATGTTGCGCCGCAAGCGGGTTCCGGGTGTGGCCCGCGGGCCGGCCTGGCGGCTGATGGGCGTCATCTTCGGCACGATGTTCTTCCTGATGTTCACCCCGACCAAGTGGGTGCACCACTTCGGGTTGTTCGCGGCGGTGGGCGCGGCGATGGCAGCGCTGACGACGGTGCTGGTGTCACCGGCGGTGCTGCGCTGGTCGCGCAACCGGATGGCGTTCCTGGCCGCGCTGATGTTCCTGCTGGCATTGTGCTTCGCTACCACGAACGGCTGGTGGTATGTGTCCAGCTACGGTGTTCCGTTCAACGCGGTGATGCCGAAGATCGCTGGAATCAGCATCAGCACAATATTTTTCGCGCTGTTCATCGCGACGGCGCTCTATGCCGCCTGGTTGCACTTCGCCCCCCGCGATCGCGGGCAGGGCGGACTGGCGCGCGCGCTGACCGCGGCGCCGATTCCGCTCGCTGCCGGCTTCATGGCGTTGGTCTTCATCGCGTCGATGGTGATCGGCATCGTCCGGCAGTACCCCACGTTCTCCAACGGCTCGTCGAACATCCGCGCCTTCGCCGGTGGCTGCGGGCTGGCCGACGACGTCCTCGTCGAACCGGACACCAATGCGGGCTTCATGCCGGCGCTGCCCGGAGACTACGGAACGCTGGGCCCGCTGGGCGGGACGAACCCTGTTGGCTTCAGCCCCAACGGAATACCGGACCACACCGTCGCCGAGGCGGTGGTGATGCATCCGAACCAGCCCGGCACCGACTACGACTGGGATGCGCCGACCAAGCTGAAGACTGCCGGCGTCAACGGCTCGACGGTGCCGCTGCCGTATGGCCTTGATCCGCAACGAGTTCCGGTGCTCGGTAGCTACACCACCGGTGCGCAGCAGCAGAGCAAGCTGGCCTCGGCGTGGTATCAGCTGCCGCCCGCAGACGACGGCCATCCGCTGGTCGTGGTGACCGCCGCGGGCAAGATCGCCGGCAACAGCGTGCTGCATCACCACACCGACGGGCAAGCCGTGGTGCTGGAATACGGCAGGCGTGCACCGAATGGCGACGTGCTGCCGGCCGGGCGGTTGGTGCCCGACGATCTGTACGGCGAGCAGCCGAAGGCGTGGCGCAACCTGCGCTACCCCCGATCGGAGATCCCCGCCGACGCCACCGCGGTCCGGGTGGTGGCCGACGACTTGTCGCTGACGCCGGAGGACTGGGTCGCGGTCACGCCCCCGCGGGTGCCCGAACTGCGCTCGGTGCAGGAGTATGTCGGGTCGACGCAACCGGTGCTGCTGGACTGGGCGGTCGGGCTGGCCTTCCCGTGCCAGCAACCGATGCTGCACTCCAACGGTGTCATCGACATCCCGAAGTTCCGCATCACGCCGGATTACATGGCGAAGAAGATGGACACCGACACCTGGGAGGACGGCGTCAACGGCGGCCTGCTGGGTATCACCGACCTGCTGCTGCGCGCCCACGTGATGGCCACCTATCTGTCCCACGACTGGGCCCGCGACTGGGGCTCCTTGCGTAAGTTCGACACCCTGGTCGATGCTCCGCCCGCCGAGCTGGATCTCGGCACGGCCACCCACTTCGGCTGGTGGTCGCCGGGCAAGATCAGGATCAAGCCGTAGCTCGGCGGTCGACCTCAGAAGGATCACTAGCATCTTCAGTCACTGAGGAGCGGCTTGTCTTTCCTTTCAATTCGAGTGCACGGGCGATATCACTAGCCCGGATCCACGCGGATTCATAGCGCATATGCCTGCAATTTGAAGTGGTCCTGTCCCCCTGGCCAGCATTGGCATGGGCGCGCATGACACGTGGTGACGGCCATCACGTTCCGATCCGGTCGACGGCGGGTAGGCCTTGAACATCCCATCCCCGAGCGAAAGGAGCGACCGTGAGCAGCGGACCCGAAGCGGCCATCAAGGGCGTCGTCGAGGACGTTAAAGGCAAGGCTAAAGAAATCATCGGCATCGTGGTCAACCACGAGGATCTGCGCAAAGAGGGCCGTGCGCAGCAAGAGAAGGCCCAGGCCCAGCGCGACGTGGCCAAGAAAGAAGCTGAGGCAACCTCCGCGCGTGCCGCGGAGAAGGCAGCCGAAGCTCGTCAGAAGTCGGCACGCTAAGGCGTAACTTAGCTGGGCGGCAACGGCTTTCGCTGTTGCCGCCCAGTTTTATGAGGTGTCGTTGGTTCGGCGTCTCCAATACCGGGTAGACGGACGCCAGGAGGCGAACATGCGCGCTGAAGAGGGCGACGAATCCATCGACGAACTGGCCGACGAGGCCGCGAAGACGAAGAAGGAACTCCGCGAGTCCACCGAGACGGGCGAGAAGGTCCAGAAGCAGCAGGGGCACGCCGACCGGCGGCGCTAGCGACCATCGCTGTGACGCGGGTCACGTTGAGGCATCTCATGTAAGGCATCTCTCGTGGTAGCGCGAGGTTCGTCTGCCTCGCGGACCCGGATAATTGACAGAATGTCATTAACGATTTCCACGCTAGCTCGTTGTGCATTACCTGTCGCCGTCGCGCTGGCGGGATCGATCGCTCCGGCGGCTGCCGAAGGCGGCACCGTGGTTCCCATGCGAAGCATTCTGCGAGCGTGTGACTTCAGCCCGATCCCCGACCGCTCGTCGACCGACCGCGGCACCGCGGCCGCGATCATCCACGCCAGCGGCGGCACCGTCACCGCCGATGTGCACCTCGCCGAGCCGGGCCAGCCGGGCACCCACTACGACGTCAGCCTGATCCAGGTACCGCGGGCGTCGACTGCGCCGTGCGACGTTCCCGGGCCGGGCGTCGCGGTGGCCGGTCTAGACAGCGACGGCGCGGGCGTGGCGAACACCACTGTGCGAGACAGCGTCCGCTCCGGCACGACCGGGGTCTGGGTCTTCATCCGACGGCCGGGTCAGTTCTCGCAGAGCCCGGACGAGTTTTACACGTCGGATTTCCCCGCGAAGGTCTAAATCGGCGTCAGGCCGGACAGTCGCCGGCCGCGGAGCTGCGGATTGCGCCACATTAGTCAGATCATTTGACTATCCTAGTCAGGGTGGCGAACAGGTGCGAAGCCACTGGAGCGCATAGCTGGCACGTGCGGAACGCAGCGGGCGCCGCCCTGCGCGCCCCCCGTTGCAGTCGGGTCGGCAGGGATCTGGCTCGGCAGTGTTGACGTAAGGTGTCTACCTCATGGGAGCGCGTGGCGATGAAGCCAAAGACGGTACGGACGACGCGCACCCGATTGATCTAGGGGTGGGGTTGTTCATCCCTTACCGGTACATGGAGGACCGGATTTTCCGGGCTATCCAGGATGCTGGGTTCGACGACTGGACGCTTGCTCAGGCCCGCGTGTTCCAACGCATCGCCGCGGACGGTTCGCGTCTCACGGACCTCGCTGACCAGGCGCAAATGAGTAAGCAGAGCGCTGGGGTGCTGGTAGATCAACTAGAACACTTGGGCTATGTCCGCCGGGTACCCGACCCGACCGATGGCCGCGCCCGGTTGATCGTGATCGAGGAACGTGGCCAGCGGGCAGCCGAGGTGGCCACGGCGACATCCAGCGAGATCCTCTCGGAGTGGAGGGCCTATCTGGGCACCCGCAATTTCACGCTCTTGCACCAGATCTTGGATCAACTCCGCGAGATCACCGACCCCTTTGCGCAGATACCTTAGCCGCACCGAGCCGTCGGTCCCCGATCCCCGTTCGCGCCGAGCCGTTCCGGCTAGCGGGCGCCGCGGTCTTAAATGGCCCTCTGATATAGTCAGGAATATTGACTACTATCGTCAATGATTTTGACTTTCCCACTAGAAGGAGCATCGCTATGAGTATCAGCCTGACCTGCGGGCCGTCCGGCAGCGTCATCACCGGGGAGACTGAAGAGGAGTTGGTGGCCAAAGTGCAGGCACACGCCCGTGCACATGAGAACACCGAACTGTCTCGCGACCGCATCCTCGCCGAGATCCGCCGCAGGGACGCCGAGCGGCTCAACGACGCTGCGGCGTGGGACGCCATGGACGCCACGGCCACCCTGCAAAAGCTCTGCGACACAAGCGATATGGTGATCGTGCACCGCATGTTCCGCCGCGAATGCGCGATGCTGCCCAAACTCGTCGCTGGGGTGGCTAGCGGCGACGTCGCCCGGGCCCGCACCGTGGCCGGCCATGCCCGCGAAGTTCTCGACATGCTCCATCACCATCACATGGGCGAGGACGAATTGCTGTGGCCGAAACTGTCGGCGCGGACCCGGTTCCACGCCGATCTGCTCGCCCGCATGGACAGCCAGCACCAAGGCCTCGCGGTGCTGCTCGAGCAGGCCGCAACAGCGCTCGCCGAGTGGCAGGACGCGCCGACTGTGCACATGAGCACGCCGCTCACCGTGATCCTGAACCAGCTCTCGACGGGACTGAACGAGCATTTCGACGAGGAGGAAGCGGCGATCCTGCCGATCGTCGAACACGTGATCACCGCCGTCGAATACCGGGAGGTGGGCCTGCGGGGACTGGTGTCGATACCTCTCACACGCCGACTGATCGTGCTGGGCTACATCCTCGAAGGTGCGACCTCGCAGGAACGAAACGTCTTCCTCGCCGCCATACCCCGACCCGTCCGAATCGCCTACCGCCTCCTCGGAGAACGCCAGCACCGCCACGAGACCACCCGTCTCCGCGGCCCGCTGCAACCCGGAAGGGAGCACGGACCCGGGTCAACGGCCGGTGACAGTCGGCCAGTGCTTCCGGCTAAGCCGACGATGACCGTCGGCCAATTCGAAGGAGAGATTTGATGAGCTTTGACACCCCCCACGGCACCCGCGGTGCCCGCCAGCCCGGCGGGAAGCTGATGGCATGGATGAACACCTGGAACATGAACCGGATCCGCGGCAACGCCGACAAGGTGATGGGCATGCAGGCGCTGGTCCTGACCACCGTCGGCGCCAAGAGCGGCACCCCACGCCACACCCCAGTCGCCTACTTCCCGGACGGCGCCGACAGCTGGCTGATCGTCGCGTCGGCGAATGGGGCCGCAAAGAACCCTGCCTGGTACTACAACCTCGCCAGCCACCCCGACTCCGTGCAGATCCAGATCGCCGGCCGCACCATTGCGGTCAACGCCGAGCAGTTGCACGGCAACGCCCGCCAGCAAGCGTGGCACCACATCACCAGCACCGCAAAGCGTTTCGCGAAGTACGAGCAGAAAACCGACCGTGAAATGCCGGTCATCCGCCTGCGCACCCGACCCAAGTCGAAAAGTTGACGGCTGCCGGCACACCGCCCGCGAAGGTCTAAATCGGCGTCAGACCGTGCTTGCGGTTCGTCCGCCAACTGATCTGCTTGTCGCGCAAGAGGTGCAACGACCTACGCAGTAGCAGCCTGGTCTCGTGCGGCTGAATGACCCCGTCGATGTAGCCACGTTCAGCGGCGATCCACGGAATCGCCATGTTCAGGTTGTAGCCCTCGATGAAGTCTTTCTTGATCTGCTGCGCCTCGGGCGTGGTCGGGTCGGGGAACCGCTTCATCAGCAGCTGCGCCGCGCCGTCGGCACCGATCACCGCGATGCGCGCGGTGGGCCAGGCGAAGTTCAGGTCAGCGGTCAACTGCTTGGACCCCATCACCGCGTAGGCGCCGCCGTAGGACTTGCGGATCGTGATGGTCACCTTCGGTACGTCAGCCTCGACGACGGCGTTCAGGAACCGGCCGCCGCGCTTGATGATGCCGCCCTTCTCCTGCTCCACGCCCGGCAGGAAGCCCGGGGTGTCGACGACGAAAACCAGTGGCAGATTGTAAGAGTCGCAGAACCGGATGAAGCCGGCCGCTTTGTCGGACGCCTCGTTGTCGATCGCCCCCGCCATGTACATCGGCTGGTTGGCGATCACGCCGAGGGGACGGCCGTCGACCCGGGCGAACGCGGTGATGATCGCCTGGCCCCGCTGTGCGCCGACGTCGAAGACGTCGCCGTCGTCGAAGATGCGCAGCAGAACCTCGTGCATGTCGTAGGCCGCGTTGTCGCTGTCCGGCACGATGGCGTCCAGCTCGAGGTCGGACGGCGTGATCTCCGGTTCCAGTCCGGGGTTGACGACCGGTGCGTCGTCGAACGTGTTGGCCGGCAGGAAACTCAGGTAGTCGCGCACGTACTGGAACGCCGCGGCCTCGTCCTCGACGACCTGGTGGATGTTCCCGTAACGGGCCTGCGCGTCGGCGCCGCCCAGCTCATCCATGCTGACGTCCTCGCCGGTGACGTCCTTGATCACGTCCGGGCCGGTGACGAACATGTAGCCCTGGTCGCGGACCGCCACCACGAGGTCTGTCTGAATCGGTGAATAGACCGCTCCCCCAGCGCATTTGCCCAAGATGATGGAGATCTCCGGCACCAGGCCACGCAGCAACTCGTGCCGGCGGCCCAGCTCGGCGTACCAGGCCAGCGATGTGACCGCATCCTGGATGCGAGCCCCGGCGGAGTCGTTGATGCCGATGATCGGGCAACCGACCATGGCAACCCACTCCATCAGCTTGGCCACCTTGCGGCCGAACATTTCGCCCACCGAGCCTTGGAACACCGTCTGGTCGTGACTGAAGACCGCGACCGGACGGCCGTTGATCCGGCCGTGTCCGGTGACCACGCCGTCGCCGTAGAGCGCACTCGGGTCGCCCGGCGTGCGCGCCAAGGCCCCGATCTCCAGGAAGCTGCCGGGGTCGACCAGTGCGTGAATGCGGGCGCGGGCGCTCGGGATCCCTTTTTTCTCGCGCCGCGCGATCGCCTTCGGATCACCGGGGTCTTTGGCCGTCTCCAGCCTGTCGCGCAGGTCGGCCAGCAACTCAGCGGTGGTCTTGGTGGTCACTTAGGCTTCTTTCTGCTCGGCGTGAACCTTGTTGAGCGCCTGGGTCATATGCGCACCGACTTTGGCGATGATCGGCTCATCGATGGCCTGGATGTGCTCTCCACCGATCGGCACGACCTCCAAGTCCGCGACGTAATCGCCCCAGCCGCCGTCGGGCTTGCGGATCGCGTAGGCGGGCTCGAAGGTGATCGCGTCGTCGTGGTAGCGGTCGGCCATGTACAGCGTGACGTGGCCGTCGTACGGCTGATATTCGGCGGTGTCGATCGCCCGCTGGTCCAGATACGACGTGCGCTGGTGCTCGATGATCCCGCCCGGGATCTGCACGCCGGCTTGCTGGACGGCCTCCAGCACGAACTTGACCTGTCCCTCGTCGTCGAGCTGTTCGAGGTGCTCGTAAGGGATTTCGGGAACCTCGACGTTGAAGGTCCGCTCGGCGAAGCGCGCGTAGCGGTCCCAGCGCTTGCGGGTCTCCTCCTTGGTCTGCAGGATCGGCTCGCCGGGCATCACCGCGTCGATCAGCCCGACGAACGGCACGTCGCAGCCCTGCTGCTTGAGCCCGATCGCGCAGGCGTAGGCCAATGCACCGCCGAGCGACCAGCCGGCCAGGATGAACGGTCCGTTGCCGCCCAGCTCGCGCAGCTTCGGAACGTATTGCGCGGCACGCTCTTCGATGGTTCCCTCGACCCGCTCGAAGCCGTACATCGGGGTGTCGGCCGGCAGACGGCTCAGCAGCGGCTCGTAGACCACCGTCGAGCCGCCCGCGGCGTGGAACACGAAAACCG
>NZ_DASXHW010000187.1:0-5305 GCF_036488105.1 Mycobacterium sp. | reverse complement strand
CGTCAACGAGACACTGCACGACATCGTCACGCCGCTGGTGTTCGCCGAGGCCGCCGACCTGATCGCCAGCCACAAACTTTGCGGCCGCGACGTAGTAGTGGTGTCGGCATCCGGCGAAGAGTTGGTCGCGCCGATCGCCCGTGCGCTCGGGGCAACGCACGCGATGGCGACGCGGATGGTTGTCGAGGACGGCAAGTACACCGGCGAGATCGGGTTCTACTGCTTCGGCGAAGGCAAGGTGCAGGCGATTCGCGAACTGGCCGCGCGCGAGGGCTATCCGCTCGAGCACTGCTATGCCTACTCCGATTCGATCACCGACATGCCGATGCTCGAGGTGGTCGGCCATCCGAGCGTGGTCAATCCCGACCGCGCCCTGCGGCGCGAGGCGTCGGCTCGCGACTGGCCGGTGTTGGAATTCTCCCGGCCGGTGTCGCTGCGCGACCGCTTCTCGGCGCCGTCGGGTGCTGCGGTCGCCACCACCGCCGCGGTCGGCATCAGCGCACTGGCCGCGGGGGCGCTGACCTATTCGTTGCTGCGCCGGCTGTCGCTGTAGCCCACCAGCACCCAGCAAACTATCCGTGTCACGGGTCGGCATCACTTCAGCTATTTAACGATAATTGACCCTTGATGTGACCGGGGTCACGGAGTACAAAGGATCTACGGAAGCCCGGTACGGCCAAGATCGGTCCAGAAGAGAAGGGCCTGTCTCCCGGAACAGGGCAACCCAGCACGGTTCCCGGCACCCACGCGGAGTCATAGCCGCGATAATGGCAGAAGTGTTGCGGGCCTGCGTAATTGCGAAGAGTGAACGGCGTCGAGGGCCCCTTGGGTGGGGCTGCGGCCGGAAGCGTCGCAAGATCGCCGAGGCCACCCACGCAGCCCACAGGTGCACGCATGGTAACCGAGATCCGTGCTAGCGGGCGGCGAGCCGAACCCCTTCGGTGCGCCGCCCGCTTTACACGTCTGAACCGCCCGCCGGCGGCCCTTCGGCAAGCGTCTCAGCAATCGACAACGCCTCCTGCGCGCCGACCCGCATAGCCCGGCACGACAAGACCAGCCACGCGGTCATGCCATCGGGTGTCCCCTCCGCGAAGCCGCGCGCCGCGTCACGGTAATCGGCGGCGCGACGCATCCACTCCACCTCCGGCACGCCCAAGCCGTGCGGGTCCAGACCGGTCGCGATGGTAACCAATCGCGACACCGCGCGCGCGACCACACCGTCCGCGGTGCCGAACGGAGCCAGGGTCAGCAATTCGCCGTGCGCGACCGCGGCGATCACCGGGGCCGCCGCCTTGGTAGCGCCGGTCACGATCTCGGTGAGCAACTCCAACCGGGGTCCGACGTCGGGGTCGGCGCGCGGCCTGCCCAGCCTGCTCTCGTCGACCCGGTCGGCGGCGGCCAGCATGTGCAGCCGCGCCAGTGCCTGCAGCGGCGCGCGCTGCCACACCCCAACCAGGTTGGTCTCGCCGCCCTCCAGTGCCTGCGCGACGCGCAGTGCACCGGCGAAGACCGGGTCTTCCATGACAGAAACGTCGAGTTGATCGTCGAGTTTCCGGCCGCCGCCGTCCAGCACCGCCGATGCCCTGGCCGACCGCAGTGCCGACTCGGCCGCGGTCACCGGCCAACGCCGCAGGTTGGCGCGGTGGCGATGGGCCCGGCCCAGCGCCTCACGAGCCTGGTCGCTCGCGGCGGCGACACCGGGCAGGTCCATCAGCGGAGCCAGCGGGTCAGAAGTCACGAGCTGTCACGATAGCCAGCCCCGGCACCGGGGATCGCGGCCAGTAGTTGCCGGGTGTAGGCATCACGCGGCGCGGTGAAAACGTCCTCGGTGGCCGCATGCTCGACCACCCGGCCCGCGCGCATCACCATGACCTCGTCGGCGATCTGCCGTATCACCGCCAGGTCATGGCTGATGAACAGGTACGTCAGGCCGAGAGCCCCCTGCAGCTCGGCAAGCAATTCCAGGATCTGCGCTTGCACCACGACGTCGAGCGCGGAGACCGCCTCGTCACACACCAGCACCTCCGGTCGCAGCGCCAAGGCGCGCGCGATCGCGACCCGCTGGCGTTGCCCTCCGGACAGTTCGCGTGGTCGCCGGTTCAGCAGCGACGACGGCAGCGCGACCTGCTCGCAAAGCTCGCGGACGGTCTGCTGACGCTGACGGCGGTCGCCGATCCGATGGATCCGCAACGGTTCGGAGATGATGTGCGCAACCGAGTACATCGGATCCAGGCTGGCGTAAGGATTCTGAAACACCGGCTGAACTCTGCGGCGAAACGCCAGCGTCTGCCGGCGGCTCAGCGATGCGGTGTCGGAAACGTCAAGGCCATCGAAAACCACTGTGCCCGAGCTGGGTTGAAGTAGACCAAGCACCATCCGGGCCAAGGTCGACTTTCCGGAGCCGGATTCGCCCGCGATTGCCAGCGTGGTACCTCGGCGCAACCGGAAGGACACGTCGTCGACGGCGCGCACCTCCACCTTGTGCCACGGCGCTCCGCGGGACGGCCGGTAGACCTTGGTCAACCCCGAGGCGACGATCACGTCGGGCGCCTCCGGCGTGACAGGCTTTGCGATGTGTTTGTCATGCAGCGACGGCGCGGCCCCCACCAGGCGTTGGGTGTAGGGATGCTGTGGATCACGCAGAATCTCCTGTGCCGCTCCGGTTTCCACGACCGCGCCCTGGTACAGGACTATCAGGCGCTCGGCCCGTTCTGCGGCCAGCGCGAGATCGTGGGTGATCAGCAGCACCGCTGTGTCCAGTTCACCCGCGAGCTGCTGCAGATGGTCGAGTACCTGACGCTGCACGGTGACATCCAATGCTGAGGTCGGTTCATCGGCGATCAACAGCCGCGGCCGGCCGGCCAACCCGATGGCGATCAGGGCGCGCTGACACAAACCGCCGGACAATTGGTGCGGGTACTGCCGGGCGCGCAGCGCCGGATCAGGCATGCCGGCGTCGGCAAGCAACTGGACTGCCTGCCGATCGATATTGTTTGCGCGCAGCGCTTCTCGTACCTGAAAGCCCACGTTCCATACCGGGTTCAGGTTGGTCATCGGGTCCTGTGGCACGTAACCGATGCCGGTGCCCCGGATCGATCGAAGCTGTCGCCGGCCCGCGCCGGTGAGGTCGATGCCGTCAAACACGATGCGCCCGGCGGTGATTCGACCACCCGGGGGTAGCAGGCCCAGAATGGCAGCAGCGGTGGTGGACTTGCCCGAACCTGATTCGCCGACGATCGCCACGGTCTGCCCGCTGTGCACCTCGAGATCCAGCCCGCGCACCGCCGGAGCGTCGTCACCGAACCCGACCTCCAGGCCGGCGACGCTCAGCAGCGCTGACTCAGCTGCCGTCATGGCCGCCTCGCCCGCGACGTGGGGTCCAAGGCGTCGCGCAACACGTCGCCCATGATCAGGAAGGCGAGGACGGTGATTGCCAGCGCACCAGCGGGATAGAACAAGATCGGCGATCCGGCCCGTAACCGGATTTGGTCCACGTTGATATCGCCGCCCCACGACACGACCGAGGGCGGCAGCCCAACCCCGAGGTAGGACAGCGTGGCTTCGGTGACGATGAACAGCCCGAGCGCGATCGTCGACATCGCGATGACCGGGCCGATGGCATTGGGCACCACGTGGCGTAGCAATATCCCAAACTTGCTCAACCCCAGCGCTTTCGCCGCAAGCACGTAGTCACTGCCGCGGACCGCGAGCACGGCGCCGCGGGCGATCCGGGCTATCTGCGGCCATCCGAACAGCGCCAGGATGGCGATCACCGTCCACACCGTGCGGTGATGCATGACCTGCATCAGCACGATGGCGGCCAGCAGCAACGGGATACCGAAGAACACGTCGGCGATCCGGGACACCACCGCGTCGATCCACCCGCCGTAAAAGCCGGCCACCGCCCCCAGCGCCCCACCGATGATGAACACCAACAGGGTCGCTCCGAGACCGACGGTGACCGACGCCCGTGCGCCATAGATGGTGCGGGCGTAGATGTCGTGGCCCTGCAGGTCGGTGCCGAACCAATGCGCGACCGACGGCCCCAGCAAGCTCTGGTCCGGGTTAGCGTATCCGGGATCGGCCCCGGTGAGCAATGAAGGACACACCGCAACGACGACGACACATGCGATCAGCACCGCGCTGATGATGAATTTCGGGCGGCGACGCAGCCCGCGCCACGTATCGCGCCAAAAGCCCACGCCGGCAACCGGTTCAGCCATAGCGAATCCTGGGGTCCAGCGCCGCGTACAGCAGGTCGACCGCGAGATTGGTAACGAGGTAGACGACCACGAGCACCGTCACGATAGACACCACAGTCGGAGCCTCTTGGCGGGTGACGGCCTGGTAGAGCACGCCGCCGACCCCGTGGACGTTGAAGATGCCTTCGGTGACGATCGCGCCGCCCATCAGCGCGCCGAGGTCTGCGCCGAGGAAAGTCACCACCGGAATCAGCGAATTCCGCAGGATGTGCACCGTCACCACCCGTGGCCGCGACAACCCTTTGGCGGTGGCGGTACGCACGTAGTCGGCGTGCGCGTTGTCGGCCACCGCGGAGCGGGTCAACCGCACCACGTAAGCGAATGACACGGCACCCAAGACGATCCCGGGCATTAGCAGGCGGGCGAACGTCGGCTGGTCGCCGACCGTCACCGCCGCGATACCCAGCCGGACCCCGAAGACGAATTGCGCGAGAAACCCCAGTACGAAGATCGGCACCGCGATAATGACCAGGCTGACGATCAACACAGCGCCGTCGAAAACCCCGCCCTGTCGCAGCCCGGCGATGACGCCGAACCCGACGCCGAGCAGCGCCTCCACCGCCAGCGCGATCATGGCCAACTTGAAGGTCACCGGAAACGCCTGTGCCAGAACACTAGTCACCGGTAATCCGGAGTAGGCGTGACCCAGGTCGCCGTGCAGGATGCCACCGAGGTAATGCAGGTACTGCAACCAGAATGGGTCATTGAGGTGATATTGGGCGCGCAGTTGTGCGGCCACCGCCGGGCTCAGCGGGCGATCACCGCCCAGCGCCGCGATCGGGTCACCTGGAAGCAAGAAGACCATGCCGTAGATCAGCAGCGTGGCCCCCAGGAAGACCGGTATCATGGCCGCGATTCGCCGCGCGATGTACCACGCCATCTCAGGCCTTCACGATGTGTTCGTAGTCGGGCAGTCCGTTCCAGGTCAGCGCGACGTGGCTGACCGACGGTGACCGTCCTGCCACGGCGACGGTGTACCAGAGCGGTACAACCGGCATGTCTTGCAACAGGATTCGCTGTGCGTCGTTAGCGAGCCGGTACGA
>NZ_DASXHW010000173.1:0-3624 GCF_036488105.1 Mycobacterium sp. | reverse complement strand
TTCCGCAGACCGTTCCAGGCACGAGAGTTTCTCGAGCAGGCCTGGTTCATCGCGCGCGTTGCGTTGGCTCCGACCTTCCTGGTGGCCATTCCGTTCACCGTCTTGATCAGCTTCATCCTCAACATTCTGTTGCGGGAATTGGGTGCCGCGGACCTCAGCGGGGCCGGTGCGGCTTTCGGCGCGGTCACCCAGGTCGGCCCGCTAGTGACGGTGTTGATCGTCGCCGGTGCCGGTGCGACGGCGATGTGTGCGGACCTCGGCTCACGAACCATCCGTGAAGAGATCGACGCGATGGAGGTGCTGGGCATCAACCCGGTCCAGCGCCTGGTGACGCCTCGGATGCTGGCCGCCGGGTTGGTCGCGCTATTGCTCAACAGTCTGGTCGTCATCATCGGCATCGTTGGCGGCTACGTGTTCTCGGTCTTCGTGCAAGATGTCAACCCCGGCGCATTCGCCGCGGGCATCACCTTGCTGACCGGGGTACCCGAGGTGATCATCTCCTGCGTCAAGGCGGCACTGTTCGGCGTCATCGCGGGCCTGGTGGCGTGCTACCGGGGGCTGACGGTATCCGGCGGCGCCAAGGCGGTGGGCAACGCGGTCAACGAAACCGTGGTGTACGCGTTCATGGCGCTCTTCGTTGTCAATGTGGTCGTCACGGCGATCGGCATCCGATTCACGACGAAGTGATGGTCAAGGAGATGCCATGACGTTAGTGAGGACGCTAAGAGCCACCTATCCCCGCACGTTCCGGGTGTTCGGCTCCTGGCGCAGGCCGGTTGGCACTCTCGCCTCGATTGGTGACCACACCGTGTTCTACGGCAAGGCATTGGCCGGCATACCCTTCGCGGTGACCCGCTACGGGCGAGAGATCATCCGACTGGTCGCCGAAATCAGCATGGGCGCAGGGACATTGGCGATGATCGGCGGAACCGTCGTCATTGTCGGTTTCCTGACGCTGGCCGCCGGTGGCACGCTCGCGGTGCAGGGCTACAGCTCGCTGGGCAATATCGGCATCGAAGCACTCACCGGATTCTTGGCGGCTTTCATCAACGTCCGTATCGCGGCACCGGTCGTCGCGGGAATCGGATTGGCGGCCACCTTCGGCGCCGGCGTGACCGCGCAATTGGGTGCCATGCGGATCAGCGAAGAAATCGACGCACTGGAGGCGATGGCGATCCGGCCCATCTCCTACCTCGTCAGCACCCGGATCGTCGCGGGCATGCTCGCCATCACACCCCTGTACAGCATTGCCGTCATACTGTCTTTCCTGGCAAGCCAATTCACCACCGTGGTGTTGTTCGGGCAGTCGGGTGGCCTGTACAACCACTACTTCAATACCTTCCTGAACCCGATCGACTTGTTGTGGTCGTTCCTGCAGGCGGTGCTGATGGCCCTCGCCGTCCTGCTCTTGCATACGTACTACGGGTATTTCGCGTCAGGTGGGCCAGAGGGCGTCGGGGTCGCAACCGGCAACGCCGTACGTACCTCCCTCATCGTCGTGGTATCGGTAACGCTGCTGGTTTCGCTGTCGATCTACGGCTCAAACGGAAACTTCAACCTCTCGGGATAGGGAACACATTTCATGCCCCACAATGGGATACGCGCACTCACGGGACTGGTGTCCGTCGCGGTTATCGCCGCGATCGTCGCCGTCGCCGTGGGCTTATTCCGGGGCAGCTTCAGCGAAACGACGCCGGTGACCGTGCTATCGCCGCGCGCCGGTCTGGTGATGAACCCGGACGCGAAAGTGAAGATGCACGGTGTGCAGGTGGGCAAGGTTGCCTCGATCGAGTCGCGACCCGACGGTCAAGCCGTCCTGCGCTTGGCGATGTATCCCTCCGAGATGCACCTGATTCCGGCCAATGTGCTCGTCGACCTCACATCGCCAACGGTGTTCGGCGCCAAGTTCGTCGAGCTGGTACCGCCCGCCGAACCGTCAGCGCAATCCCTGCACGCCGGTCAGGTGCTCGACAGCCAACATGTCACGGTCGAGGTCAACACTGTGTTCAAGCAGCTGACGGCGGTGCTGGGCACGCTCGACCCCGCGAAGCTCAACGAGACCCTCGGTGCTGTCTCGCAGGCCCTCAGCGGGCGGGGCGAAAAGATCGGTCAGGCGTTCAGCGACCTCGACGCGTTCCTGGCAAGGTTCGATCCGAGTCTTCCCGCGCTGAGCCACGACATCGCTATGTCGGCGCCGGTGTTCAGGGCCTACGGCGATGCGTCGGCGGATCTGGTGAAGACCCTTGATAACTCGGTGAAGATCAGCAAGTCGATCGTCGACGAGCAGCGCAACCTTGACGCATTACTGATCAGCGCAATCGGTTTGGCCAACGTCGGCAATGACGTCCTGGGCGCCAACCGGAAAGGGTTGACGACGGTCTTCCACCTACTGGCGCCGACTACCGATCTGCTCAACGAATACGCCCCGGCGCTGACGTGCACCTTCGCTGGCGACGCGGCGTTGGGGAAGACGCCGCCGTTGCCGGAACCGAGCATCGCGATCACGGCCAGTCTCACCTGGGGTGCCGAACGTTATCGGTATCCGCAGAACTTGCCCAAGGTTGCGGCGACAGGCGGCCCCCATTGCATGGGCCTTCCCAAGATTCCCTTCAACAGCAAGGCGAAGGTTCTGATCGCAGATACCGGCTCCAACCCGGTGGTGTACGGGAATCCGCAGTTGCTGCTCAACTTCGATGGCCTCAAACAGCTGTTGTATGGGCCGATTGACGGCCCACCGCGCAATCCTGCTCAGGTTGGACAACAGGGATGAGGGGCTCATTGGGCCCGACGCTGGTCAAGTTCGGTGTCTTTGCCGTTGTGATGTCGGTGCTGACCTTGTTTTTGTTCTTCACTTTCGGCCAGTACCGCACCGGTGCGGTCACCGGTTATTCGGCGCTCTTCAACGATGCGTCACGTCTGAAGGCCGGAGATTCGGTGCGGGTCGCCGGCGTCCGGGTGGGCACCGTCAACGGTGTTGCCCTGCAGCCGGACAAAAAGGTTGTGGTGAAGTTCGACGCGGACCGGTCCGTCGTGCTGACCGACGGCACCAAAGCGGCGGTTCGTTACCTCAACCTGGTCGGTGACCGGTACCTCGAATTGGTCGATGGGCCGGGGTCGACCCGGCGGCTGCCGGCCGGCGGGCTGATCAACGTCAGTCATACCGCGCCCGCGCTTGACCTCGATCTTCTGCTCGGCGGACTGAAGCCGCTTATTCACGGCCTGAATCCACGAGATGTCAATGCGCTCTCGTCAGCGCTGTTAGAAGTGTTCCAGGGTGAGGGCGGCACCTTGCAATCGCTGTTCAACAAGTCGACGTCATTCACGAACACGTTGGCCGATAACGACCAAACGATCGAGAACTTGATCGACAACCTGAACACCGTGGCGACAACCCTGAACAAGGACGGCGGCCAATTCTCTGCGGCAATCGATCGCCTCCAAAGGCTGGTTACGGGACTGGCGGACGACCGCGACACTTTCGGTCCCGCCATCGACGCGTTGAGCACTGGCACCGTCACGTTGGCAGACCTGCTGGGCAAGGCAAGGCCACCGCTGTCCGGCACGGTAGAACAGCTCCGTCGGCTGGCCCCAAACCTCGATGACGACAAGGACCGCCTCGATGCC
>NZ_DASXHW010000160.1:0-5640 GCF_036488105.1 Mycobacterium sp. | reverse complement strand
CCAGGATCGAACCGCGCTCCGGGCGCAACAGGCCGATCAGCGACTTCAAAAACACCGACTTACCCGTACCCGACGGGCCCAGCAGAACGCTGACCTCGCCCTCCGGGACCTCCAACGTGACGTCTTCCCAGATTCGCTGGGATCCGAAGGACTTCGTCAGTCCCTCGACCGAGATACCGATGCCCATGCGAAACCCTCCCGCTGATGTTGCTCATAGCAGCCCAAGACCAGCTTGTGGCTTGAGTCACTGTAGCGCACAGGTCGGCCGATTTTGATCAGTCCTGCGGCGCCCAGTTTCCGTGAAATCCCATCGGTACGCGCTGCGGCAAGTGGACCGTCGCCACCGATTCGCACGTTTGCGCATCGAGCAGCAGCAGCTGGCCCTCATCACGTCCGCGGTGATACGCGTAACCCATCAGAATTCCGTCGTCCTCAGACAAGCTAGCCGACCCGGCGGCGGGACGCGGGACGAACGACATTTCGCCGATCAACAGCTCGGGGTCGAGCGGAGCAATCGTGCTCGATCCGGTCTCGTAGTCGTGCTTGTACAACGCCGACGACATTTTCGATCTGCCTGAGTCGACGTACCCGCCGTCGATGCCGACGGTGTAGCCGAAACGATGCCGGCTGCCCAGCAGGGTCTCGTTGATCCGGGGAAATTCTTGAGAGCGGTCGTCACGGCGCTCGGTGGACACCGCTCCGGTCGTCAGGTTGATGGTCCACCGGTCCAAGGTGGGGGTGGTGTCGCCGGGTCCACGGCGGTCGCGGTCGAACATCCGCTCATAGCGGACCACATCGAGCACCAGCACTTCGTGGGAGTTGCGGACCTCGGAGTAGGCATTCAGCGGGTGGTACACGTAGCAGGGTTCGATGTCGAACCACCGCACGTCTTTGTTACCGCCTTCGCGCGGCATGACTCCGATGCGCGCCGGGTATGTCGGATTCCAGGCATACGGCAGCTGGTAGGCGGACCGCTCGTTGCGGTTGATCATCGCCGCGATCGGACCGGGCACCGGCACGCGCCCGACCACGGCTTGGGCCACCAACTGGGCCGGGTGCCGCATCCAGTTGGGCATCTTTTTCGGCAGCACCTGCATCGGGTCGAGGGTCACCGGCAGGTCGTAGAGCACCACATATTTGTCGGTCAGCGAGAAGTCATGCATCATCGGCGATCCCGAGACCTCGATGTCGACCGTGCGACGGGCGTGGCCATGAGCGTCAATCACCGAATACTGGACCGTCCGACCGCGGGCAAAGGAGTAGGAGACCGCGTGCAGTTCGCCGGTGCGCGGGTCGCGATGCGGATGAGCGGCATAGCCACCGGGGAGGGTGCTGTCGAAATCGCACGCACCGACCGTGTCGAGTTCGTCGCTGAGTTCGTAGTTCGCCACGCCGCCTTCGACGAGAGCCAGCGTCTTGCCGGCGTGGGCCAGCACGTTGGTGTTGGCGCCCAGGGACTGCATTCCGGCGCGCAGGTTGCGTGTGGCGGTTGCCGGCTCGCCGAGAGCCGCACGCACAGCCGCGCTGCGCACCCAGCGGTTCCGATACCAGTCGGCTTTGCCGCCGTGCAGTGCTACGCCGTGCACCATGCCGTCACCGGTGAACCAGTGATAGGTGGCGGGGTCGACCTCGGCGACGGGGTTGGGACCGTTGCGCAGGTAGCGCCCGTCCAGGAAGTCGGGGATGTGTCCGGTAACCGCTAGGTCGGTTGCGGTGACCTCGGTGCTGACCGGCGCCAGGAAGTCGTCGAGATATGGATTCGCTGGTACGGCGGTGATGGCTGTGTACACTTCGGCCTCCAAGCTTGTATAACATTGATATGCCATTGTTATACCGGTCCGGCACCCATTGTGTCAAGATGTTCAACGATGAGGCCACAGACCGAGCGCAGCGTGCGGGACGAGTTGCTGCGCGTCGCCGTGGACATCCTCAACCAGGACGGTCCTGACGGTTTGCAGACCCGCAAAATCGCCAGCGCAGCGGGGACGTCGACGATGGCGGTCTACACGTATTTCGGCGGAATGCCCGGGTTGATCGCGGCGATCGCCGACGAGGGGTTGCGCCAGTTCGATGCCGCGATGACGATGCCGTCCACGTCGGACCCGGTCGCGGATCTGATGGCCACCGGGATCGCCTACCGGCGCTATGCGATCGAGTATCCGCACATGTACCGGCTGATGTTCGGCAGCACCAGCGCGCACGGCATCAATGCGCCGGCGCACAACGTGCTCACCTTGAGTCTGGCCGAGATCAACGACCACTACCCCAGCTTCGCCCACGTCGTACGCGGTGTGCACCGGGCAATGCAGGCCGGGCGGATCGGCGGTTCGCCCACCGACGATGCCTCCGTGGTAGCGACGGCCGCGCAATTCTGGGCCGCGATTCACGGCTTCGTCATGCTCGAACTCGCCGGCTCCTACGGAGCGCAGGGCAGCGCCGTCGGGCCAGTGCTCGCCGCGATGACCGCGAATCTACTTGTTGCGCTGGGCGATTCACCTGAGCTGGTGCGAAAGTCGCAGCAGGCGGCGGTGCAGCGCTAGATACACGAAACCCCCGGAGCCGAGTTGACTCCGGGGGTTTTCGCGAATCGACTACTTGACGGTGACGGTGGCGCCGGCGGCCTCGAGCTTGCCCTTGGCCTCCTCGGCAGCCTCCTTGGGCGCCTTCTCCAGAACCGGCTTGGGCGCGCCGTCGACCAGGTCCTTGGCCTCTTTCAGGCCCAGGCCCGAGACGATCTCACGGACAACCTTGATGACGCCGATCTTCTTGTCGCCGGCGGCCTCGAGGATGACGTCGAACTCCGACTGCTCCTCGGCGGCCTCGGCGGGCGCGCCACCGGCGGCGGGGCCGGCTGCAGCCACGGCGACCGGGGCGGCCGCGGTGACCTCGAAGGTCTCCTCGAACTTCTTCACGAACTCCGAGAGCTCCAGCAAGGTGAGTTCTTTGAAGGCGTCGAGCAATTCGTCAGTGGACAGCTTGGACATGGTTGTTGGTCCTTCCTAGGTGGTTACGGGGTTATTCGGTGGTTTCGGCGGGTGATTCCGCTGGTGTTTCGGTCGGCTCCGCCTCGGCAGCGGGGGCCTCGGCGGGAGCCTCGGCAGCCTTCTTTTCTTGCAGTGCGGCAGCAAGCCTGGCCACCTGCGAGGCGGGCGCGTTGAACAGCGCGGCCGCCTTGGACAGATTGGCCTTCATCGCTCCGGCCAGCTTGGCCAGCAGTACCTCGCGGGATTCCAGGTCAGCGATGCGCTCGATCTCGGAGACGGTCAGCGCGCGGCCGTCCATGTAGCCGCCCTTGATGACCAGCGCCTTGTGGTCCTTGGCGAACTTCTTGATCGCCTTGGCTGCGTCAACGGCCTCGCCACTGACGAACGCGATCGCGGTCGGTCCGACGAACAGCTCGTCGAGCCCTTCCACGCCCGCTTCCGATGCGGCCCGCTTGATCAGCGTGTTCTTGGCGACCGAGTATGTCGCCGATCCAGACAGCGACCGGCGCAGCTCGGCCAGGTTGGCGACCGTCAGACCGCGATACTCGGTGATCACGGTCGCGGTAGAGCTCTTGAACTGCTCCGCGATGTCTGCAACGGCTGTGGCCTTGTCAGCCTGGGCCATGCATTCCTCCTTGGGTTCTCGGCCCGGAAATAGCGAACGCCCCGACGCAGGGTGCGGTCGGGGCGTAAATATTCCGTGGGCGCGCGGCCAACGAAGGTCTGCCTCGTCCTCCTGCGTGGGCCGCCGGGAATTCCCGGACCTTCAACCGATTGCTCGGTGACCGACGGTCTTCGGTGGATCGTCGACCACCATACCGTGGACCGCCGTCATCAGCCAAAACGGCTCAGTCACAGCAGCCCCGGCTCAGAACCACTGGGCGATTTGCCCGCCTCTGAGCGATTTGCGTCGGCCCGCAGGGCCAGCACCCGCTGATGAATCCGATGTTCGGTGCCGCGCGGCAGGCAACCAGGACCGTAGACACCCCAGGCGAGGCGGCGCACCCTCCCCCGGCGCCGCTCCCACCGCAGCGCATCCGATATCGATTTGCCGGCGGGATCGTCGACATCGAATCCGTGAAAGGCAAGCGCCTCGACCAGGTCCGCGATGGACGCGCGGCCGTGAAGTGCCAAATGCCAGGTGAGGACGTAACGCAGTTCGATACCTCGCAGGCTTTTCATCGTCGGACGGTTGCACATCGGTCCGACATGAAGCCGAAAATCGCTCAGAGGCGGGCAACTCGGCACATGGTCAGGCTGAGCGACTCACGTCACGGATGAGACCAGCGCTGCCGCACCGATCAGGCCGGCGTCGCCGCCCAGTGCCGCAGGCACCACCCGCAGACCGCGGATGAAGCTCAGCCCCGCGTAGTCGGCCAGCGCCGCCTCCAGCGGGTCGAACAGGGTTCTACCGGAATTGGCCACTCCCCCGCCGATGACAACGAGATCCAGGTCGCACACCGCGCCTACCGAGGCGATCATCGCCGCCAAAGCGGTGGCGCCACGGTGGAACGCCTGCCGCGCCACCGGGTCACCGGCGTAGGCCGCTTCAGCCAGCGTCACGGCGTCGGCGCCGGGTGGCGCCGCCCAGCCGTTGGCCAGCGCCCACCGCGTCATCCACGGTCCGGACGCCACGGTCTCGACGCAGCCGCGGCCGCCGCAAGGGCACAGCTGCCCGTCGGGTTCGACGACGACGTGGCCGACATGACCGGCGTTGCCGGTACGCCCGTGATAGGGCACCCCGTCGAGCACCAGCCCACCGCCCACACCGGTCGAGACCACCATGCCGAGCAGGAAATTGGCACCGCGACCGGCACCACGCCAATGCTCGGCAAGGGCCATGCAGATGCCGTCGCCGGCCAGCCGCACCGGCACGCCGGGCATCGCGGCCGCGATCCGATCGCGCAGCGGAAAGCCGCGCCACGACGCTATATTGACCGGACTGACGGTTCCCGCGACCGCGTCGATCGGGCCCGCGCAGCCGACGCCGACCGCGTGGATCGGGCCCTCTGCGACTTTAGTCGCGTCGGTTATCATCCGGCCAACCAAGTTCCAAACATGTTCTGCTTTTTGATCTTTCGGCGTCGGCTGGATGGCCTTGTGCACCAGCTCGCCCGCCGGGTCGGTGAGTCCGACGGCGATCTTGGTGCCGCCGATGTCGAGGGCCAGGGTCAGCATCGGCGTTCAGTGCCGGTGGGTGTTGTCGGGTTGACGTGGGTCACCGGGATGCTCGTATCCGTGCGCCAGCCGCACCAGAACGGCTCGGCGCTGGTCGAGCCACACCCGGAACGCCCGTCGCTGAGCGGCGGCCCGGAGGTGTTCAGCGATCGTCGAACGCACCTGCGCCAGCGACGGGGCATTCGCGGCCGGCGCGCGCCAGCCGTGGCGGCCCGGTTGAGACTCGGCGAATCGCAACGGATTTCGGTCGTGGTAAGCGGCAATGTCGTCGTCGCTGACGTCGACGTCGGCGGTGACGCGGGCGAACAGCGCCCGCGCGCGGGGGTCGGCCAGCGCAGCGGCGGCGATGCTGCCGATCTCCAGCCGAGCCGTGATGTCAGGCAGCAATTCATCCTCGCCGGGAGCGTCGCCTGCGCTCACACCACGCGCCGCGGCCTCGGCGGCGACCACGCGTTCGGTCACGATCAGCTGCGTCAGC
>NZ_DASXHW010000133.1:0-7411 GCF_036488105.1 Mycobacterium sp. | reverse complement strand
GATCGTGGTCGGTGTGCTGGTGGTCGGCCTGCTGGTCGGCATGGTCGGTATGACCGTCGCCAACGGCTCGCGCATGTTCCTGGGCGCCGGTTCGATCTTCCCGATCTTCATGATCGGCGGCGTCGCCATGATGATGTTCGGCGGCCGTTTCGGTGGCCAGCAGCAGATGAGCCGGCCAAAGCTGGACGCGATGCGCGCCCAGTTCATGCTGATGCTGGACATGTTGCGGGAGACCGCGAACGAGTCGGCCGACAGTATGGACGCCAACTACCGCTGGTTCCACCCGGAGCCGACGACGCTGGCCGCCGCGGTGGGCTCACCCCGAATGTGGGAGCGCAAACCGGACGGCAAGGACCTCAACTTCGGTGTTGCCCGCATCGGGGTGGGCATGACCCGTCCCGAGGTGACCTGGGGCGAGCCGCAGAACATGCCGACCGACATCGAGCTCGAGCCGGTGACGGGTAAGGCGCTGCAGGAATTCGGTCGCTACCAGAGCGTCATCTACAACCTGCCGAAGATGGTGTCGCTGCTGGTCGAGCCGTGGTACGCCCTGGTCGGTAACCGCGAGCAGACGCTGGGCGCCATGCGCGCGATCATCTGCCAGCTGGCTTTCTCACATGGGCCCGACCATCTGCAGATGATCGTGGTCACTTCCGACATGAGCAAGTGGGACTGGGTCAAGTGGCTGCCGCACTTCGGCGATCCGCGCCGCCGCGACGCCGCCGGCAATATCCGGATGGTGTACGGGTCGGTCCGTGAGTTCGCCGCCGACCAGGCCGAATTGTTCGCTGGGCGTGGGTCTTTCACGCCTCGGCATGCAAGCTCGTCGGCGGAGACGCCGACGCCGCACCACGTGATCATCGCCGATGTCGACGACCCGCAGTGGGAGTACGTCATCAGCGTCGACGGTGTGGACGGCGTGACGTTCTTCGATCTGACCGGTTCTGCGCTGTGGACCGGTAATCCGGAGCGGGTGCTGAAGTTCACCAATGACATCGGCGTGATCGAGGCACTGCCCCGTGACCGCGACACCTGGATGGTTATCGACGACAACAAGTGGTTCTTCGCCCTCGCCGACGACGTGACCGAGCCCGAGGCCGAGCAGTTCGCCCAGGCGGTGGCCCGTTGGCGATTGGCCGAGGCATACGAGGAGATCGGTCAGCGCGTCGCGCAGATCGGCGCCCGAGACATCTTGTCCTACTACGGCATTGAGGACCCGTCCGAGATCGACTTTGACGCGTTGTGGAGCAGTCGGCGCGACGCCCTGACCAGCCGCTCAAGGCTGCGGATCCCGTTCGGTAACCGGTCGGACAACGGCGAGCTGCTGTTTCTTGACATGAAGTCCCTCGACGAGGGCGGCGACGGTCCGCACGGCGTCATGTCGGGAACTACCGGTTCCGGTAAGTCGACGCTGGTGCGTACCGTGCTCGAATCGCTGATGCTGGCGCATCCGCCAGACGAGTTGCAGTTCGTGTTGGCTGACCTCAAGGGTGGGTCGGCGGTCAAGCCGTTCGGCGGCGTGCCGCACGTGTCGCGCATCATCACCGACCTCGAAGAGGACCAGGCGCTCATGGAGCGCTTCCTGGATTCACTGTGGGGCGAGATCGCGCGGCGCAAGGCGGTCTGCGACAACGCCGGCGTCGATGACGCCAAGGAATACAACGAAATGCGCTCCAGGATGCGCGCACGCGGGCAGGACATCCCGCCGCTGCCGATGCTGGTGGTCGTCATCGACGAGTTCTACGAGTGGTTCCGGATCATGCCGACGGCTGTCGACGTTCTGGACTCCATCGGCCGGCAGGGTCGTGCCTACTGGATCCACTTGATGATGGCCTCGCAGACGATCGAGAGCCGGGCCGAGAAGCTCATGGAGAACATGGGTTACCGGTTGGTGCTGAAAGCGCGGACCGCCGGTGCGGCACAGGCCGCGGGTGTTCCCAACGCTGTCAACCTGCCCGCGCAGGCCGGCCTCGGGTACTTCCGCAAGAGCCTTGACGAGATCGTCCGCTTCCAGGCCGAGTTCCTGTGGCGCGACTACCGTCGCGGCGTTTCGCTCGACGACGATGGGCCGGCGATGCTGACCCATTCCGTCGATTACATTCGGCCGCAACTGTTTACCACCGGCTTCACACCTATCGAGGTCAGTGTCACGGGGCCGGATGACTTCGAAGCGCTCACCAACGGCGACAGCGGCATCCGCGAGGCTTTCGGCGGTAACGGAGCCGCCGCACCCGAGGAAGAAGAGGAAGAAGAAGCGATCAGGACGCCGAAGGTCGGCACCGTGATCATCGATCAGCTTCGCCGGATCGACTTCCAGCCTTATCGGTTGTGGCAGCCACCGCTGGATCGGCCGGTTGCGATCGAGGAGCTCGTCAACCGCTTCCTCGACCGGCCGTGGCAGGAGCAGTACGGCACATCGCTGGACCTGGTGTTCCCGATTGGGATCGTCGACCGGCCGTTCAAGCACGACCAGCCGCCGTGGACGGTGGACACCTCCGGGCCCGGTTCCAACGTGCTGATCCTGGGTGCCGGTGGGTCGGGTAAGACCACCGCGTTGCAGACGCTGATCACCGCGGCTGCGCTGACCCATACGCCGGAGCAGGTGCAGTTCTATGTGCTGGCGTACAGCAGCACCGCGCTGACGACCGTGGCCGGGTTGCCGCACGTCGGCGAGGTCGTCGGTCCGACCGACCCGTACGGTGTTCGCCGCACGGTGGCAGAACTGCTTGCGCTGCTCCGTGAACGCAAGCACACCTTCCTCGAGTACGACGTTCCGTCGATGGAGGTCTTCCGGCGGCGCAAGTTCCGCGGTGAGGCGGGTCGCGTGCCCAACGACGGTTTCGGCGACATCTTCCTGGTGATCGACAACTACCGGGCGCTCGCCGAAGAGAACGAGGTACTCATCGAGCAGGTGAACCAAATCATCAACCAGGGGCCGTCTTTCGGTATCCACGTGGTGGCCACGGCCGACCGCGAATCCGAGCTGCGGCCGCCGGTGCGCAGCGGGTTCGGATCCCGGATCGAGCTGCGTCTGGCTGCGGTCGAGGATGCCAAGCTGGTGCGCTCGCGGTTCGCCAAGGATGTTCCGGTCAAGCCGGGTCGCGGCATGGTCGCGGTGAACTACGTTCGACTCGACAGCGATCCGCAATCAGGTCTGCACACGCTGGTCGCCAGGCCGGCGCTGAGCGCGACACCGGACAACGTGTTCGCGTCCGAGAGCGTTGCGGCAGCGGTCAGTCAGGTGGCCACCGGTCACGCACCGCCGGTGCGCAGGCTTCCCGCGAAGTTCGGCCTGGACCAGGTGCGGACGCTGGCACAGCAAGATCGGCGGCGAAACGTCGGTGCCGGTGGAATCGCTTGGGCCATCAACGAATTGGACCTGCAGCCGGTGTACCTCAACTTCGCCGAGAACGCTCACCTGATGGTGACGGGCCGACGCGAGTGTGGCCGGACCACGACGCTGGCAACCATCATGGCCGAGATCGGGCGGGTGTATGAGCCGGGAGCCAGCATCGCGCAACCGACTTCGCGTCCGTCGGCACAGGTGTGGCTGGTCGACCCGCGTCGTCAACTGCTGACCACGCTGGGCACGGACTACGTCGAGAAGTTCGCCTACAACCTCGACGGCGTCGCAGCGATGATGAACGAGCTGGGTGAGGTACTGGCCCGACGTGAGCCACCGCCGGGCTTGTCGGCTGAAGAGCTGCTGTCCCGTGCTTGGTGGAGCGGGCCGGAGATCTTCCTGATCATCGATGACGTTCAGCAACTGCCGCCGGGATTCGATTCGCCGCTGCAGAAGGCCGCGCCGTGGGTGACCAGGGCTGCCGATGTCGGCCTGCACGTGATCGTCACCCGCACCTTCGGTGGATGGTCGTCGGCGGGAAGCGACCCGATGCTGCGCGCGCTGGCCCAGGCCAACGCACCGTTGCTGGTCATGGACGCCGACCCGGACGAGGGCTTCATCCGCGGCAAGATGAAGGGTGGACCGCTGCCCCGCGGTCGTGGCCTGCTGATGGCCGAGGACACCGGGGTGTTCGTCCAGGTTGCTGCCACGGAGCTGCGTCGATAGCTGGATCTCTCAAAGGTCCCCCGCTCGCAAGGGCGGGGGACCTTTTGGCATGCGCTCGGCGCAGCTGATACCTGCGAGAGCTCCGCTGGCCGCACACTGGTCTCGGTCGCTCCGTAGTCGCGCACTCGCCGGACGTTTCATAGCCGGCGCATAGCTACGCCATGTTGGCATCTCATCTTTCCTAGTTAACGTCTCTAACTAGTGACGGTGCGGACTGGTGTGAAGGGAGTGCCAGATGTCATTTATGCGTACGCAGCCGACCGAATTGACGGGGGCCGCGGAGAATCTGCAGGGCATCGGTTCGAGCCTGGCGGCGCAGAACGTCGCAGCGGCGGCCCCGACCACAGGAGTGCTACCCGCGGCGGCGGACGGGGTGTCCGCGCTGACCGCTGCCCAGTTCACCACACATGCCGAGATGTACCAGGCGATCAGTGCGCAGGCCGCGGCGATCCACAAGATGTTGGTTAACACGTTGGGCACCAACGCTGGCTCATACGCGGCCACCGAGGCAGCCAACACGGCTGCAGCGGGTTAAGGGCTGTCCTGTGCTGGATTTCGGAGCTTTGCCGCCGGAGATCAACTCCGGGCGTATGTACGCCGGTCCCGGGCCGGGCTCGATGCTGGTAGCGGCGGCAGCCTGGCAGTCGCTGGCCGAGGAACTGACCTCCGCGGCGTCCGGGTATGGCTCGGTTGTCTCAACCCTCACCAGCGGCTCCTGGACCGGCCCCAGTTCCATCTCGATGGCCGCGGCCGCCACCCCGTACGTTACGTGGCTCAGCGCCACCGGCGATCAGGCCCAGCTGGCCGCCACGCAGGCCGCCGCTGCGGCCAGCGCTTACGAAAGCGCCTTCGCCGCAACGGTTCCGCCGCCGATCATCGAGGCCAATCGAAGCCTGCTGGCGGCGCTCGTCGCGACGAACGTCCTCGGTCAGAATACCCCGGCGATCGCGGCAACCGAGGCGCTCTACGCCGAGATGTGGGCCCAGGACGCCACCGCCATGTACGGCTACGCCGGCGCGTCGGCAACGGCGTCACAAGTGACCCCGTTCACCGCGCCGCCGCAGACCACCAACTCGAGCGGCCTGATGAGCCAGTCCGTCGCCGCAGCCCAGTCCGCCGCCACCTCCGGGGGGACCGATCTCGACACGATCATTTCGTCTGGCCCGCAAGTCATTTCGGGAATGCCTCAGGCCCTGCAGAGCCTGGCATCGCCGCAGGCCCTGGACGGCGTAGCGTCCACGGCGACCGGTACGTCGACGTCCTCGACATCGGCAACGTCGATCATGAACGAACTCAGCACGCCGCTGAAGCTGGCATCGATGCCCATGAGCATGCTGTCCAAGCTATTCACCGCCGGCAGTACGGCGACCGCCGCCAAGGCTGCGACGACGGCCGCCAATGAGCTGGGCGCCGCACACGCTGTCGGACTCACGTCGAGTACCGGCGCCCTGGGCTCGGTAGGCATCGGCGGCGTCGGCTCGGGCGGTCCGGAACTCTCCGCGGGTATGGGTCGGGCCACCTCGGTCGGCGCGCTGACGGTGCCGCCTGCCTGGACCGGTGCGACGCCGCCGGTGACCGCCGCCGGAACGTGGATGCACGTTGGTGGCAGCCCGGCCATCTCGGCGGGGCCGGCAGGTACGCAATCGGCCATGCCGCCGATGATGCCGATCGCCAACATGGGCGGACGCGGGGGTGCGGATACGCCGACACGATTCGAGCTTCGTTCGACCGTGATCCCCTTTACGCCGGCTGCCGGATAGCTGCACGCACTGCGGCCGCCGGGTGGCGCAGAACCGAACGCCAACTGAACAACAGTTGATCGCGGATGAACACTGCTTGATGAGTAATGAATAGTCGGCATCGTCGTCGCGGATCGCGCGCGCGGCCATCTAATGTCTCAGCCAGCGACTGTTCAGCGATGAGCATCGGCACTCAATGTTGTTGACGCTGCGGGTTACCGAGGAAAGAAAGCGCATTTCATCTGTGGCCAAATACCGCGTTCCGCACATCGATGTCGATCGGGCGGTCATCCATCAGGACCCGCCGATTGCTGACCAGCTCACGACAACGCCCCACGCCGCCGGATCCATGCGGCGCGTGACGGGGCAGACGCAAACTTGGCTTACTGACGGAGGAATCTAGTGCTTGATTTCGGGCTGTTGCCGCCGGAGGTCAATTCAGGTCGGATGTATTCGGGTCCCGGGCCCGGGCCGCTGTTGGCGGCCTCTGAGGCCTGGGACGGTCTGGCTGCCGAGTTGGGCTTTGCGGCCAGCGGTTATGGGGCCGCGCTAGCGGAGTTGACGAGCAACTCGTGGGTAGGCCCCACCTCGGTGGCGATGATGTCCGCCGTCACGCCGTACATCGACTGGTTGACCTCAACCGGCGCGCAAGCCGAGGAGACCGCCAACCATGCTCGCGCGGCCGTCGCCGCATATGAGGCGGCGTTTGCGATGACGGTGCCGCCGCCGGCGATCGCGGCCAATCGCGCGCTGCTGGCCGCCCTGGTGGCTACTAATTTCTTCGGTCAGAACACTCCCGCGATCATGATGACCGAAGCTCTGTACGCGGCGATGTGGGCCCAGGATGCGGCCGCCATGTACGGCTACGCCGGCGCCTCCCTGGTGGCCCTGCAGGTGACGCCGTTCACCACGCCGCCTCAGACGACTACCGATAACGGGACGAGCAGCCAGGCTGACGCGGTTGCCAAGGCTGCCGCTACGCCGGCCAGCCAAGCCGCGACGGTGGCGCAGAACGCGGTGTCGTCGGCGCCCACCACGACCACCCAGACGGCCGCGAGCACCGCGCTACCCGCGGCGACCCCCCCGACCACGCTGGGCGATTGGCTCACGCAACTCTGGCAAAACACCTTCACCAATTCCCCTCCCGGCGCTTGGGGCTTGGGCCTGACGAACGCCAACCTGAACACGATCCGGCAGACACTCCAGGCCTACTTCGCGGTCGGTCTCACAAACTTCGGCTACGGCCTCGGGCAGCAGTTGATTACCCCCGCTCAGGCAACGGCATTAGAAAAAGGCCTTGGGTTGATGCCTGCGACAGCAGGACTTCCCCCCATTGGCGGCACCGCAGGCGTCAGCGGCGCACCGTTTACGGCCAGCAGTGTGACGGCCCAGATGGGCGAGGCCAGCACTCTCGGGCGGCTGTCGGTGCCCGCGGGTTGGCAAGGGTCGACGCCCGCGGCGATCGAAGAGGCCCAGCTGGTCAACGCCGCACGCCCGGTCGCACCGACGTCGAATGGAATGCTCAACGGTGTTCCGATGGCGGGCAACGCCGGTCTCGAAGCCGGTGCCGGACGCCGCGGCAGCGGGAACGTCGTGAAATACG
>NZ_DASXHW010000110.1:0-7718 GCF_036488105.1 Mycobacterium sp. | reverse complement strand
CGAAGTGGGTGTTGCGCCGCCCGCCGCTGCATGGGCTGACGCCGTCGGCGCACGACATGGCGCGGGAGTACACGGTGGTCGCCGGTCTGGCCGCTACCCCGGTCCCGGTCGCCCGCGCGGTCACACTGTGCAACGACGCGTCGGTGCTGGGCGCGCCGTTCCAGATGGTCGAATACGTTGCCGGACAAGTGGTACGCAGCCGCGCCGAACTCGAAGCCTTGGGCGGCCAACGCGTCATCGAGGGCTGCGTCGACGGGCTCATCAAGGTGCTGGCCGACCTGCACGCGGTCGATCCGGCCGCGGTCGGACTCGGCGACTTCGGCAAGCCCAGCGGATATCTGGAGCGCCAGGTGCGGCGGTGGGGATCGCAGTGGGAACTGGTCCACCTGCCCGACGACGACCGCGACGCCGACGTCGCGCTACTGCACTCGGCCCTGCAGGACGCCGTGCCACAGCAGAGCCAGACGTCGATCGTGCACGGCGACTACCGGATCGACAACACCATCCTGGATTCCAACGACCCGTCGCAGGTGCGTGCCGTGGTCGACTGGGAGCTCTCCACGCTGGGCGATCCACTCAGCGACGCGGCGCTGATGTGTGTGTACCGCGACCCGTCGCTCGACTTGATCATCAACGCGCACGCCGCCTGGACATCGCCGCAATTGCCGGTCGCCGACGAGCTCGCCCACCGGTACTCGGTGATCTCCGGGAGTGCGTTGGCGCACTGGAACTTCTACATGGCGCTGGCCTATTTCAAGCTGGCCATCATCGCCGCGGGCATCGACTTCCGCAGGCGGATGTCGGGCGGTGACGACGACGTGGACGCCTCCGACCGGGTCGGCGAGACCGTGGCGCCGCTGATCGCCCGCGGGCTGACCGAGCTGCGCAGGGCCTGATTTTTTGGGCCTTGATCTATCTGCGCGTGACGAGGCCGGCGGCGAGATTCTTCTTCGCGGCGCGCCGTAACTGGAAAATCCGCGCGGTACCGGCCAGCACGGTGACCAGCCCGCCGCATATTGCCGCCAGCAGCACCTGCACTCCCAGCGGGAGGGTCCAGTGCCAGCCGAAGAAGTGGACCGGCGCATCGGACAGGTTTTGGGTGATGAAGACCAGCAGCACAATCAGGATCAGAAAGCCAACGATCAACGACGACCACACGCTCGCAGTACGGGTGAACTTGACCGCAGTTTCCGGCGCCGACGGCACGGTGCCCGGGACCGGCGCGGACGTCTCTGGCGGCTGTTCAGGTGGTACAGACGGATCGCTGCTCATAGCGTCATGTTTACCCTTTGGCGGGGCAAAGGTAACCGAACCACCAGGAAACGTGGGCCGGTGTCGCGCTGACGACAGCTAATGTCGGTTGTCATGAGCATGCTGCGACGGCACGGGCACCGCGTCGCGGTGTGGCTGACGGTGGTGTGCTTCGCCGTCACATCCTGCGGCAGCGCGAACCCGCTCGGCGGAGCATCGACCAATGTGAATTCAATCGTGGTCGGGTCCGCCGGTTTTCCGGAATCCAAAATCATCGCCGAGATTTACGCACAGACGTTGCAGGCCAACGGCTTCAATGTCGGCCGGGAAATGGGGATCGGCAGCCGCGAGACGTATGTCCCTGCGCTGAAGGATCATTCGATCGACTTGGTGCCCGAGTACGTCGGCAACCTGCTGTCCTACTTTGAGCCGCGGGCCACCGTGACCATGCTCGACGACATCGAACTGGAGCTGTACAAACGGCTGCCCGGCGACTTGTCGATCCTGACGCCGTCGCCGGCATGCGACACCGACACGGTTACGGTCACCGCCGACACCGCAGCCAAATGGAACCTGAAGACGATCGCGGACCTGGCCCCACATTCACCGGAGGTGAAGTTCGCCGCGCCGTCGGACTTTCTGGCCCGGCCCTCGGGTCTGAGCGGGCTGCGGCAGCGGTATGGGCTCGACATCGCACCCGGAAACTTCGTGGCGATCAGCGACGACGGCGGTGCGGTGACCGTGCGTACCCTTGAGTCGGGGAAGGTCAACGCGGCCAATATCTTCAGCACTTCACCGGCGATTCTGCAGCACCGGCTGGTCGCGCTCGAGGATCCACTGCATAACTTCCCGGCCGGAAACATTGTGCCGCTGGTGAATTCGCAGAAGAAAACCGACAAGCTCAAAGACGTGCTGGATGCCGTGTCGGCCAAGCTGACCAGTCGCGGGGTCGCCGCCCTCAATGCTTCGGTGGCCGGCAATGCGGGTATCGACCCGGATCAGGCTGCCCGGAACTGGTTGCATGACAACGGCTTCGACCATCCGATCGGGGGTTGAGGCGTTGATCAGCTTCCATGACGTCCACAAGGTCTATGCCGATGGGACTGTCGCCATCGACCGGCTGAACCTGGAGGTGCCCCGGGGAACGCTGACCGTCTTCGTCGGCCCGTCCGGGTGCGGCAAGACGACGTCGATGCGGATGATCAACCGGATGGCCGAGCCGACGTCGGGAACCGTCGTCGTAGACGGCGCCGACATCTCGCGCGTCGACCCGGTGCGGCTGCGTCTCGGCATCGGCTACGTGATCCAGGGAGCGGGCCTCATGCCGCACCAACGGGTGATCGACAACGTCGCGACGGTTCCCGTGCTCAAAGGCCAGTCGCGGCGCGCGGCGCGCAAGGCGGCCTACACCGTGCTGGAGCGAGTGGGCCTGGATGCGAAGCTGGCCGCCCGCTATCCCGCGCAGCTGTCCGGCGGCGAGCAGCAGCGGGTCGGCGTGGCGCGTGCGCTGGCCGCCGATCCGCCGATTCTGTTGATGGACGAGCCGTTTTCGGCCGTCGACCCGATCGTCCGTGTGCAGCTGCAGCGCGAAATACTGCGGCTGCAAGCCGAATTGCACAAAACCATCGTGTTCGTCACGCACGATGTCGACGAGGCGTTCCGGCTCGCTGACCGGGTGGCGGTGTTCGGGCGGGGTGGTGTGCTGCACCAGTACGACGAGCCGGCACACCTGCTGTCGCGTCCGGCCAACGATTCCGTGGCCAGGATGATCGGCGCCGGTCGTGGCTACCGCTGGCTGCAGTTCTTGGACGCGACGAGTCTGCCGATCCACGACATTCCCACCATCACCGACGCCGCCGCCGTGGGTGAGGCGCAACTCCGCGACGGCTGGGCCCTGGTGGTCAAGCCGGACGGCACAACATTGGGCTGGATCGACGCCGACGGCGTGCGTAAGCATCGCGGCGGCGCGTCGCTGCGTGACAGCGTGACGTCGGTCGGGTCGGTGTTCAGGCCGGGCGCCAACCTGAGCCAGGCATTGGACGCCGCATTGTCGTCCCCGGCAGCGATGGGTGTGGCCGTCGACGAGGCAGGCAGGGTCAAAGGTGCAGTGCGAGCCGCTGATGTGTTGGCCGCCTTGGATTCTCAGCGGCGAGATTAGCCATGCACTACCTGCTCAACCACCTTCCGACGGCGTGGGCGCTCACCGTGATCCACCTGAGGCTGTCGCTCGTGCCGGTGATGGCCGGTCTGGCGATCGCGTTGCCCTGGGGCGTGCTGGCCTGGCGGACGACGGCGCTGCGACGGCTGAGCACGGTCGCCGCCAGCGCGGTGTTCACCATCCCGTCGCTGGCGCTGTTTGTGGTGCTGCCGCTGGTGATTCCGACCCGCATCCTTGATGAGGCGAACGTCATCGTCGCGCTGACGCTGTACACCACGGCGCTGCTGGTGCGCGAGGTGTTCGAGGCGCTGGACGCGGTACCGCTGCAAGTCCGCGACGCGGCCACTGCGGTCGGCTACCGGCCGATCAACAGGTTGCTCAAAGTCGAACTGCCACTGTCTATCCCGGTGCTGGTCGCGGGTCTGCGCGTGGTGGTGGTGACCAACATTTCGATGGTCTCGGTAGGTGCGGTGATCGGCATCGGCGGCCTGGGCACCTGGTTCACCGAGGGCTACCAGGCGAACAAGAGCGACCAGATCGTGGCAGGGATCCTCGCCATCTTCGTGTTGGCGGTCATCATCGATGTCGCGCTGATGTTCGCCGGCCGGATTGCCACGCCCTGGGTCCGGGTCACGCGCCCCGGCCGCCGGTTGCTGACGGCCCCAGTCGTGGGCGGGTCGCGATGAACTTTGTCGCCCAGGCGCTGTCCTACCTGTTCACCGCGGAGAACTGGGCAGGTCCGGTGGGGCTGGCGGCCCGAACGCTCGAGCATCTGGAATACACCGCTGCGGCCGTGGCCGTTTCGGCGCTGGTGGCCGTTCCGCTCGGGCTGATCGTCGGCCATACCGGGCGCGGCACGCTGGTGGTGGTCAGCCTGGTCAACGCGCTGCGCGCGCTGCCGACGCTCGGGGTGCTGCTGCTGGCCGTGCTGCTTTGGGGCCTGGGTCTGGTCCCGCCGATCGTCGCGCTGATGCTGCTGGGGATTCCGCCGCTGCTGGCGGGTACCTACGCCGGGGTGGCGGCGGTGGACCGCACCGTGGTCGACGCCGCGCGTTCGATGGGCATGAGCGAGTTGCGGGTGCTGTTTCGAGTCGAGGTGCCCAATGCGCTGCCGCTGATCATGGGTGGGCTGCGGACCGCGACGCTGCAAGTCGTTGCCACCGCGACCGTGGCGGCCTATGCGAGCCTGGGCGGGCTGGGCCGGTACCTGATCGACGGGATCAAGGTGCGCCAGTTCCACATCGCACTGGTCGGCGCGCTGATGGTCGCCGCGCTGGCGCTGATTCTCGACGGCGTGTTGGCATTCGCGGTGTGGGCGTCGGTGCCTGGTAGCGGGAGACTGCGCCCAAGCCCACACCACCTGGCGTCGAAATCTCTGCAGCCGTCGCCTAACGTAGATGCGTGAGCCCAGCGCCCTCAGACGCGACGAGCAGTTCCTGGTCGACCATGCTGACTTGGCGCTCACAGGACGCCCGGCGCATGGAGTCGGTGCGAGTGCAGTTGTCCGGCAAGCGAATCAAAGCCAACGGCCGCATCGTTGCCGCCGAGACCGACACCAACCCGGCATTCGCTGCCTACTACGACCTGCTGACCGACGAAACCGGCGCGACGAAGCGACTCGGCATGACGGTCACGCTGGCCGAGCGGGAACGACAGCTCGTCGTCGCGCGTGACGAAGAGAACATGTGGATGATCACCGACCACCAGGGCGAGTCCCGCGCCGCCCACGACGGGGCGCTGGATGTCGACGTGGTGTTCAGCCCGTTCTTCAACGCGCTGCCGATTCGCCGGGTCGGCCTCAACGAGCGGGCCGACTCGATCACGGTGTCGACGATTTACGTGACCCTGCCGGACATGACCGTGGCGTCGGCGGCGGTCAGCTACAGCAGCTCCGCCGCCGACTCCGGCGAAGGAATCAAGGTGCATTCGCCGGTGTCGGACACCACGCTCACCGTCGACGCCGACGGGTTCATCGTGGACTACCCAGGCTTGGCAGAGCGGATCTGATCACCCCGCCGGCCCGGCCGGCGGCGGCCAGTTCTTGACGCCAATTCTCGGCGCCGACAAACACGGCGAAGATCTCCGGTCGCGGGAAACTGTCGTAGCGTGCGCGGGCGGCATGCCCGCCCTCGACAAGCTCGGCGACGGAGTCGTTGTGCGCCAGCGAGTTTCGGGCTTCGCTCAGTAATTCGATCGCCCGGTCCACCCGCGGCAGCAGCTGGCTTGCGTTCGCTTCGCACATGGCCCGCACCAGATCCGGTGCGCTGCCCGCCACCCGGGTGCCGTCCCGGAAAGACCCCGCGGCCAGTGCAAACGCCAACGGCACCTCGCCTGCGGTAACAGCCAGCGCCTCAGCGAGTAGGTGCGGCAAATGTGAGATGGCTGCCGCTGCGGCGTCGTGCTCGTCGGAGCGGGCGGGCACCAAGAACGCCCCGCAGTCCAGCGCCAGTTCCATCACTGTCGACCACACCGCCGGGTCCACATGGTCGTCCACGCTGATCACCCAGGGGGCACCCGTGAAAAGCCGGGCATGCCCGGCTTCCCAACCCGAGTGCGCCGTGCCCGTCATCGGGTGTCCCCCGACGAAGCGCGCCAGCAGGCCGGCCGCGATCACCTCGTCGAGCACCGCGCCTTTGACGCTGGTGACGTCGGTAAGCGGACAGTCGGGGGCGGCGTTGCTGATATGGGTCAGCAGGGTCGGCAACGCCGGCATCGGCACGGCCAGGACGATCAGCGCATCAAGATCGGCGGCCCGGGTCAGCGCCTTGGTGAGGTCGGTGGTGGCGTCGAAGCCGTCGAAGCGGGCGGCCTGAGCTCCCTCGACCGAGCGGTTGTAGCCAAAGGCCTCCCGACCGGCAGCCGTGGCGGCGCGCAAAATCGAGCCGCCGATCAGTCCCAGGCCCAGCACGCACACCGGTGTCTTCGCCACCCGTCAAGGTTGGCATATTTATCCGAATTCCTGCCGGGCTATGGCGCTCGACGCGACCCCGATCTGCTGGTCAACGGGCCCTTACGCGACTAGCGTAGGCGCCCATGGGAGCACAGCGGGCTTCCGCGCAGGCGGACACTCCGGACGGATTCGGTGTGGCTGTCGTGCGTGAAGAGGGCAAATGGCGCTGCTCTGCCATGGGACCCAAGGCGCTGGCCAGCCTGGGCGATGCCGAGACCGAGCTGCGTGAATTACGCAGCGCCGGAGCAGTTTTCGGCCTCCTCGACGTCGACGACGAGTTCTTCGTGATCGTCCGGCCTGCGCCGTCGGGCACCCGGCTGCTGCTTTCGGATGCAACCGCGGCGCTGGATTACGACATCGCCGCCGAGGTACTGGACAATCTGGACGCTGACATCGATCCGGAAGATCTTGAAGACGCCGAGCCCTTCGAAGAGGGTGATCTCGGGTTGCTGTCCGATGTGGGGCTACCCGAGGCCGTGCTGAGCGTCATCCTCGACGAGACCGACCTCTACGCCGACGAGCAGCTGGGCCGCATCGCGCGCGAGATGGGCTTCGCCGATGAGCTGTCGTCGGTGCTCGACCGTCTCGGTCGGTGAGTTCCGACGAAGATCTGATCCGCGCTGCGCTGGCGGTTGCCGCCACGGCGGATCCCCGTGACGTCCCGGTGGGTGCCGTGGTCGTGGCGGCCGACGGAACCGAGCTGGCCCGTGCGGTCAATGCGCGTGAGGCCCTGGGTGATCCGACCGCGCACGCCGAGGTCCTGGCCATTCGGGCGGCCGCGCGCGTGCTTGGCAACGGGTGGCGGCTGGCCGGTGCGACGCTGGCGGTGACCCTCGAGCCGTGCACGATGTGCGCGGGCGCGCTGGTGATGGCGCGGGTCGAGCGCCTGGTGTTCGGGGCGTGGGAACCCAAGACGGGCGCGGTGGGCTCGCTGTGGGACGTGGTTCGCGATCGCCGGCTCAACCATCGTCCGGCTGTGCGCGGCGGGGTGCTGGCGGAGGAGTGTGCCGCCCTCCTGGAGACCTTCTTCGCCCGGCAGCGATTGGGATAGCCGAGCCGCTGTTGGGTAAGCTCTCCCGCGGTGGCGTGTCCGAGCGGCCTAAGGAGCACGCCTCGAAAGCGTGTGACGGGTAACCCCCGTCCGAGGGTTCAAATCCCTCCGCCACCGCCAATAGCTATGGGCCTGTTGTCGCAGGTGAGGCCACATTCCAGCTCGGGCCGTGTTGAGTGGACGCTCAGTCCTCGGTGGTCAGCACCGCCAGACGTCGACCGGCCAACTCGTCCAAGCTGGCCTTGCCGGCTCCGACACACAGCAACCACAGCAGCAGCCCTACCAGCAGCCACTCCGGTGCATAGAAC
>NZ_DASXHW010000083.1:0-8360 GCF_036488105.1 Mycobacterium sp. | reverse complement strand
CCGTCGGCAACAGCGCAGCGCCCGCCACCGGCCAGATCGATTTCAACGGCCCCGTGATCCTCGCCACCGGCCCCATCAGCGTCACCACGCACAACGCCGCCATCGACTTCAACGGCACCGTCGACGGCGCCGAAGCGCTCACCGTCAATGCGGGCACGGCCGCCGCCAACTTCGGCGGCGCCGTGGGCGCAACCACCGCGCTCACCAGTCTCAGCACTGGCGCGCTCGGCGGCACCGCCCTCAACGGCGGCACTATTCGTACCAGCGCCGCACAGACCTACAGCAATGCGGTCACGCTCGGCGCCGACAGCACGTTGAGCGGCGTCAATGTACAATTCGCCGGCACCGTGAACGGGGCGCACGCGCTCACCGTCAATGATTCCGGCGCCACCGTGTTCAACGGCGTGGTCGGCGGCAGCACGCCGCTCACCAGCCTCACCACCGACGCGCCCGGCACCGTGGTCGTCAATACGGCAGCCGTCACCACCAGCGGCGCGCAGACTTATGGCGAGAACATGACCCTTGGTGCGGACGTCACCTTCACCGGGTTGGGACTCACCTTCGGCGGCACGGTCGACGGCTCGCACGCCCTCAGCGCCAATGCCGGCAGCGGGGCGCTGCACTTCAACGGCACGGTCGGCGCGGGCACGCCCTTGGTCTCGCTCAACGCCACCGGCAACACCGTCGGCGCCGCGGCCGTCACTACCACGGGCACGCAAACCTACACCGCCAACGGCGGTGTCACCTTGAGCGGCAATCTCGGCACCGTCAATAACGCCGTCACCATCACCGGTCCCACCACGCTCGGCGGCGACGTCACCGTCGCCACCCTCGGCGGCAACATCACGTTCGCGGGCGCCACCAGCAGCATCAATGGCGCGCACAATCTCACGCTCACCGCCGGCGCGGGCAACGTGGTGCTGGGCGGCGTGGTCGGCGGCATCGCGCCGCTCACCGGCCTTCACGTCTCCGGCTACGACCTCACGCTGCCGGGCATCAGCACCGTGGGCGACGCCAACCAAAGCTACACCGCGCTCGACAACATCACGCTCAACCAAAGCCGCACCGTGAATGCGCCCATCGCCTTCACCGCCGATGCCGACGGCAACGGCAGCGGCTCGTTCATTCTGTTGAACGGCGTGTCCTTGACCGCCTCCAACAACACGCTATCCATCACCGCCGCCGACATCGATCTGCAAGGCAACAGCACACTGTCCTCGGGCAGCGGCGTCATGAGCCTCGCCGCCAGCGACAGCCGCAACATCGCGCTCGGCGGCAGCGTAGCTGCGGGCCAGATGACCATTACCGGCAGCGAACTCGCGCGCATGAGCAGCTCCGGGGGATTGACGCTCAACACCACGGGCGCCGGCTGGATCCATGTCAACGGCATTACCGGCGTGCAAAGCCAGAACATCACCGGCACACTTACTCTGGACGCGCATGGTACGGGCGATATCAGCTTCATCACCGCGCAGTCCACCTTCAATGCGCTTACCACCGCCGCCGCCGGCGGCCTCACCAACGTTGGCGTGAACCTCACCACCACCAACGACCCCATCGACTTCACCACGCCGGTCTCGGTGTCCGGCGCCTCCACCATCAACAGCGGCGGCGGCAACATCAGCTTCGACGCCGCGCTCTCGGTGGACAATGACCTCACCTTGAGCACCAACAACGGCACGCTGACCTTCGGCGGTAACGTCGGCAGCAACAAGACCCTCACCTTGAACTTGGGCGGCGGCGCGGTGGTAGGCTTGGTCCGGTTGCAGCCCACCCTCACCGGACTCACCGTCAACGCCGCCTCCGGCCTCACCCTGCCCGCATTCGCCATCAATGGACCGCAGGTCTACAACACCGGCCCCATCACCGCCACCGGCAACCTGAGCGGCATCGGCATCGCCTTCAACAACCTGGTCGACGTCCAGCCCACCGCCGGCCACGCGCTCACCATGAATGCCGGCACCGGCACCTTGGCGTTCAACAACCTTGCCAGCTTCAACGCCAACGACCTGACCTTGATCGGCGACGGCATGAATTTCTCCCGCCCCGTCACCGGTTCCGGCAACCTCGTCATGCAACCCTTCACGGCGGGCACCAACGTCGCCGTGGGCGGCAGCGGCGCGCCCATCGTGGGCCTCAACCTGACCTCGGCTGAGCTCGCCCAACTTCCCATCGGCACCCTCGCCAGTCTCACCATCGGCAACGGCGCAGGCACGGGCTCGCTCGATGTGGCCGGCGCGCTCAATGTCTCCGGCACGCCGCTCACCTTGAATGGCGGCGGCGGCATCAGCCAAAGCGGCGGCGCCGTGATCTCCGGCACGCTCACCTTGTATGCCGCCGGCAACCCCATCGCGCTCGCCAACGGCGCGAACGCCTTCGGCGCCGTGGCGCTGAACGGTTCGCCCTCCGCGGTCAGCCTCGCGAACACGCTGAACATCAGCCAGCTGGGCTCGGCCGCCTGGAATCTCGGCAGTGCTCCGGTCACGCTGAGTGCCGGCACGCACGACATCACGCTCACCAACGCCGGCAACACCTTCGGCACGCTGGCGCTGAACGGCGGCAATGTACAAGTCACCGAAGCGGCCGCCACCGACTTGGGCGCGTCCGTCATCGGCAAGAATCTCACGGTCATTTCCAGCGGCGCCATCAACTTCAGCGGCGCGCTCAACGATACCGGCAACGTCAGCCTCACCTCCACGGGTGCGGTCACGCAGTCCGCGCCGCTCACCATCGGCGGCAATCTCAGCGTGCTCACCACCATCGCCGCCGGCGATGTCACCGTGAACAATTCCGGCGCGACGGCGACCTCCATCGGCGACACCTTCGTCGGCGGGGACTACGTGCTCACCGCCACCGGCGAGCCTGTCACCCAGGCCGCCGGCGCCAGCCTGCAAGTGGCCGGCAACGCCACCGTCACGGGCTCGAGCATCGTGCTCGGCGGCGCCGGCAATCTCATCGGCGGCACCACCACTCTGCCCGCCAGCAACACCGCCGTGGTCACCCAGGCCGGCGTGATCACGCTCGGCAACCGCACCGATCTGGGCAGCCTCACCGTCGTGAGTTCACGCACCAACCGCACCATCGGCAGTGCACCCCTTCACGGCACGGCGATCAACCTGAACAATGCCGCCAACAACATCACCGGCAATATTTCGATGAGCGCGAGCCCGCCGACCATCAGCGTGGGCGGCGCCGACGTGCAAACCGGCATCGTGCAAGCCGCCAACACGTCCGTCTCTGTCGCCGGCGTCGCGAGCTTCACCGCCGAAAGCTCCGCCGCCGGCAGCCTCGGCATCAACTTGACCAACGCCGGCAACCAGTTCGGCACGCTGCTGTTGAGCGGGAATACCGTCAACGTCACCAACTCCGCCGCCGGCCTCACCACCATCGGCAATGCGCTCGCCACCACCAGCCTGACGCTCACCACCCACGGTGGGCTCGCCCAGAGCGGCGCCATCGTTTCACCCGCACTCAGCGTCAACACCAACGGCGCGGTGACGCTCAACAATGTCGCGAACGCCGCAGGCTCCCTCGCCGTGGTGTCGGCCGGCAACCCCATCAGCTTCGTGAACTCCAGCGATCTCGTGGTGGCCGGTATCGATGCAGGTTCTTCGGCAGTCAGTTTGACTGCAGGGGGTACCGGCAATCTGACCCAGTCGGGCGCGTTGCAACACGTCACGGTCTTGAATACCAATGCGGGCGGCGCGGTCACGTTCAACAACAGCGGCAACACCATTGCCACACTGGGCGCTTCCACTGCGGGTACGGGCCTGCAAGTGTTCGATTCGACGGCCGTCGATGTGTCCGGCGCGCTCACCAGCACCACCGGCAACCTCGCCTTGCGCAGCAGCGGCGATCTCACCTTGGATGCCGGCGGCCGCTTGCTGGCACTCGCCGGCGGCATCGTCGTCTCCACCGAGGGCGCCGGAAATTTCATCAACACGTCCACCGCCGCAGGTGCAGCGCTGGTAGTAGGCAACGGCGCACGCTGGCTGGTATACAGCGACACGCCCGATCTCGTGGCCGGCGCGCATACCGTCAAGGGCGGACTCACCTCCGCCTTCCGCCACTATGGCGCCACGTATGGCAGCTACGCGCCCGGCGCCGTGACCGAAAGCGGCGACGGTTTCATCTACAGCCAGGCCGCGGGCGCGCTCACCGTGAGCGCCATCATCAACGGCACACCCTCGCAGGTGTACGGCGCCACGCCCACCGGCAGCTTGGGTTACACGATCAGCGCCGGACTCTTGGATAGCGAGGACAGCGCCGCCAACGTGGTGAGCGGCGGCACCGCCGCTTACAGCCAAGCGCTCACCAACGCCATGAACGCCGGCACCTACAGCATTCTCTATACCGGCGGCCTCACCTCGAACTACACGCTGACGCCCTCTGGCACCGGCGTGACCTACACCGTCACGCCTGCGACCCTCACCTACACCGCCAATGCCGCGTCGCGCCTCTACGGCGCCGCCGACCCCACGCTCGGCGGCAGCATCGGAGGCTTCGTGCTCGGCCAGACGGCCGGCTCCATCTTGAGCGGCAGTGCCGCCTGGAATACGACCGCGCTCGCCACCAGCAACGTCGGCCAATACGCCATCAACGGCAGCGGTTATACGCTGACGGGGGGCAACACCAATTACACCTTCGCTCAAGCCGCCGGCAACGCCACCGCGTTCACCATCGGCAAGGCCGGCTTGACCGTCACCGCCGCGGACGCCGCGAAGCCTTACGACGCGCTCGCCTACAGCGGCGGCAACGGCGTGACTTACAGCGCCTTCGCGAACGGCGAGACCGCGGCCGTGCTGAGCGGCGCGCTCACCTACGGCGGCACCGCGCAGGGCGCGCGCAACGCAGGTGTTTACAGCATCACGCCGGCCGGTCTCACCTCCGGCAATTACGACATCACCTTCATCGACGGCAGGCTCACCGTGGCGAAGGCCACCCTCACCGTGTCCACCGGCCCCACGAGCAAAACCTACGACGGTACCCTGGCGGCTTCGGGCACCGCCGTCGCTGCGGCCGGCACGCAATTGTTCGGCACCGACAGCTTGTCGGGCGGCACATTTGCCTTTACCAACGCCAACGCCGGCATCGGCAACAAGACCGTCACCGTCAGCGGCGTCACCCTGAACGATGGCAATGGCGGCGCCAATTACACCGTCAGCTACCTGAGCAACGCCGCGAGCACCATCAATCCCGCCGCCATCACCGTGAGCGCCAATAATGCCGTCAAGACTTATGACGGTACCTTGAGCGCCGCCGACACGGCCGCCCTGGTCTCCGGCACCCTGTATCACAACGCCAGCAATGGCAATGCGCTCGACACCTTGAGCGGCGGCAGCTTCGCCTACACCGATCCCAACGCGGGGACCGGCAATAAAATCGTCACCGTCGGCGGCGTCACGCTGAATGACGGCAACAGCGGCGGCAACTACACCGTCACCTACGCGAACAACACCACCAGCACCATCAATCAGGCACCGCTCAACTTCGTCGGCGCCGTCACCGAGCGCGCCTACGACGGCACGCTCAATGCCGCGTTGTCCGGCTACACTCTCACCGGCCTCGTCGGCACGCAGACATTGAGCGCCAGCGCCACCGGCGCGCAGTTCACCGACAAGAACGCCGGCTCCGGTAAAACCGTCAACATCAGCGGCATATCGCTCGCCGACGGCACCAATGGCGGCCTGGCATCGAACTACCACATCGGCTCCACGGCCACCGCCACCGGCATCATCGATCCCAAGCTGCTCTCGGTGAACGCCGTGGTCGCCGACAAGGTGTACGACGGCAATGCCGCGGCCACGCTCTTGAGCTACGGACTGTCCGGCTTCGTGGGCAGCGAGACCGTCGTGCCCGTGTTCACCGGGAGCGCCGCCTTCGCCGACAAGAATGTCGCCAACAACAAGGCGGTCACCATCACCGGCATCAACCTGCTCAACGGTACCAACGGCGGCCTCGCCGGCAATTACAGCGTCGCGCCCACCGCCTCCAGCACCGCCAACATCACCCCCGCCGCGCTGCACGTGGCCGGTGTAGTGGCCGTGGACAAGGTCTACGACGGCACCACCGCGGCGGTGCTCAACACCCAGGGCTCCATACTCACCGGTGTCATCGGCAGCGACAACGTGCAGGTCGGTTCCATCACCGGTTCCTACTTGACCAAGGACGTGGGCGTCAACAAACCCATCGTCGGCATCAGCAACTTCGTGCTCACCGGCACCGACGCCGTCGACTACACCATCGTGCAACCGTCCGGTCTCACCGCCAGCATCACGCCACGCAGCCTCACCGTATCCGCCGTCGGCAACAACAAGGTGTACGACGCCACCACCGCCGCCACCGCCACGCTCAGCGACAACCGCATTGCCGGCGATGTGCTCGGCATCACCTCCACCGACGCGTTCACCGACAAGAATGTCGGCAACGGCAAGTACCTCGCCGTCGCCAACATATCCATCAGCGGCACCGACGCGCACAACTACGTCGCGAATACGAGCACCGCCACTTTCGCCAACATCACGCCCGCGACGCTCACCATAACCGCCGCCGGCGCCGACAAGGTGTACAACGCCACTGCCGCCGCCGCCGTCACGCTCAGCGACACGCCCCTCGGCAGCGATGTCGTCGGTCTCACCTACTCCACCGCCGCCTTTGCCGACAAGAATGTCGGCCAGGCCAAGACCATCACGGTGAGCGGCATCAGCGGCAGCGGCAGCGACGCTGGAAATTACGTGATCCCCACGTTTGCCACCGCAACCGGCAATGTCACTCCTGCCACCATCACCCAGGTGACCGGGGTGAACGCCGCCAACAAGGTGTACGACGGCACTACCAGCGCCACCCTGGTGACGAGCACGCTGGGTTTCGTGGGCGAATTCGCCGGCGACAGCCTCACCGCCAGCGCCACCCATGCCGTGTTCAACGACAAGAACGCCGGCAACGGCAAGACCGTCACCATCGGCGGCGTGGTGCTCGCCGGCCCCGATGCCGGCAATTACGTGCTCGCGACCTCCGGCGTCACCATCAGCAGCGCCGATATCACACCGCGCCCACTGACGGTGTCCGCCACCGGCGAGGACAAGATCTACGACACCACCACCGCCGCCACGGTCACGCTCGCCGACAACCGCATCGCCGGCGACTCGCTCACCGTCTCATCCAGCAATGCATTCCTGGACAAGAACGCCGGCAAGGGCAAATACGTCGACGTCTCCGGCATTACCCTCGCCGGCGCCGATGCCGGCAATTACACGGCGAATGCCAGCACATCGACGTCCGCGACCATCATCCCAGCGACTCTGATCGTGGTCGCCGGCGGCACCGACAAGGTGTACGACGCCACGAGTGCGGCGACGGTCACGCTCACCGACCGTCCCCTCGGGAACGACGTCATCAATTTCGGCTATACCAATGCCGTGTTCACCAACAAGAACGTCGGCAGCGCCAAGCCGATCACCGTCAGCGGCATTACCGGCAGCGGTGCCGATGTCGGCAACTATGTCTGGAACGCCGTCGCTACCACCACGGCGAACATCACACCCGCCGCGCTCACCGTGTCCGCCACCGCGGCCGCCAAGCCGTACGACGGCAATACGACGGCCACGGTCACGCTCACCGACAACCGTTTCGCCGGCGACCAACTCGCCATCACCGACTCGAGCGCCGCTTTCGCCAACGCCGATCCCGGCACCGGCAAACCGGTCGCGGTCAATGGAATCAATATTGCCGGCGGGGCGGATCGAGCCAACTACGTGCTCCAGGATGCAAGCCTCACCACCACTGGAACCATCACCGGCGACGTCACCGGCGGTGCAGCGGGCATTGCGTCGCTGCCGCCGGCCGTACCACCCACACTGACGCCGGCGGTCGCGGTGCCCGCCGCCTCCACGCTCAACCTCACTCTGCCGAGCACCTTCGGCGGCTTCAGCGGCAGCGCGAACGCTGCCACCAGCAGCGGCGGCGGCGCTGCCATCAGCGCCACAAGTGGCTCCCTCGCCACGAACAGCGCCGGCATGAGCGGCAGCTTCACCAATGCCGCCACCCAGGGCACCGCGAACGCCGGCTCCGCTGATACCAGCACTGTGGGCGCCGCGAACACCGCCCGTGCCGACTCCACGCCGGCGGTAACAGTGTCCTTGGTGCAATCCGCGACCGCTGAGCTGCGCGGCATAGTGTCGGTGTCCGTGCCTCAGGAATTCGTAACCTCCGGCGCGGGCTTTAGCTTCGCGCTATCCAGCGCGGTGGTTGACGCCGCGGCAAACGCCGGAGGCGCCGATGCGGTGCGCGTGACGCGCATGAACGGCAAACGCCTTCCGGTATGGTTGCACTACATAGCCGCTACGCATTCCTTCACGGTG
>NZ_DASXHW010000050.1:0-37049 GCF_036488105.1 Mycobacterium sp. | reverse complement strand
CCCCGATCACGCAGGCCACGCCGCCGCCGGAATCTAGGTTGAGCAAGACGAACACGACGCCACTTGCCGCCCAGGTTGCGAAGTGAACGACGGCCTGACGGTTGGCAATTCGCATGGCCGCACGCTGTTGCTCGGGGGTAGGTTCTTGGCCCCGGGCGAACCAGCGCACAGAGGGAAGCACGTGGAGAACGCCGGCGACGGCACCGGCGACTGACGCCATAACGACCAGCCCGGATGCCGCGATCAAGTTTTTGTCGGTGAGCAGGTTGCTGGCGTCACCGATAGTGTTCTTGCTCAGCGAGATGATGACCGCCGCCACCGCGGCGGCGGCCAGGAGATGTGCCAACGCAAGCCCTGCAGCATAACTGGCGCTCAGACGAACGGCGGCCGCGCGGCTCTCCTTGCTCACTACGCCGTTGGCGGCCGACATCACACCGGGCTGAGCGCCGACCTCAGCCACGTGTTTTCTGGTTGTTCAAGCGTCGCCAGCATTTACTGTCGCCACCGCGGGGGGTTTTATGACCGGTCGGGGTCTGACGGCCCCGCAGGAGGACCGCCGCGTTGGGGTGCTGCTCCGCCGGGACGTCGGCTCTATTCGTCTGCAAACCGTGGCGGTCACGCACCGGACCACGGCCGTGCCTTCAGAACACCACCCGCGTCAACGCGTAACTGCTGTCCAGTGATGTAGCGTGCGGCATCTGAGGCCAAAAACAACACGGCCTCGCTGACGTCCTCGGGCTCGATATAGGGGATCGGCATCCCGTTCATCACCGGGAATGCCAGCTCCGCGTCGGCGCGGGTGGGGTTCTGCAGGTCGGGGCGGAAGGCCCGATACATCGGCGGGCTCTGCAGCATGTCGGTGTTGACATTCGTCGGGTGGATGGCGTTCACCCGGATATTGCTGGGCGCAAGTTGCAGCGCCAAATCGTTGACATAGTGGGCGACCACCTGTTTGGCGAATGCATATCCACCACCGCCGGGTCCCAAGTCCATGCCGCCGGCCGTCTGCGACGCAAGATAGGCGGCCAGGGAACCGGTCGCGATGATCGACGCGCCGGCATCCAGATACCTGATGCTGGCGTGAACAAGATTGAGCACACCGACCAGATCGACGTCGACCGCGTCAACGAATGCCTGGGGCGGCAGGCCGGGAGTGAGCGGGGCAATCCCGGCGTTGGCCACCACAACGTCGAGCCGTCCCAACTCCGCGACGCCCGAGTCGATCGCGGCGGACAACGCGGCGCGGTCGCGGACGTCGGCCACCGCGATGTGGGCCCGGCGACCTTCTTTTTCGACGAGGCGCGCAGTTTCCTCGAGGTCTTCGAGCCGAGCCAGCGGATACTCATTGGTGTCGATGTCGGCGCAGAGATCGATGGCAATGATGTCCGCGCCCTCCGCGGCAAGCAGTCGAGCATGTGATCGCCCCTGACCCCGGGCGGCGCCGCTGATGAGGACGACTTTTCCGTCCACCCTTCCCATCCCTACTCCTTCCGAAGGTTCGAACCCGAAGCTGGGGGTGCCGGCATCGCAACGTTGCGGGTAGCGTCGAAGGTCTGCTGTAGCGCAGCACAAGAGCCTCAGGCTGTTCCAGACGATAGCTCAGCTGCGTCAGAATGGAATAGCATCCTCATAAAAAGCATATGATCGCTGCCGTTGGACGTATTTGCATTCCTCGGCCGCTTTCAGCGGTCGGCGTAGGCGCGTGGAGATCCCGGTGAAGACGGAGGTAGTAGCGCAGTGAGTGCTCGATGGGATTACGACAGCATGTTCATCGATGGGTCCTGGACGCCCGACAACGCCGCGGGGGTCATCGAAGTCATCGACCCCGCGACCGAGGACGTCATCGGCTCGGTTCCCGACGCCGACCCCAAGGCCGCACATGCCGCAATAGCCGCCGCCCGGCGGGCTTTCGACGATGGGCCCTGGCCGCAGACATCTCCCCGCCAGCGCGCGGTCACGCTCCGTCGGATGGCAGAGATTCTCGAGGAACGCCATGATCGGCTGAAGGAGCTGGTGATGGCCGAGTCCGGCTCGGTCGGCTTCCTAGCCGACATCATTCAGGTCCGGGGCACCATCGACATTGCGCAGTGGATCGCAGAGGCGATGGAGTACTGCGTTCAATGGACCGAGGTGTCGCCACCATCGGGCGGCCCTCGTGCGATGACGGGGCATGCCGTCGTCCGCGAGCCGGTGGGCGTGGTGGCGGCGATCACGCCGTTCAATTTCCCGTTCTTCCTCAACATTGTGAAGGTGCTGCCCGCCCTTGCTGCCGGCTGCACCGTCGTGCTCAAGCCCCATCAATGGACACCACTGGACGCCTACGAGATCGCCAGGGCGGCCGAGGAAGCGGGGCTTCCGCCGGGTGTGCTCAACGTCATCTCGGGCGGTGCCGAGGTGGGCGAAGAGATGACGAGGCACCCGATGGTCGACATGGTCACGTTCACCGGATCCACCGCAACAGGCCGCGCGATCATGGCGGCCGCCGCTCCGACCGTGAAGCGCTTACAGCTCGAACTTGGCGGCAAAAGTGCCTCGATCGTTTTAGACGATGTGCCCGAAGAACACGTCGCGGGGATGGGCATTCTCACGTCGATGATCCATGCCGGCCAAGGGTGTGCGTTGCACACCCGGGTGCTGCTGCCCGAGCATCTGCTCGACGCCTACGTCCAGGGCGCCACCACTTCGGCGTCTTCCCTCAAAGTGGGCGATCCTAGAGAGCCCGACACGGTCATCGGCCCGCTGATCCGAGAACGACAGCGCCAGCGGGTGGAGGGCTACGTCCGATCAGGCATCGAGCAGGGCGCCGAGCTGGTTTTCGGCGGCAAAAGACCAGAACACCTGACCAAGGGCTTCTTCTACGAGCCGACCCTGTTTATCAACGTTCGCAACGACATGCGCATCGCCCAGGAGGAGATATTCGGGCCGGTCCTCACGGTGATCACCTACAAAACCGAACAAGAGGCGATCCGCGTCGCCAACGACTCGATCTACGGCTTGGGCGGTGGAGTGATCGCGGGCAATACCGCGCGCGGTTTCAACGTGGCCCGGCAAATACGCGCCGGCAACGTGTCGGTACAGACCGTCGGGGCGCAGGTGAGCAATTTCGATGCCCTTGGCGGCTCTGGCCCTGGCTGGTCCGCGGACCAGCCCAATGGGGTCGGTATCACCGGTGTGTTCGGAGGATTCAAACAGAGCGGGGTCGGCAGGGAGTGGGGCCACCACGGCATTGAGGAATTCACTGAACTCAAGACGATCGCCTGGAGTTGAAAGCATCGGCCCAGCTGAACTGATAGCCGTGGGTTGTGCAGACTTTCCGGGTAGGGCTGCCTGCGCTTTAGCGTGTTAATCTTACTACCGGCATCTCCGACTATCGTGTTGGTAGAACATCATGGGCGCGAGAATGACCTGACATAGACGTCATTGGAAAGATGCGTCCGCATCGGCGTGGTGAGTGGCCGCGGTATGCGTCGCTGGAAGAGAATTGCAACATCGCTGAGGAAGTGATGACTGAATCTGTTGACGCAATCAGCCTGCGCACCTACCAGCGCGACGGACTGACGCTGGGGTACTCCGTGATGGGCGATGGTCCGCCCATCCTGTTCATTCACGGCGCAACGGCCACGGGGGAGTTCGAGTGGGGGCGGCTCGCGGCCAGGCTGGCATCTGATTATCAATGCGTCCTGCCGGATTTGCGCGGCCACGGCCGCTCAGAATTCCGCGGGTCCGGCGACATGGGGGAGGCCATCCGCGCGGATCTGCGACATCTCGTCGAGCACCTAGGCCTCGACCAGCCTCACATCGTGGGGTTTTCCTACGGCGCGGAGATCTCGCTCATGCTCGAGCTGTCAGCGCCTGGCACCGCGCGATCTCTGGTGCTGGTCAGCCCCGGCACCGGCCGCCCCAGCGACTACCGGGCTCCGCGCCTAGAGCACCTGTACCGCACCTGGCCGTTCGCGCTGCGTCGCCTACACGAGAGCCATCATGGACCCGAGCACTGGCGTCAGCTGGTGACGGCGCTACACGGGGACAGTCTCGGTCGACCCGAGCTGTCGGCGGACGCACTCGGTGGCGTCGGGTGTCCCGTGTTGCTGGTCGCCGGCGCCCTCGACGAGTCGACGCGACGGGCCCAAGGGCGGCGGTTCGCCGAAGTCAACGCGTCGGCGCGCTACGTAGAACTCGACGGCGCGGCGCACGCTGTGCACCACAAATGTTTCGATAGGTTTGAGCAGGTCATCAGTGCCTTCCTGACTGAAGTCGATAGCGAGAGAGTGGAAAGCCATGGCGCGACAAAAGACAGCTGAGCCAAAGCCCACGGGTGACCAGCCAGCAGACGAGTATGTGCCCAGCTGGCAGCGCGACAGTGTCGATCGCTCGCTGCGCAATGCCGTCGAACGGGCCCGTAAGCGCAGTGACCGTTTCGTCGATGCAGCCGTGGAACTGCTGTCCGAGCGCGACGAGAGCGACTTCTCCATCCAGGACGTCGTCGACCGCTCCGGTCAGTCGCAGCGCACGTTCTACACGTTCTTCGACAGCAAAGACAGCCTGATGCTCGCCGTGTACGAGACGATTCTGCGCAAGACCGCCATGCCCATGTTGCGGCAGCGGTGCGAGGGCATTGAGGATCCGGTACTGCGGCTTCGGGCGCTGCTGGAGGCGCTATCGGAGATCACCGCGATGCCGGCGCGGCTGGCTCGCGGGTTAAGCGTCCTACACTTGCGCCTGGCCGAGACGCGCCCGAAGGACCTTGCCTATGCGTTGGAGCCGCAGCACGCTTTCATCGTCGAACTGCTGACCGCGGTCGCGAAGGCGGGTCGACTGCGCGAGGACGTCGGCCTGCACACCCAAGCGGCCCTGCTTCAGGAGTTGCTGCTGGCCTCGACGCACTCCCGGGTACTCGCAGGCGGCAGCCAGACCAGCGTCGATGACCTGTGGGCGTTCTGCTCGGCCGCAGTGTTGCGTCGCGAGGACTGACCTGCGTCACTCGTTCCGGCGTTGAAGTTCAGGTCACGGCACCGGCGATTTTGAGGTTGATCAGCTCCTCGTCGGACTTGCCGAGTCCGCGCAGGATTTCGTCGGTGTGTTCGGCGAACTGCGGAGCACGGTTGATGCTGGCGGGTGTTTGATCGAATTGGACGGGGTTGGCAACCAATTCGCGCGGCGTGCCGTCGACGTCGAAGACCTCAGCGATCATTCCGTTGGCGCGCAGCGCCGGATCCTGGCCCACCTGCCACGGATCCTGCGCGACGGCCCATTGCCCTTCCATCCCGGCGAACTGCGAGGTCCACTCGGCCAGGGTCCGGCTGCCCAGCACCTCCTGAACGACCACCGCTGCCGCCGCTGCGTTTTCCATCAGTGCCTCGGCCTTTGCGAACCGTTCGTCGGTGAGGAGGTCCTCGCGCTCGATGCGCCGGCAGAATTCGGGCCAGTACCGACCGGGCTGCAGCATTGCCAACACGAGCCACCGGTTGTCGGCGGTGCGGTAGTGGCCGACTAGCGGATTGGTTGCTGCTGAGCCCAGAGTCGGCTTGCGTTCCGGTGGACCTCCCTCGAGCAGCGCGAAACCGACCGACAGCGCGTTGGCCCAAGCGCCGACGCCGAGCAGAGAGACATCGACGACGGAGGTTTCACCGGTCTTCTCCCGCGCCAGTAGTGCTGCAGCGATGCCGCCGGCGATGGTCATGCCGCCCAATGAGTCGCCGTAGGCGCCGCCGGGCATCTTGCACAGGCCGTCGAACTCGATCGGGGTGGTGCCCAGCGCGCTGCCTGCCCGGGCCCAGAACGCGGTGCTGTCATAGCCGCCCTTCTCACGGTCTGGACCGGCGTTACCAAAGCCTGAGCCGCGCACATAAATGATGTCGGGATTGACAGCGCGGACATCCTCAAGCTCAATGCCGAGCCTGCGGCGCGCCGCAGGTAGGAAATTCGTCAGGAACACATCGCTGGACGCGATCAATTCGTGCAGCACCCGCAGCGCCTCGGGCCGCTCAAGTGCGAGGCCGATGCTGCGCTTACCGCGGTTGGGATGTTCCATCAGCGGCGCGAACGATCCGGCACCGACTGGCATGTCCATCAGCCGGCTCAGGCCGCGCTGGGCGTCGCCGTGCTCGGCGTGCTCGACCTTGATCACCTCGGCGCCCCAGTCCGCCAGGACCGCGCCCGCGGCTGGGACGAAGGTGAATTGAGCCACCTCCAGAATCCGCACGCCTTCCATCGGTCGGATCACGACAATCTCCTAGTCTCGCTCAGTTCGATTGGTGCGGTAGCGATTCGGTGATCAGCTACTTGCCGGACGGACATGCACGACGTCCATCATCAACTCACGCGGCCGGTTCAGTACATCGAAAAGGACCTCGGCCACGGTCGCCGAGGTCAACTGTGTGGTTCCGCTCATCCGGGTCAGGTAGCCGTCGGCTTCCCAGATCGGCCAGGCCCTATCCAGGTCGCCTGGCCCGAAGTTCTCATAGATACCGGTGTCCCCGACCGCGCCGAGGATGACCAGGGTCACCCGGATGGACTCACGGCGCAATTCATGGGTCATCGCTTCGGTGAAGCCGTTGAGCCCGCGCTTGGTCGCTGCGTACAGGGTCATCATCGGCATGTGATCGAGGGTGATCTCGGAGGAGATGTTCATGATGTCGCCGCCGCCGGCCGCGCGCAGCAGCGGAATGGCTGCGCGCGTGGTGTAAATCGGTGCGATCAGGTTCGTGTTCACCGTGACCGCGATGTCCTCGTCGCTGGCCTCCTCGATGAGCCGGATCCGGCTGGCGCCGGCCGAATTAACCAGGACGTCGATGCGCCCGAACTGCGCGGCTACCTGCTCGAAGGCGGTGCCGATCTCGACGCTGGAGGTGATGTCGGTGACGATCGGCACGGCGTGGGGGCCAATCGACTCCGCGATCTCGTCGAGCAGCAGCTTGCGTCGGGCGAGCAGCACGACTGTTGCGCCTTCCTGGCCGAATCGCTGAGCAGTAGCCCGGCCCACCCCCATCGAGGCTCCCGAGACCACGACGACCTTGCCGTCCATGCTGGTGGACATCGTGACCCTCGTTCCTTGTGGTCGACTACGACAATTTTTGCGGGGTAGGCTTCAGCTACGGTGAAGGGCGCGTTGCATCGATTGCACATGTCGTTCTACCATGACGCGCACGTAAGAGTCATCACTGGCCGGGCGCTAGTGCGGGCGACTCGTTGGAAGGGAAGTGAGCTGTGGCCACGTCTGTCACCGGTAAAACAGTCACCGGTAAGGAGGCGAAGGACTGGGCTGCCGAGCATCTGTGGGGCAACTGCAGCTCGCTGTACACGCCGTTCTGCGGTCCCGACGGCGATGACATCGACTTCGAGGCGTTGCGTGCCCTCGTGCGGCATTGCCTGGTCGATTTGGACCAGGACGGTATTTGGCTCACCGGTGGCATCGCCGAGTTCTGGTCGCTGACCACCGACGAGCTCAAGGCGGTGGTCCGGGTGGCCGTGGAGGAGGCGCGCGCGGTCAAGCCCGGGGCGCTCATTCAGGTGATGTCGAGCACTGACACCGCCAAACAGTGCGTCGAGCTCACGTTGCACGCGCAGGAACTCGGCGTCGACATCTGCTACATCCTCACGCCGTATTTCGAATGCTCGGGCAAGCCGGGCGTTCTGGAGTATCTGCGTTATGTCGCTGACCGCACGGACATGCCGCTGGGATTCTTCAACTCGCACTCCACCGGCCTGGTGCTGACCCCGAGCGAATGCGTTGAGCTCTACCACGAGATTCCGGCGCTGTGCGGGCTCAAGAACGGGCTGCTCGACGCGCAGCACAGCCTGGCTGTGCACCGGCTTGCGCCCGAGATGGTGCTGTGGGAGGCCGCCGACGAGGCCGGCATTCGTCTGGGCATTCCACATCCTGGTGCACTGGGTTCAGCGCTGTACCTCTACGAGAAGCCCGGACTTCGGTTGTTCTCCGAGTGGCGTGCGCTACTGGTGGCCGGCGACTTTGAACGCGCCGATAAGTTCGCCGCCGACACCGGGTTGGCGGCGATGAAGGACGCCAGCCGCCGCTACCAGGCCCACCCTGCCCGGCCGGGCGCGTTCACCCACTGGGGGGCGGGGTTCAAGTTCGGCGCCTCCCTGCTCGGCCTGCCCGTCGGCGATTACCCTTCGCGGCCCCCGCAGACGGCCTTTCCCGACGACCTCAAGGGCCCGATCCGGGAGGCGTACGCCGCATCCGGTTTCATCACCACCTGAAGAACGGAGCTGTGGCGTGGAGGTGCGCGAGTTCCGCGACGGCGTGCGGGCCTGGATCGAAGCGCGGGGTCATGAGCTAATACCCCCGCTGGGAGACGACAGCGTCGACGCCCAGCTTGATCACCAGCGCCGGGTCCAACGGCTGCTGTTCGACGACGGCTGGATGCGGTGGGGCTGGCCACAGCGGCTCGGCGGATTCGGGGACTCGCCGATCCTTCGCGCCGTGCTCGGCGAGGAGCTCACCAGCCGCGCCTTGGTGCACACCACGTCCTGGTCGATGCACGAAGTCCTGGGGCCGGCCGTCGCAGAGTTCGGCCGGCCCGAGCTGGTCGAAGAGATCTTTCCCCGCTTGCTTCGCGGCGATGAGTCCTGGTGTCAAGGGTTTTCCGAGCCCGATGCCGGCAGCGACCTGGGGTCGCTGCGAACGACGGCGCGTCCGCACCGCGACGGATGGCTGCTCAACGGCGAAAAACTATGGACCAGCTTCGCCCAACACGCCACTCGTTGTGTCGTGCTGGCCCGAACCGGTACATCGGGGTCGCGTGGCATCAGTGCGTTTCTGGTGGACATGGACACTCCCGGCGTCACCGCGAGCCCGCTTCGCACGATGGCCGATGTCGACGAGTTCTGTTCGACGTCGTTTGTCGACGTGGAGGTGCCAGCGCAGCGTCTGCTCGGCGATATCGACTGCGGTTGGCAGGTGGCCCAGTTCATTTTGTCCTGCGAGCGAGGTCCGATCTTCTGGCAGCGCGGCGCGTGGCTGGGCCACCACCTGGGCATGCTGCTCGACGCGGTGCCCGACGCGGGATCGTATGCGGCGCTCGGCGAAGCGTATGAGCTGCTCTGGGCATTCCGGGCGCGCTCCAAGAGCACCCAGGACCGCATTGCCCGCGGGGATCTGCCCGGACCGGAGGCTTCCGTCGACAAGATCATGATCGCCGCCGCCGATCAGGCGGTGTTCGACGCCGCCCGCCAACTGCTGGCCGGGGGCATCGAAACCGATGACTCGCCGGCCGGACGGGCGTGGCGGCGGGAATGGGCCTACTCACGTGCCGCGACGATCTACGGAGGCACCAGTGAGATCCAGAAGGACATCGTGGCGAGCCGCCTGCTCGACCTGCCCCGGGGCGCCTGATGGAGGCCCAGGTGATCCAGGCCGCCGAGCGCGAATTAATGTCGGAAACCCTGCGTCGGCTTGCTGAGGAGTTCGACGGCACGCAACTCTCTGAGGCGCTCGACGATTTCGGGTTCGCCGACCTGCTGACCCACGAGCCGCGCGCGGCGGTGTCGTCGCTGTTCGACGCGGCCGGGCGCACCGGCTCGATGCCGGCGGCGTTTCAGGATGTGCTGTTGCTGCCGCTCGCCGGTGTGCTCGACGACGTCACGTCCGCCCAGAGCGTGGTGCTGCCCCTGACCGGCGCTCAGCTCGCCGGCTCATTCGACGGCGAGGCCGTGTCCTTGCGCGGTCTGGTCATCGGCGCGCGCCCTGCCACGGCGTTTCTGGCACCGGTGGCGATGGATGGTCAGACGGCGTTGGTCCGGGTGGCCGACCCGTCTGCGGTCTCGACCCGGACGGTGGCAGGTCTGGATCCTGCGCTGGGCATGGTTGAGGTGAGCTCCAGCGATCTCCCCGCGACGGTCCTGTCGGCGGGACCGGCGGCGGCCGCCGGCTGGAATGCCGTACTCACCGCGGGCCGGCGGGCGCTGGGATACCAGATCGTCGGAGCCGCCACCCAGATGCTGGATCTGGCGGTGGCGCATGCGCGTGTGCGTGTCCAGTTCGGCCGACCGATCGGCTCGTTCCAGGCGGTGCGCAACCGGCTCGCCGACACCTATGTCGCGCGGGAGGCCGCCGCGGCGGCGCTGGAGCTGGCGTGGGAGGCAGACGACGAGTACCTCGCGGCCATGTTGGCGAAATCGCTGGCGGGTCGGGCGGCGCGGATCGCGGCCACCCATTGCCAGCAGGTGCTCGCCGGTATCGGCTTCACCGCCGAACACCCGTTCCACCACTTCTTGGCCCGTGCCCTGGTGCTGGATTCGGTGTTGGGCTCAGCTACCGAACTTCGCAGCGCGATTGGCGCCAAACTGGTTGCGGCCGAGACGATCCCGAGGTTGGTGGAGCTGTGAGCGTCGACGATCCGCTGGTAGCAGTTGCTGAACCGGCGGTCACGGTGCGTCGTGATGGACCTGTGGCGGTGCTGACGCTGTCGCGGCCCGCCAAAGCGAACGCGCTGGACGGCGAGATCACCGGTGCGCTGTTGCACGCCGTTCGATCGCTCTGCGACGACGGCGACGTGCGCGCCATGGTGCTCACCGGGGCGGGCAGCTCGTTCAGCGCCGGCGGCGACATCGCGACGATCCGGCAGATGCGGGAGGACCGCGCAGTTCGCGATGCGATCCTGGAGGAGCACCAGGAGTTGTTCTGGACGATGAACCGGCTGCCGTTCTGCAGCGTCGCGGCGGTCAACGGGGCAGCGGTCGGCGCCGGTGCCACCGTGGCGCTGCTGTGCGACCTTGTGGTGATGGCAGAGGGCGCGTTTCTGTCGGATCCGCGGGTCGCGCTCGGGCTGCTCGACGGCGCCGGCGGAATCGTGTTGTGGCCGTTGCTGACCAGCCTCTCGGCGGCCAGGGAGCACCTGCTGCTCGGAGACCGCGTCAGCAGCGGCGAAGCGCACCGCCTCGGCCTGGTGAACCGCGTTGTTCCCACCGCGGAGACGGTGCGCGAGGCGGTCGGCCTGGCGCACCGGCTCGCGGCGCTGCCACCCTATGCCGTGCAGGAGGCGCGGCGCCTGCTGAACTCCCAGCTCGGTCAGGCCGCTTCGTTGCTGTCCGAGTGCGCGCGCGCCGAGAGCGCCTGCTTCGACACCGAAGAGCACCGCGCAGCCGTGGAGCAGTTGAGCGGCCGGCTCGCGGCCAAGGCAGGGGAGTCGTGACCACCTGCTCGCGTATCGCGTTGATTACCGGCGGCACCCGCGGCATCGGGCGCGCCGTCACCGAGAAGTTGACCCGCTCCGGCGTCGGCGTGGCCGCCGCCTTCATGGCCGATGCGGGCGCTGCGGAGGTCCTGCGCGACGATTGTCAAAAGTCAGGCGCGACGGTGACGCTGCACCACGCCGACGTGGGCGATCCGGATGCCTGCCGTCGACTCGTCGACGAGGTTCTGGATTCGCACGGTCGGCTCGACTACCTGGTCAATAACGCCGGCGCGGTCACCGAGCACCGCTACGGCGACATCACGACTGACGACTGGCAGCGCCACCTCGCCGTCAACCTGTCCGCGTCCTTCTTCCTCACCCAAGCTGCCCTGAACCACATGGCTCCCCAGCGCTTCGGCCGGATCGTCAATATCGGATCTGTGTCGGCGGTGATGGGCAGCCCGGTTCAGATCGCTTATGCCGCAGCGAAATCCGGGTTGATCGGGTTGACCAGATCCACCGCCCGGGCCGTCGCCCGCAAGGGAATCACGGTGAACTGTGTGATCCCCGGAAGTTTCGACACACAGCTATCCCAAGGGCTCGCCTTCACCAACCACGACGCCGTGACGTCGATGATCCCGGTCGGCCGCTGGGGACGGCCCGAAGAACTCGCGCACGCGGTCAGTTTCCTTCTCGACGACTTGGCCTCCTATATCACCGGAGCAGTCTTGACCGTGGACGGCGGAATGAGCATGGGCGGATGACTCCGACACGGTTGACGGCCGCGCAGATCGTCGCCCCCGGCGTACCTCAGGAGCAGCGGGACGACTACCGCAGGCTGGGCTACGTCAACGACATGACCATGAGCTCGGCGGTCGAACGCGCCGCGCGGTTATGGGGCTCGCGCCCGGCGGTAGCGCAGGCGGGCGTACAGATGACGCACCGTGAGCTGCTGGAGGTCGTTGAGCATGCCGCGGCCTGGTTGAGCGGCAACGGAATCCGACCGGGCGACGTTGTCTGTTGGCAGACCCCGAACTGGTGGGAGGCGCACCTGCTCGGTCTGGCCGTCTGGCACGTCGGCGCGGTGAGCGCCCCGATCGCTCCGTTCTACCGGGAGCACGAGCTGCGCCGGGTGATCGAGGAGGTGCGGCCTGCGGCCGTCATTTCGGCCGAGTCGTTCCGCGGTTTCGCGCACGCCGAGGCCTTCGACGATCTACTTGCCGAGAACGACCTCAACGGGATCCCGCGGATCCTGCTGCGCGGATCACGTTGCGGCTGGACGCCATTCGACGACGTCGTGTGGCATACCCGGCGTCTACCGTCGGCCAATGTCGGAGCGGACGAGCCTTGCCTTGTGTTGTTCACCTCCGGCACCACGTCGCGGGCCAAGGCCGCCGTCCACTCCTCGCGCACGTTGTTGGCCGAGAGCCGGCAGCTCGCTGACGCTTGGGGACTGGGGTGGGAGGACGTCGCCTACATGGCCGCCCCGCTGCAACACATCACTGGACTGCTCAACGCAATGACCATCCCATTGCTGGTGGGGGCCTGCGCGGTGCTCGCCGAACGGTGGGAACCCAGCCAGGCCGTGCAGGACATCATGGCGCACCAGGTGACCTACTCGGCCGGCGCGACGGTATTCCTGCAGGAGCTAACCGACGCCGCGCGCGACGCCCGGATCCGGTTGCCGCTGAGGATGTTTGCCTGCGGCGGAGCCTCGGTCCCGCGCGCAGTCATGGAGCGCAGCGAGGAGCAGGGCATCCCCGCGGCTCGCGTCTACGGCATGACCGAACTACCGACCGTGACCGTGATGAACCGGGCCGACCCCTTCGATCGGCGCGCTAAGACCGACGGCGCGGTGGCGCCTGGGGTCGAGGTGCGCGTCGTGGATGACGAATCCCGCTCGCTGACAACAGGTTGCGAAGGCGAGCTGCTGGTGCGCGGACCCGAACGAATGCTGGGCTACGTTGACCCCGAAGCCAACCGGGCCGCACTGGACGACGCAGGGTGGTTTCGCACCGGCGACATCGGTGTGGTCGACGGGGCGGGGTTCGTCACCATCACGGGGCGGCTCAAGGATGTCATCAATCGTGGTGGCGAGAAGTTTTCGGCTCGCGATATCGAGGACCTTCTGGCTGCCCATCCGTCGGTGCGTCAAGCCGCCGTTGTGGCTGGCGCTGACGCGAGATTCGGTGAAGTTCCGGTCGCGTTCGTCGTGCTGGGTGACAACGAAAACGCCTCGGCCGGCGAGCTCGCCGATTTCCTGCACACCGCGGGCCTGGCGCGCCAGAAGACACCGGTCGCATGGCATGTCGTCGACGCCTTGCCGATGACCCCGTCCGGGAAAGTAAAGAAGTTCGAACTGGTTGCAACCGCGCAAGCCGCAAAGGGCACACAATGAATCTCGAGCAGTTCCGCACCATCCTCGACATCAAGTGCCAGAGCGACGACCGCACCATTCTCCCAGTCGCCGAGCGGGCCGGCGAGCAGATCTTCGGCGGCCAGATCCTCGCTCAGCTGGTGGCTGCCGCCGCACCCGGGCGGACCGTCAAATCGGTACATGCCGCCTTTCCGCGGTCGGGCCGGCCCCGGGAGCCGCTGTATTTGGACCTGGAGAAGACGCACGACGGACGCTCGCTTGGACTGCGGCGCGCAGTGGCCTACCAGGACCAGCTTGCTGGTGGGCGTCGCGTCGTGGCCACCGCCACCATCCTGGTCGACCGCGCCGACGACGAGTACGACTACCAACTCGACGCTGTGCCTACCTCAGACCCGTTGGCCGCCAAGCCGGTCGATTTCGCTGTGGTGCCCGGCGAAGCCAGGCTGATCAGCGAAATCGGGCTCGATGACGTCAGCGCAGCGCCCGCCGAACTCGCCTTCTGGATGCGCTGTCCCGACTTCGCTGACACCTCGCTGGCCCGGCCGGTGCTTGCCTACGTCTCGGATTGGCCCCTGATCGGCACGCTGCTCAAGGCGGTGCCGGGCCTAAGCCAGCAGGACGCCCACATCCAGCTGCAGACTGGGGTACTCAGCCATTCCATTTGGTTCCACCAGCCATTTGATGTGTCCCAATGGTTGCGGGTGGACATCCGCGGCCAGCGTCTGGCCGGCGGCCGCGGGTTCGGCACCGGCGCCGTCTACACCCAAGCCGGATCACTGGTGGCGTCGTTCGCCCAGGAGAGCGTGATCAGGAGCTTCAGATAAAGGAGAAGGCAATGGCAGCAGAACATTTCGTCCGATACGAGACAGACGGACGGGTGGCGGTGATCACCTTGGACCGGCCGAAAGCCGCCAACGCACAGACACCGGGCATTCTCAAGGACCTCGACGATGCGTGGCGACGCGCGGACGAGGATCCCGAGGTTCGGGTGATCGTGCTGACGACAACCGGCAAGCATTTCTCCGCCGGGCACGACATGTCCGGCAGTGACCCCTCCGCCAACGGCCGCCGCCTCGGTCCCACCCGAGCTGAGGGCGGCAGCCTGGTTGCCGAGAGCTACTACGACTGGGAGACCCGCGGTTATCTGGAATACGCCAAGCGGTGGCGCGATATCCCGAAGCCGACCATCGCGGCCGTCCAGGGCAAGTGCATCGCGGCCGGACTGATGTTGTGCTGGCCTTGCGATCTCATCGTCGCCGCCGACAATGCCCAGTTTTCTGACCCGGTGGCTCTGCTGGGCATCATGGGCGTCGAATATCACGCTCACACTTGGGAACTGGGCCCTAGAAAGGCCAAGGAGATGCTATTCACCGCCGGGGCGGTGAGCGCGCAGGAGGCGCTGCAGACCGGGATGGTGAACCATGTCGTGCCACTGGACGAGCTACGTGATTTCACGATGGAGTTGGCCCAGCGCATCGCGCAAACCGACCCTTGGGCGTTGCGGATGGCCAAGCGGGCGGTCAATCACACGCTCGACACGATGGGCTTTTCCACCGCGATCGCGTCGTGTTTCGACATGCACCATCTCGGCCACACCCGCGCGCTCGCGGCCACCAGCGGGCGAACCGTCGTGATGGCGGACTTGGAGCGGATGAAAGCCGCAGGACGACCCGAATGATGACCAGCGCGCTGCCCAGCCGGCAACTGCCGCAAGAGTTTCGGAGGAGTCGGGCGTGGATCTGCAACTGAGCGAAGAACAACGGGCGGTGCGCGAAACGTTTGCGGCGCTGTTTCTCAAGGAGTCGACGCCGCAGCGGGTCCGGGCCGCCGAGTCGTCGGGTCTGGATATGTCGTTGTGGCGGCGTTACGCCGAGATCGAGGCGCTGGGGATCGGCGTGCCGTCGGATTGCGGGGGAGCTGACGGCGGCCTGCTGGAGTTGGCGGTCGTCGCCGAGGAGGCGGGTCGTCGTCTGGCGCCGATTCCGATCGCGGAGACCGCGGCCGCGGCGCGGCTGCTCGGGCGGTTGGGAGAAAAGGAGCTGTTGGGGCCCATCTTGACCGGCTCCACGATCGTGTCGCTGGCGACGCACCAGGCGCCGGTGCGCGACCAGCTTCTCGTCGACGGGGCGATCGCGGACGCGGTGCTGGCTTATGACGGGGAAACCCTCTTGTACGTAACGAAACCCGATGGGCCGTCGACGACTGCACGGCCCAACCTGGGTGGCCTGGCGCTGGCTCGATGGAACACCCACGGCGAGAGCCGTTCGGTGGCCGACGGGGACCAGGCGTGGGGAGAATTCGCGGCCGCCCTCGACGAGGTCCGCGTGCTGCGGGCCGCGGCGCTGGTCGGGCTGGCATCCCAGGCGGTCAGCATCGGGTCCGAATACACCAAGGTGCGCCAGGCGTTCGGGCAGCCGATCGGGATGTACCAGGCCGTCGCGCATCCCTTCGCCGATGCCGTCGCTGCCCTCGACGGTGCCCAACTGCTGGTACGCAAGGCGTGCTGTGCGTTGGACGCCGGCCACGCCGACGGCCCGGCGCTCGCCGTGATGGCCTTTGCCTTCGCCGCCGAAACGGCTTACCACGCGAGTCAACACAGCCTTCACGTGCACGGCGGATACGGCTTCACCGAGGAGTACGACATCCAGCTTTATTATCGGCGGGCCAAAGCGTGGGCGGTCGCGTTCGCTGATCCGCGACACGAGCTCCTCGTCCTCGCGGATAGGCGTTTTGGGCCCGTCGTCACAGAAGGGCGCTGAGCAATGGACTTCACCGAACCCGACAACTGGATTCGCATCAGACGTGAGGCCGAAGACTTCATTGCCCAGTACGTCACCCGTGAGGTGATCGAGAACGAACGCCGAACCGGCGACGGCGTCGACCGGGAGCTGACCCGCAAGCTCGGTGAGCGCGGGTGGGCCACACCCATGTGGCCGGTCGCCGAAGGCGGCGCCGGACTCGATAACTTCGAAGCCACCGTGCTGTTGAATACGCTGCGCCGGGGCGGCGTGCCGACAACGGGATTCGGCACCACGTTGCTGCCGGCCAACGCGATCAGAGCCACCGGCTCCGACGAACTCAAGGCCAGGATCCTGCCCGGCGTCGCCGCCGGTGAGACCCTCATCTGCCTCGGTTACACCGAACCGGCCGGGGGGTCAGACGTCTTCGCCTGCGCGACACGCTCACAGCAGGACGGCGACGACTGGATAGTCAACGGTCAGAAAATCTTCACGACCTTCGCCCATCTGGCCGACTACTGCTTCCTGCTCACCCGGTCGACCCCCGATTCATTGGGCACACGCGGCCTGACGATGCTGTTGGTGCCGCTCGACTCGCCGGGCATCGAGATCCAGCCGGTACATACGATCGGCCATGAGCGCACCAACGTCGTCTTCTACAACGATGTGCGGGTCGCCGACGCGAATCGGGTCGGTGAGCCGCATCAGGGCTTCGCTGTGATGAGGGCCGCGCTGGAAGCAGAGCAAAACGTCGCGCCCGGAGCGCGGACGCGATGGGTCGCCGAAGACGCCCTGGAATTCGCACGCGCGCAGCCCGGACCAGACGGCACCGCACTGGTCAACAGCCCCCTGGTCAGGGAACGTCTGGCACGAATGGCGATGGAAGCCGAGGTGGCTGACTTGCTCGGGCTGCGGGCCGCCTTCCTGGACAGCGACGGCCAAAAGCCCGGGCCGGTCTCGGCGCTGTTCGGGCCGGAAAGCTATGTTCGCGCCTCGGCTGCCGCGGTCGACATCGCGGGGGCGGCGGGACTGCTCGACTGGACCGACCCGCAGGCTCCCGTCGACGGTCTGATGGATGCCCATTACCGTAGCGCGGTCGCCACGACGATCTATGGCGGTTCCAGCGAAGTGCTGCGCAGCCTGATCGTCGAAAACCGGTTGGGGCTTCCGCGCAGTCGCCCACGACGTTAGGCCCGGTCAGAGGAAGTCGCTGCCGCCGTCGACATTGAGGTGGGCACCGGTCATATATCCGTTGCTGCGCGACGCGCAGAACGCGATGACCGCGGCGACCTCTTGGGGCAGGCCGAGTCGGCCCAGGTCCACCGACATGCCGTGGCCGTGTTCCAGTAGCCGGAAGGCCGCCACTGGGTCGTCGTTGTCGATTCCGGCGGAGGCCAGCACCGGTCGCGCCCAGTCGGTCAGAATCGGACCCGGCGCCACCGCATTCACCAGGATGCCGTCAGGTGCCAGCGAGCGGGCGAGGTTCTTCGTGACCGACAGCAGCGCGCTCTTCGCCGCCGTATAACCCACCAGTGCCGGCGACTGGTGCTGCACCGACATCGCCGTCACGTTGACGATCCGAGCCCAGTCCGCGCCGCGCAGCAGCGGCAAGGCGGCTCGCACGCAGCGGACAGCCGACATCACTCCCTGATCCAGCGCGTCTGACCACCGCGCGTCGTCGAGGTCCTCGAAGCGCCCGGCTCCGCTCGGCCCGGCGGCGTTGATGAGGACATTCAGTGTGCCCCACCGCGCGCGGACCTCATCGAAGACAGACTCCACGTCGGCAACCAAAGCCAGATCCGCCGTCAACCGCAGCACCGCAGGGCTGCCGGCGGCCTCCACGGCGCTGGCGGCTTCTTCCCCCTGGGCCTCGTCGCGGCCGATGACGCCGACCCGGCAGCCTTCGCCGGCAAGACACACCGCGGTCGCCAGACCGATGCCGCGGGTACCTCCGGCTACCACCGCCGTCGCGCCGGCTAATCCGAGATCCACGTCGGTGCGCTTACTTCGGCGCGAATCGCTGGCCGGCGTCGAGGCGCACCGTGCCGCCGTTCAGCATCTGGTTCTCGACGATCGCGACCGCCAGCGCCGCGTACTCGTCGGGACGGCCCATCCGTCGCGGGAACGCGGCGTCACGGGTGAGTGCGGCGGCCATGTCGTCGGGAATACGGGAGGTAATTCCGGTCGCGAACAGGCTGGGCGCAATCGCTGTGACCCGAATGCCCAAACCGCCCAGGTCGCGTGCCATCGTCAGTGTCATCCCGGCGATGCCCGCTTTGGCGGCGGAGTAGGCGACTTGGCCGATCTGGCCTTCAAACGCCGCGATCGACGACGTGTTGACGATGACACCGCGCTCACCGTCGTCGGGTTCGTTGCGGCTCATGTGCCAGGCCTGCACGCGGTTCAGGTTGAAGGTGCCAATGAGGTTCAGGTCGATCACCGACCGGAACGCGTCCAATGGGTGCGGCCCGGTCTTGCTCAGCGTGCGCTGCGATATCCCGCCACCGGCGGTGTTGACCGCGATGTGTACGGCCCCCAACTCCTCGACCGCCGCGTGCACCGCGTTCTCGGCGCCTTCGGGATCGGTCACGTCGCACGGATGAAACGACGCGTCCGCGCCCAGCTCCTTGGCGACAGTGGCACCCTCCGAGGCGGCAAGGTCCAGAATTGCCACCTTTGCACCCCGCTCTGCCAGCCGTTCGGCGGTCGCCCGCCCCATACCCGACGCGCCTCCCACGACGATCGCGGCGCTGTCCTGGATCTTCACGCGAACCTCTCACTTCTGTTCTTTGCCGCTGCGATGCTCCACTATTGAGAGGGTTACTGTACATCTGAGTAGAGTCATCACCTACATGTAGGTATATGTTCGTGGTCCTGCGGGAAAGTCACCGCTGTTTCGGAGGTGTAATGACTCAGGTTGCGGTGGGGCGTCCCGTGCCCCAACCGACTATCAGCAGCGAGCCGTTTTGGACCAGCGGAGCCGACGGCCGGCTGCGGATCGCCCGATGCTCTTCGTGTGGACGCCACCACCATCCGCCCCAGCCGATTTGCCCGCAGTGCCGCAGTGTCGACGTCGGGATGGCAGTGGTGTCCGGGCGGGCCACGGTCGCCGGGTTCACGCTGAACCATCAGCAGTGGCTGCCCGCTTTCCCGCCGCCCTACGTCGTTGCGGTAGTCGTCCTGGACGAGGACCCGTCAGTGCGTCTGACCACCAACATCGTTGGCTGCGACCCGGTTGAAGTCGCCGTAGGCATGCGGGTCCGCGTCATTTTCGAACCGCATGAGGAGCTGTGGATCCCGTTGTTCGAACCGGACCCAAGTGCCCCGGAGCCGGGACCGGTCCCGGCTCCACGCGACATTGCCCGGGCGGTACGCCCCATGGTCTCGGCCACCAAGTTTGAGGACAAGGTCGCGCTGACCGGGGTCGGCAGCTCGACCATCGGCCGACGGCTGATGGTGGATCCGTTCTCGCTGACTGTGGCGGCGTGCCTGGGTGCCGTCGACGATGCCGGCCTGAGCCTCGACGACATCGACGGGCTTGCTACCTACCCCGGCGGTCACGTCGGGGGCATGTCAGAGGGTGGGGTCACCGCTGTGGAGGAGGCACTACGCATCCGGCCCACCTGGATCAGCGGCGGCGGCGAATTTCCGGGCCCAACTGGCAGCGTCGTTTCGGCCATGCTCGCTGTCGCAGCTGGACTGTGCCGGCACGTGCTGTGCTTCCGCACGGTGTGGGAGGCGACGCACACCGAGCTGATGCGCGCCGGCAAGCTGCGCCCCGGCGGCGGCCGGGCCTCGGGCATGTTCGAATGGCGATCGCCCTTCGGCGCTGTGTCCGCCGCCAACTGGATCGGCGTGAACGCCTCGCACTACTTCTGGCGCTACGGAGGCGACCGGGCATCGACATTGGCTCCCATTGCGCTGACCGCGCGGGCCAACGCAGCCCGCAACCCGGATGCGATCTACCGCACTCCGCTGAGCCTCGACGACTATCTCGGCGCGCGGATGATCACCTCGCCGTTCGGCCTCTACGATTGCGACGTGCCCTGCGACGGGGCAATCGCGGTCATCGTGTCCTCCATTGACACCGCCGCCGACCGGCCCAAGGCACCGGTGCTCGTTGAGGCCGTGGGCACTCAGATAGCCGAGCGGATCTCCTGGGACCAGGACACCCTCACTCATGAACCGCAGGTATTCGGACCGGCGGCACACTTGTGGACCCGCACCGACCTGCGGCCCGACGACGTCGACGTCGCCGAGCTTTATGACGGTTTCACGTTCAACGCGGTCTCCTGGTTGGAGGCACTCGGGTTCTGCGGTATCGGGGAGGCCGCCGACTTCCTCGATGGCGGAACGACAATCGCGCTCGACGGGGCGCTGCCGCTGAACACACATGGCGGCCAGCTCTCCGCAGGACGCACCCACGGCTACGGCTTCTTGGCTGAGGCCATCGCGCAATTGCGCGGAGAGGCCACCGGTCGGCAGGTGAGCAACGCGCGTGTCGCGGTCGTCACCACCGGCGGTGGCACACCCGGCGGAGCGATGCTGCTGCGGCGAGGCGGCTGAGGCGCCCATGAAGTTGGATCAAGACCCCGAGATCGAACAGTTCCGCGGCGAGGTCCGCCGCTTTATTGACACGCATCGCCCCGCGGTGCACAAGGTGCGCAAGGCCGGCGTCCGCGCCCCGGAACCCGACGACGTTCCGGGTCTTCGCACATGGACAGCGCAGCTGTTCGAGGCCGGTTACTACGGCGGCGACTGGCCCGTCGAATGGGGCGGCACCGGAGACGCCGATCCGCTGCGCACCACCGTGATCGCCGAGGAAATGGCCCACGCTGGAGTGCCCACCCCGATTGGCGCGGGTCTGCTGGCGGCGATGGCCCTGATCCATTTCGGCAGCAACCAGCAGAAGGCACGATATCTACCGAGAATCCGCGCCGGGCAGGATATTTGGTGCCAGCTTTTCAGCGAACCAAGCGCGGGCAGCGACCTTGCCAGCCTGACCACGCGTGCGCAGCGCGACGGTGAGGACTTCATCGTCGACGGGCAGAAGGTTTGGACCACCAACGGCCAGCACGCCGATTGGGGTTACCTGCTGACCCGGACCAATCCCGACGCACCCAAGCACGCGGGAATCACTACGTTCGTGCTGGATATGAGGAGCCCCGGCGTCGACGTGCGGCCGCTGCGTGAAATCACCGGGACGAGCGACTTCAACGAAGTCTTCCTCGACGGTGTACGAATACCGGCCGGCAACGTGCTGGGCGCCGTCGACGGCGGCTGGGAAGTGGCCACGACCAGTCTCGTCCACGAGCGTTCCAGCGTCGGCGCCGCAGGCATCGGGACCCTTCGCATGGTCCGCGAAGCGGGGGCGATGGCTCGCACAGTGCAGCAGTGCGGGGCGCCCGCACTGCGCAATGATGCGATCCGCCAGGAGATCGGCCGCCTGTACGCGGCGGCGCGCGCGAGCCTTTTACTCGGCCAGTACAACTTGTCCCGGGCCAGGGACGGCAGCGCCGACGCGGCGGACGCACCGCTGGCCAAGATCCTGTACAGCGAGACCAATCTCGCGCTGACCGAATTCGGTGTGGCGCTGCAGGGCATCGACGGCCTGCTGACCGAGGGCGACCCAGACGCGGTCGACGACGGCTGGTGGCAAGACGCCTTCCTGTACGCGCGGGCATTGACGATCGCGGGCGGCACCAACGAGGTGCTGCGCAATATCGTGGCCGAGCGGTCATTGGGATTGCCGCGCGAACCGCGCGGTTCCTAGAGATCCGGAGGAATCCCGTGGATTTCAGCCTTACTGACGAGCAACGGATGCTGGTGAGCAGCACCCGCCAACTACTCGCCCGCAATTCGCCCATCGACCGGGTGCGAAACCTCGTCGAGAAAGGTGAGGGCGGCTACGACCCAGGCGTGTGGGAACTTGGCAGCGAGCTCGGTTGGGCGGCCCTGACCGTGCCGGAGGAGTACGGCGGTCTTGGGCGCGACCTCGTCGACGTGGCACTGATTGCCCAAGAGCACGGCAAGACAGTGCAACCCGGGCCCTTGATCAGTAATGCCCTTGTCGCCGAGGCGATCTCGCGGTCCGATTGCGTCGAACTGCAAGCCGAAGTGCTGCCCAGGTTGGCCACCGGCGAGGCGGTGGCCACCTGGGCATTTGCCGAGCCCCGGCAACCATGGGCCGCGGAGGGGGTGCAGACGATGGCAATTGAAAAAGTCGACGGATACCGGCTCACCGGCGTTAAGAGCGCGGTGCAGGATGCGCAGACCGCCCGCTGGATCCTCGTGACGGCCCGACTCGACGGGAGCCTCGCCCAATTCCTTGTCGACAGAGACTCGTCGGGGCTGACCGTGCGCAGGCAACGAACCCTCGACATCACCCGTCACTTCGACGCGATCCGCCTCGACGACGTGCTCGTCCCGGCGTCGGCCATCGTCGCAACGGCCGGTGAGGGCGGTCAGGCAGTCGAGCGGCAACAGCGCTGCGGTGCCGTCCTGATCTGCGCCGAAAGCGTCGGGGTCGGTCAGACGGTGCTGGACATGACAGTCGAATACGCCAAGCTGCGAGTGCAATTCGGCCGCCCGATCGGCGGTTTCCAGGCGGTCAAGCACAAATGCGCGACCATGCGGATGTGGCTTCAGGCGTCCACGGCCGCCACCTACTATGCGGCGATGGCCGTCGCGGCGAACACCGATGACGCGGCCGAGGCCGCCAGCGTCGCGAAGGCCTACACCAGTGTGGCCATCGCCAACCTCACCAGCGAGGCGCTACAGGTGCACGGCGGGATCGGTTTCACGTGGGAACACGATCTGCATCTCTATCACCGGCGCGCCAAGGCCAACCAGCTGCTGTTCGGCGATCCTTTCACCCACCACGAGCGACTGGCCGCAGCAGTGGAGGCGTCCACCGCGCCGTGACCTCGTTCTTTACAAACGAGACGGGCCGCCAGCGAGGACTTCACGACGCCTAGCCACCGATGAAGACGTTTTTGGTTCGGAGGAACTCGTGGAGTCCTTCCCGGCCGCCTTCGCGGCCATACCCACTTTGGTTATAGCCGCCGAACGGTGCACCAGGAGGGAGCCCAGATGTTCCGTTGACCGAGATCGTTCCCGCTTGCAGTAGCGGTGCGATCCGGTGCACGCGAGCGATGTCACGGGTCTGTACGAAAGCGCCCAAACCGTACGGCGTTGCGTTGGCGAGATCAACGGCCTGTTCCTCAGTGTCGAAGGCGGTGACGGTCAACACCGGGCCGAACACTTCCTCTTGGGCGACTGGGCTGTTGGGATCGACGTCGACGAGCAGGGTCGGTTCGATGTAGTAGCCGCCGGCGATGTCAGGCGCAAGCTGATCCGACGGCGCAGCGTGTCCACCGGTGATCAGTCGCGCTTGGGTGCCGCCTTCTGCGCGTTGTATTGCTGTGAGGACCCGCGCGTAAGCCGCCTCGTTCACCACGGGGCCCAGGGTCGTGTCGGATGCAAACGGATCGCCTAGGCGCAGGCCCGATATCGCTTTCGCGGCTGCCGTGACCACCTGGTCGTAAACAGACTGGTGCACCAACATGCGGGTGGCCAGCACGCAGCCCTGCCCGGCCATCGTGAAACACGATCGCACAGATAGCGCAGCCGCCGCGTCGAGGTCGGCGTCGGGGAAAACGAGGTTGGCCGACTTGCCGCCGAGTTCCAGGACGACGGGTTTCACGGTATGCCTGGCGGCGTCGAGGATCTTCTTGGCAGTGGCGATTCCGCCGGTGAATGAGATTTTTCCGACGTCGGGATGCCGTACCAAGGCTTCGCCGGCCTCGGCACCTCCGGGCAACACGTGCAGCACCCCTGGTGGCACACCGGCTTCCAGGGCAAGTTCGGCGAACCGTGCCACGGTATAGGGTGCGATATCAGGTGTTTTCAACACCACGCAGTTCCCCGCCGCCAGGGCGGGGGCGACCTTCATGCCCACCGACACCATCGGCCCGTTCCAGGTCAAAATGATTCCGACGACACCGTAGGGTTCAGCGAGGGTGTAGTCGAAGCCGGCGTTGAACGCCGGAGTCAGTGGAATGGTGGCGCCCTCGATTTTGTCTGACCAGCCGGCGTAATACCCGAACCAGGCGGCGCACATGTAAGACAGCGACGTCGCGGTGCTCAGCGGATGGCCCAATTCGGCGGTCGCGCGTCTGCCCAGCTCCGGCAGATCTGCCTCCACCAACTCCTCGATACGCTGCAGGATGCGCCGGCGCTTGTCCGCAGACAGTGCCCGCCACGCCGGATATGCCCGTTTGGCTGCGGCTACAGCGGCCTCGACTTCCTCAGGACCGCACATCGCGATAGTGCCGTTGACCTGCCCGGTCGCGGGATCGGTGTGGTCGACCTGGCCCAGGGATGTGTTTTCAAGCCATGCCCCGCCGATGAGGGGCCGGGCGACGCCGAGTTGGCGCAGCTTCGCCCTCGCGTCGTCGATAGCTGTACTCATGGCTGATCCTGTCTGGCGGTGGACCAACGGGTGATCACCGGGCAGATCGCCGCTGGGTCATTGCTGTCGCGGCAAGAAGATGATGCCGGGTTGCGGTGGTGTGGCTGTTTGAGCTCGCTGCGAGCGAGGGACATGGCTTGTCTCCTTTGATCCGTCGATCGGTGTGCTGCCGTCGAGGTCACCTGCACGGCTCGTGTCCCATCGCCGCCAGCACCCGCTGGGCGGCGGTCATCAACAAGTCACCGCGGTCGGCGTCGTCGGCGAGTTCCTTGGCGAGGGCGACGTCTTTGCCGAGTAGTTCGGCGATGGTGCGCACGCGGGCCGAAGGTGGCCGAAGTCCGCCGAGTAGGCCGGCATACATCTGGACCGCGAAGCTGCGTCCGCTGGCGTGTTGCAGGATGCTCATCAGGGCGTTCGCGTCGACACCCAACACCCCCGCAAGCTCTGCGGTCTCGTGTGCGAGCCCCAGCGTTGCCGTGAACAACAGGTTGTTGCAGAGTTTGGCCAACTGGCCGGAGCCCAAGGCTCCAACGTGCACGACGGGGTCGCCGAACGCGGAAAGCACAGGCGAGACCGCAGTGTAAATGTCGTGGTCTCCGCCCACCATGACGAGCAGCCGCCGCGCGTGGGCCGCTTCGCCGCCGCCGCTGACGGGCGCGTCCAACAGGTGGGCGCGGCGTTCGCTGAAGCGGTCGCCCAGTTGCCGGCAAGTGGTCGGGTGCACGGTGCTGTGGATCAGCACCGTCGTTCCCGGGGTGATCCCGGCCAACAATCCGTTCGGGCGCAGCGCCACCTCGACCACATCGTCGTCGTTGAGCACACAGATGCCGACCACATCGGCCAATTCAGCGAGTTCGGCGGGGTTGGATGCGACGCGCGCGGTGTCGGCGAACGGCTCAAGGGCCTCGGGCCGGCGGGCCCACAGCACGGTGTCATGACCAGCATCGATGAGCGCCTGGGCCATCGGCGCCCCCTGGCTCCCGAGGCCGATGAATCCGACGATCGGCTTGGCTGCGGTCATGGGGTGGCCAACGCGGCGATCTGGGCGTTCAGGAAGGCGTCGATGTCGTCGGCACGCTTGCGCACGATGTCGGGAACTTCGCGGCGGGTGGTGAGGAAAAAAGTGTCGTCCTTGATGGCGTCGACGACGAGACGTCCCACCTCGGTGGCCTCGATGAGCGCCAGGGTGGGCGCCTTGCTCGCCACGCAGGGAAGGCGGTCGTAGCCGAAGGGCCACAACGCCGACGTCGACGCGGTGTTGATGATGTGCGCTCGGCCCTGGGCCAGCAGTCCAAGCAGGAAAGTCCGCAGACTGCGAGCGATCGACAGCACACTAGTGTCAAACGCCTTCGCCCATGCCGACAGCGGCAGATCCTCGGGCACGCTGATAGCGATGACACCGGATGGATGTGTCATCGGATGGTGACGCCGGCGTCGACTTTGAACTGCAGGCCGGTGACGTATCGGGCTTCGTCGGACACTAGGTACAGCACCGCGTTACTCACATCAATGGCCTCGATCAGCGGGACGGGGAGCGCATTGCCGAAGAGAGGACCGAGGTCCGAACGGTCTTCGAGGATTAGCTTGTGCATCGTTGGTGGCGCCATCCCGGTCCACACCCCCGTCGGGTGGACGGTGTTGACTCGGATGCTTTGAGCGGCAAGCTCGTTCGCGAGAGCGACGCTCATGCCGACGATGCCTTGCTTGGACGCTGTGTAAGGGATATGCAGCGGGCTGCCTTTGATTCCGGCCGCTGAGCTGATGTTGATCAGGCTGCCGCCGCCTTGCTCGAGCAGGTGCGGTATTGCTGCCGCGCACGTATTCCATGCCCCAATGAGGTTGACGTCGGTCACTAATCGCCACTGCTCTTCCGTCGTGGTGTCCCATGTGCCAGCGGTCAGCACGCCGGCATTGGCCACGGCGGCATCCAAACCCCCCAGCTGGGCCGCGGCTGCATTGACGGCTGATGCCAAGGCATCGGCGTTGCGAACGTCGACGACCTTGGTGATCGCCTTGCCGCCGTGCTCGGCGACCAGGTCGGCGGTTTCTTGAAGTTCGTCCTCGGTAGCCAGTTCGTATTCCAGCCCGGGCGGCGTTGCGCAGATGTCGACGAGGATGACGTCGGCGCCTTCTTCGGCCAACCGTAGGGCGTGGCTGCGGCCCATGCCGCGCGCAGCCCCGGTGATTAATACCCGCTTTCCGGCCACCCGGCCGGTTGATGCATCTTTCATGGGTTAGAGCTTGTTGCAGAAGCCGGCGTCGACTGGGAAGGTGACGCCGGTGACGTACTTGGCCTCATCGGAAGCCAGAAAGGCGATGGCTGCACTGACGTCCTCGGGTTCTATCATGTCGATGGGCATTGGATTCTGCAGATGTACACCACCCTCTGGGTAGTGCTCTAGGAATGCGGTCATGGCTGGATTGATCGCCATCATGGTTCGCACGGCGGTCGGGTGCACGGTGTTGACCCGAATGCTGTGGGGCGCCAGCGCATTTGCCAGTGTGCGCATCAGTCCGACGATTCCGTGCTTCGCCGCAGCGTATCCGAGTCCTCCGCCCTGCAGGCCGCCGAAGCCTTTTAATCCCGCGGTCGAGCTGGTGAACACGATCGACCCACCTCGTTGGCCAGCGATGAGATGCGGTATCGCCGCCGAAGCGGTGTGGTAAGAGCCGTCAAGGATTACCCCGGTCGCGGCGCGCCATTGGTCGAGTTCCTCCTCGAGGGTCAGCTCGCGGAAGGCGACCGGCGCAATGCCGGCGTTCGCGCACACGATGTCGAGCCGACCGAAGTGCGCTACGCCGGCGTCCACTGCAGCCTTGACCTGGTGGAAGTCGCGGACATCGGCCACGCTGGCGACGATCTTGGCGCCCTCACGCTCGACCAGTTCGACGGTTTCGTCGAGTTCATCGCGGGATGCCATCGGATAGTGGTTGGCCGCGATGTCGGCGCAGATGTCGATCCCGATGATGTTGGCGCCGTCCCGGGCCAGACGCACCGCGTGACTGCGGCCCTGGCCGCGGGCCACCCCGGTGATGAATGCGACGCGCCCCTCGAATCGTGCTGACATTTGCATCTCCTTATGTCGGCTACCGCCGACTCTTCGATGTCTACTCTGCGATTCAGTGAGGCGGGTGCTCGTCGATAACGATTCACCTCTCAAACCTTCGACTGAATGTTAAGTTATAGGACTTAATCCGTCTAGTATGAGATTCTGGTCAAATGTCCACGTCGGTGTCCACACCGTTAGGCGCGTCGGCCAAGCAGCGGTTGGTGCTCACCGCGGAGCGACTCTTCGCCCAGCACGGTCTCGACGGTGTTCCACTCCGGCTCATTGGCACCACGGCAGGAATGGCGAACAAGTCCGCCGTGCAGTACCACTTCGGATCGAAAGATGCACTTGTCGAAGCGATCCTGGCGAACCGACTCGAACACCTGACCCGCCGAAGACAGCTGCTGGGGGCGCGGATGTCCGCGGACGACCTGCGAAGCGTGGTGGAGGCGCATCAGCTCCCACTCATCGAACTAGCTGAAGACGAAACCTGCTACTACTTGCCCTTCCTCGAACAACTGTTGCGCTACGACTACCGAAGCAGCCCGCTATCCACCCTGCCAGCTCCCCACCGCGAATCACATCAGGCGTACATCGACCACGTCGGCGCCCTGATCGACCACGTGCCGCAGCCGCTGCGCGATGACCGCATTCATCGGGTGTCGGCGATGTGCGTGCACGCCTGCGCCGACCGCCACCGTGCGCGCGTGTTTGGGACGACCGTGTCGACTTACGCCGTCCATGTCAGCGCACTGCTGGACGGGATGGTTGCGTTTCTTACAGCGGTTCCCTCGGCCGAGACACTGACCGCGCTCCAAGGATCCACGTCCGACCGTCCGCGAATGCGGGCCCTGCCCTGAACGGATGATCATCGGTCCCGAGCGCGACATCGTGGCCGACTGTCCCAGCTGAGCGAACGGGGGAAGGATGTTCATCGCGGCAACGGTGCGAGCGGCTACGGCGATCACCGATCTCGTACTTTTACCGCTGGTGGGAGGGCAGCGATCAAGCCGGTCGCGGTGCGGACGACGCCCCCCAGTCCAGGCGAAGTGTTCGACGGAGGATCAGTCAACGAGACCAACACTTCCGGAGTCGGACTCGGGCTAGCTGCCGGCCGGCCAGACCAGGTCACCCGTAGGCGAGGAATTGCTCCGCGGCCGTGCGCATACGAAATGCAACGACGTCGTCGGCGACGCTGATAGGCAAGGCGGCGGGCACTCGAACCGCCTCAAGCACCAGCGTCTCCTTCGCCGAAGGCGTGGGCCCGATCGGAGAATGTGGCATCACGCGAGCATCGCCGCCTCGTCAGCTGTCTGTGCCGGTATTCTTCGCCGCCGCCACCAGGAGGTGATCGAGGCGTCGCGCCACGATCCAACCGAGATATACCGCGATGTGCATGACGACCTCTTGCAGCTCGTCGAACGTGAGATCGCCGCTGCGCAAGGCGGACTCGAGCTGATCGGTCATCTCCGCATCGATCCCGAGGGCGGCGCTGCAGGAGATTGCGACTAGTCGTCGGTCGCGCGGGGTGAGGTACTCATCGCGGCTCCAGATCTCGCCGTAGAGGTAGTCGAGGTCGCCCACGGCTTGAAATGAGGTGCGTGGCGGTGCAGGCGCGGCTCCGTGCACGGCCGCGTATGCCGCCTCACCTCGGGCTCGGCGGACGCCGTCGGCAACCGGATCGGCCCACGGGACGAACCTCGCGAAGGTCAGCGTCTCGCCGTCCTCCTCGGCGATTTTGGCGAAGGCAGCCATGATGTAGGTGAGCATCGACGAGCCCTTGGGCCAACCCGCCTGGGTGCCGAAGAAGAGCAGGAACTCGTCGACCTCCTCCTTCGTCACCTCGTTGCTCTTGAGGGCGGCGTAACAGTGGGTCTCCATGGGCACGGGTGCGTCGGCCATGCCGACGCACGCAAGGGTGATCCAGCGACGATCGCGAGGCGTGAGCACGCCGCGGCGCCACATCTCGGCGAAGACGAACCCGATCACTCCGCCATCAATGTAGGCGCTGACCGGGGCAGGGGCCGGCGCGCACATGATGTGCTCGTACTCCGCATGAGCGACTCGTTGACGGTCGTCGCGATCGGTCCATTCGCTCACGCCGACTCCGTCCGGGGATATGGAAGCTGTGCTTGCACGGCCGTCTGGGACGACAACCTAACGGGGTTGTGTGAGTAAGTCAAAAAGCTTACGAACCAGTCGTATAACTTAATACGAGCTGTGCGGAGTGAATCGACGCGGGGTTCTCACCTGCTGTTGTTGTGGGGGGCGGCCAACCCGGATCCGTCGCATTTCGACGATCCCAATGACTGCCGGCTAGACCGTCGCAATGGCAAGGGTCACATCACTTTTGGCAAGGGAACACACTTCTGCATCGGGGCGGCCCTCGCTCGGCTGGAGGCCCAAATCGTGCTCAGGCAGCTTCTTGAACGCACCTCGAAGATCGAGGCCGCTCATACTTGGAACGAATGACACCTAATGCGCCGCGCGCCGGGTAAGACGCTAGCGCCCGCAGCCCACCACGCGGGAGGGCGTGGACCGACCGTATCGGACTGGGTCACTTCAGACATTAACTCTCCTTACCGTCGCGGTTAGACGCGGCGATAGTTTTCGGTCAGTTGAGCTGCCGGGCCAGCCAGTCGACACTGTCGCGCGCGGCACACTTGGCGACCGCACAGTCGGCGAACATGTCGAAGCCGTGCACCGCACCGGCATATACGTGCAACTCGGTTGATACGCCGGCCCGGCACAAGCGCGCGGCATAGTCGATCGACTCGTCACGAAGGCAGTCGACAGTCCCAACGCTGATAAATGTCGGCGGCAGACCTGCGAGTTCGGCGGCCCGAGCCGGCGCCGCGTCCGCTGGCACGTCGGCAGTTCCGTAGGCAGGGCCGAGATAACTGCGCCAGCCGAATTCGTTGGACTCGCAGCTCCACACCGGCAGCCCGTCAACCTTGCTCGACGGTGTTTGGCCGCGGTCATCGAGCATCGGGTATTCCAAGTACTGAAAGGCCACCGAATGCTTTTCCCTACCACGCCACCGCAGTGCGAGAGCAGCAGCCAGCGCCCCACCGGCGCTGCGCCCACCGACCCCGACCCGGGCGGGATCGATGCGCAGCTCGTCCGCATGATCGAACAGGTAGCCCAGTCCGGCGTCGCAATCATCCAGCGGCGCAGGATAAGCCGCGTCGGGCGCCAATCGGTACTCGACGCTGACGCAGGCGCACGACAGCGAACGACACCACTCATTGAGGCGGGCGTCATCCATGTGGCGGTTGCCGATTACCATCCCGCCGCCGTGCATCCAATACAGCGCCGGGAGGTCGCCGACGGCGTTGTGCGGGCGCAGCACAGACAAACTCACCTCGACGCCTGGTTGCGTGGTGAGCTCAACGCGCTCGATGTCGGGTGCCGGGACCGGGGCGAACACCGCGTTCTGGCGCATCATCGGCACGGTGTCGGCCGAGAATACGAAGGCCGGCAGATCCGCGATTGCGCGGCGGATTTCTGGATCGAGTTCTTCTGGACGCAGCCTCGGCATCACTGTCCACCGAGCATTTGCTTTCCCGCACCGATCAGACCACCGTCGACGCGGATGTCGCATCCCGAGATGAATGCTGCTGCGTCGGACTCGAGGAAGGCCACGGTGGCCGCGATATCCTCAGGCCGGCCCGGCAGCGGCTGATCGGGTCGTTTCACCGGTGTCACCTCGACCATGATTGGCACGATGGACTGACGTTCGAGCTCCAGCCTGCCCATCGGGGTGTCGATCAGACCAGGCGAAATCGCAACAATGCGTCCGCCTTTGGCGCCCCATGGCGCGGCCAGCCGTTCGACCAGCCGCATCACGCCGCGCTTAGCCAACACGTAGGCCATCGCGCTGTCCAGGGGCTGGCCCAGCGCCTGTTCGACGGCGGCGACGAGCCCGTCAGCCAGCGGATCGTCGAGCAGCTTCTCCACAGTGGGTTGCACCTCGCTGTAGCCGGCGATCGAGCCGATCAAGATCGCCGAGCTGCCCGGCTCGACCAACGGGAACAACGCGTCGGTGATCCGGACGCTGCCCACCAGGTCCACCTCCAACACCGTGCGGGCGTCGGCCATTTCGGGGGAGACGCCCGCGGTGTGCACGAGGCACCGGAACCGCCCCAAGGCCCGCACCCGCTCGGCCACTGCGGCAGTGTCGGAGGCCGAGGTCACATCGCAGCGCAGGGTCTCCACGCTTGCCTCGAGGGGCCCCAGCGCGGCGCGGGCAGCGTCGAGCTGCTCCTCGCCGACGTCGACCAGCAGCAACTGCGCTCGATCCGCCAATGCTCGTGCGCACGCTAGACCCATCCCGCCGGCGCCACCGGTGATGACTACAACGTCAGGGACGGCCATCTCAGAGCCGCTCGATGATCGTGGCGTTGGCCATGCCGCCGCCCTCGCACATCGTCTGCAGTCCGTACCGGCCGCCGGTGGCCTCCAAATGATTCACCAGCGTTGCCAGCAACCGGGTTCCTGACGAGCCCAAAGCGTGGCCCAACGCGATGGCCCCGCCCCGCGGGTTGAGCTTGGCTGGATCGGCGCCCAGCTCGTGCGCCCACGCCAGCGGCACACACGCGAAGGCCTCATTGACTTCGTAGGCGTCGATGTCCTCCAGCGTCAGCGCACCGCGACGCAGCACCCGCTGGGTGGCCGGGATGGGTGCGGTCAGCATGTACAACGGATCGTCCCCGCTGACCGCAAACGCGTGGAACCGTGCCCGCGGCCGCAGTCCGCAGTCCGTGGCCATCCGCTCACTCATGATCAACGCCGCCGATGCGCCGTCGGTCAGAGGCGAGGAATTCCCCGGCGTGATCCTCCAGTCGATCGCCGGGAAGCGGGCGGCGGCCTCGGCCGAAAAGAAGGAGGGCTTCAGCCTGGCGAGCGCCTCGACCGTGGTTGCCGGCCGTACCGTCTCGTCGACAGCGTGCGCGGCCTGGGTGCCCTCACCGTCGGCGATGGGCATCGCGACAAGCTCGTTGGAGAACTGTCCCGCGTCCTGCGCGGCCGCCGCCCGTTGGTGCGAGAGCACCGCGTACGCGTCCAGGGCGTCGCGGTCGAGCTTCCACCGCGCTGCGACGCGTTCGGCGGCAACGCCCTGCTTGACCAGCCCGTCGGGATAGCGGGCCGCGACGCTCGGGCCGAAGGTGTCGGCGCCCGAGGAGCCGGTACCCATCGGGACGCGGCTCATCGACTCCACCCCGCACGCGATCACGATGTCGTAGGCACCGGCCAGCACGCCCTGGGCGGCGAAGTGCATCGCCTGCTGGCTGGAGCCGCATTGGCGGTCAACGGTGGTCGCGGGCACCGATTCGGGGAATCCCGCGGCCAGTACGGCGCTGCGGGCGATGTTGAAGCTCTGTTCGCCGACCTGCTCCACGCACCCGGCGATGACGTCGTCGACCCGCGCCGGATCGATGTCGTTGCGCGCGATGAGTTTGGCCAACACCTGGCGCAGCAACTCCACCGGGTGACAGCCCGCCAGCGCCCCGCCCAGCTTGCCTTTTCCGGCGGCCAGACGCACAACGTCCACGATGACTGCGTCGTTCAACTCGTCCCCCCAACGTCGGCGGTAGGTTTGCAACTGCGGGCATCATATGCGCATGACGACAGTAATGTTGTACTTGATAGCACCTGATGGTCTACTTGGAGCATGAAGGTCATTGTTGATCCGTTACTGTGCGAGGCGAATGGCCTGTGCATTCTGGCGGCCCCCGAAGTCTTCGAATTAGTCGACGACGATGATGGCGGCGTACAGATCTTGATGGAGACGCCTCCGGCTGCGCTCGAAGATGCGACGCGGGAGGCGGTAGACGCTTGTCCTAAGCAGGCGCTTCGGATCCTGGCGGGGTGAAGGGCACGTTGCATAATAAGCAACTGACGTCCTACTGTTAGGAAACTGATGTATTCAGGAGGTTTTGCAAATGCTGCCTGACGACGCAAAGATCATCTCCGTCGACGACCACGTCATCGAGCACCCCCGCGTGTGGCTAGACCGGCTGCCGGCCAAGTACGCCGACGTTGCCCCCCGCATCGTGAAGCTGCCGGATGGCAATGACACCTGGCTCTACGAGGGCAAGCAATCCGGCAACTTCGCGCTCAATGCCGTGGCGGGCAAGCATCCGCGCGACTTCGGGATGGACCCGCGCAGCTATGACGACATGCTGCCCGGCTGTCACGACATCGCCGACCGCATCAAGGACATGGACATCGAGGGCACCTGGGCCCAGCTGTGCTTCCCGAACTTCGGCGGCTTTGCCGGCAGCACGTTTTTCGCCGCCGAGGACAAGCACTTCGCGAAGCTGTGCATCAGCGCCTACAACGACTTCATCCTCGACGAGTGGTGCGCCTACGCCCCCGCGCGCCAGATCCCGTTGATGATGGTGCCGTTCTGGGACATCGACGCATCAGTGGCCGAGGTCGAGCGCACCGCCGCCAAGGGCGCAAAGTCGGTTTCGTTTATCGAGGCGCCGCACAAACTCGGCCTGCCCTCGTTTCACACCGACCACTGGGATCCGATTCTGCGCGTCTGCGAGGAAGCCGAGCTACCGCTGTCGATGCACTTCGGCTCCGGCGGCATGCCGCAGGGGCTCGCGCCAGACGGCGATATGTTCATCAGCATCGCGCTGTTCGGGCTGAACTCGATGATGGCGACCGTCGATCTGTTGATGTCCGAGGTGTTCTACAAGTTCCCCAACCTCAAAGTCGCGCTGTCCGAAGGCGGCATCGGCTGGATGCCGTATCTACTGGAACGCATCGACTACTCCTGGGGCCGGCACAAGTACTGGTGCAACATCAACGCCGACAAACTCCCGTCTGATCTGTTCCGGGAACACATCTACGGCTGCTTCATCTCCGACCAGTCCGGCATCGAGCAACGCCACCGCATTGGGGTCGACAACATCCTGTTCGAAAGCGACTATCCGCACTCGGACTCCAACTGGCCGCACACCCGCAAGCTGCTCGCCGAGCACCTCGTCGACGTACCGGACGATGAGGCCCGCAAAATCGTGGAGCTCAATGCCCGCAACCTCTTCCACTTCTGGGATTAAGGGCCGTGAGCGAACTCGCGGCGGGGAAACGCCTGCACAGCACCGCATGTCACACCGAGATCATTGTCCTCCGCGCGCCGCACTCCCACACCGAGCTGAGCTGCGCGGGGGCTCCGATGACCGCGGACGATGCTGCGCGCAGCGCCGCCCCCAAGGGCACCGCCGAACACGGTGTCGTGCTCGGCAAGCGCTACGTAGACGAGCCAACCGGCCTGGAAGTGCTGTGCACGAAAGCGGGCGCGGGCCCGCTGGCCGCCGACGGCAGGCAGCTGGTCATCAAGGCTGCCAAGGCGCTGCCCGCATCGGACTAAGGACCGCGGCGATTAACGTGCTGACGCTGCTGGAAATGGCGGCGACGGGCTTACCCGACCGCGTCGGGATCGGGCGGCGCCATTCCACCGGAAAGGTGCTGCGCCGGGAACTGCTCGCCCACCTCACCGCGGACCGTGCGCCGGCGCCATGACCACCCTCAACACCCCACCAAGCCATCACGTCGACGGAGATCACGATGCGTGAAGCCCTTATCTTGTCAGCTGCCCGCACACCGATAGGCCGAGCCCGCAAGGGTTCCCTGACATCAGTAGACGCCTACGGACTCGCCGAGGTCGCCGTCCGTGCCGCGGTCGCCCGATCACAGATCCCTGCTGAGCAGCTGGACGACCTCATCCTGGCCGAGTCGCTGCAGGGCGGCGGTGTCATCGGGCGCCACGTCGCGGTGAAGATGGGCATGACCAGTGTGCCCGCCGTCGCCGTCAACCGGCACTGCGCTTCGGGCGCAACAGCGGTCCAGCTCGCCGCCGCGACCATCATGGCCGGCATGGGAGATGCCATCGTCGCCGGCGGAACCGAGAGCGCGAGCACGATGCCGCGTCTGACGAAAGTGGTACCCGGTGCCAGCGAGCCCACCCGGTGGTCGCCGCAGAGTCACCCGGACGCCCCCGACATCCCGGCCTTCGACATGTCGGTCACGATCGGCGAGAACACCGCCCGGCTCTGTGGCGTTAGCCGCGAGCAAGCCGACGCGTGGGCCGCCCGATCCCACCAGCGCGCCGTAGACGCCATCGACAAGGGCTACTTCGAGGACGAGATCGTCGAAGTGCCAGTGGTCAGCGACGGGTCGACAAAGCTGTTCAGCACCGACGAGCACCCGCGGGCCGGCACGACGCCCGACGTGCTTGCGGCGCTGAAGGTGCTGCACCCCGAAATCCCCGGGGCCGTGGTCACCGCGGGCAACTCGGCGGGCATCAATGACGCCGCGGCCGCGCTCGTCCTGGGCAGCGCGGACTTCGCGCGAAGCCGTGGCCTGACGCCGCTGGCACGAATCCGGGGCTGGGCTTCGGTGGGGGTCGACGTGCTGCGAACCGGCGTCGCCCCGGTGACCGCGATTCCGCAGGCGTTGAAACGCTGCGGACTGAGCACCGACGATGTCGACGTCTTCGAGATCAACGAAGCGTTCGCCACCATGGCCGTTGCCTGTAGTCGTGAACTCGGCCTGGATGAGTCCAGTGTGAACGTCAACGGAAGCGGTATCAGCCTGGGCCATCCGATCGCGGCCACCGGCGCGCGCATGGTCGTGTCCATGGTCCACGAACTGGCGCGTCGCAACGCCGCCATCGGCGTAGTCGCCATGTGCGCCGGAGGCGGAATGGGTTCCGCCTTGGTGATCGAGCGACTCTGAGTTACCCGTTGCGTGTCCACCATCGCGGCTCGAGGAGCGAGCTGGCTGATCGCTCCTTGGAGCTGACTATCGGCGGAGCATTCGCTTGGCGTCAAAGCTGTTCCACGCTTGCGGACGAAGCTCAATGACGACGCGGTCCTGTCGGGCCAACGTCGCGGCGTCCAGGCCGGTCATTTTGCAGAACTGCGGGTAGAACCATTCGGCTGTAGACACGTCATCGTGCACGACTGCCCATGTCCGGGCACTGATCATCCGGCCGTGGCCGAGTGGTTTGCCTGCGCTGGACACTGCGACCGAGCTTCGGGGGTCAGCCAGTAGACAGTCGACGCGGGGACGGTCGCGGAAGGACGTCACCCAGAACGCATCGCGCTCAAACACGTAGGTGAGGAACGCCGACACCGGCCAACCGTCGCTGTTGAGCCATGCGACGGGGTGCAAGCTTGGTGTAGCGCCCGCCGATCAACCATTCGGACACATAAAGGTTTCCCTCGGCATCGGCGGCCACCGAGTGGGGCGAGATGAATC